>CP155566.1:309470-618941 GCA_039696685.1 Vibrio sp. CDRSL-10 TSBA | reverse complement strand
GTGGCCCAGACAGATACCGAAGACCGGCAGACTCTTCTCAAGGAAGGTCTTGGTCGCTTCGATAGCATAAGTACATGGTTCAGGGTCACCAGGGCCGTTTGACAGGAATACGCCATCCGGATTCAGCGCCAGAACGTCTTCTGCAGACGTTTCAGCCGGAACCACAGTCAGACGGCAGCCACGGTCGACCAGCATACGCAGGATGTTACGTTTCGCGCCGAAATCGTAAGCCACAACGTGGTATGGCAGCTCGCTGTCATCTTTCGCTTCAGGCAGTCCGCCTTCCAGCGTCCATGAACCTTGCTTCCATTCGTAAGCTTCTTTCGTCGTTACTACTTTCGCCAGATCCATACCTTTCAGGCCCGGGAACTCTTTTGCTTTTGCCAGCGCCAGAGCTTCATCCAGGTTATCGCCTGCCAGAATGCAACCGTTCTGAGCACCTTTTTCGCGCAGAATGCGCGTCAGCTTACGGGTATCAATATCCGCGATGCCGACGATGTTTTGCGACTTAAGGTAATCAGAAAGGGAACGTTCACTACGGAAGTTAGAAGCGATAAGAGGAAGATCGCGGATCACAAGGCCTTGTGCATGAATCTGGGATGATTCTTCATCTTCGGCATTGGTGCCGGTATTGCCAATGTGAGGGTAAGTAAGGGTAACGATTTGCTGAGAATAGGAAGGATCAGTGAGGATTTCTTGGTACCCCGTCATCGAGGTATTAAAAACGACTTCACCAACGGACGAACCATCTGCTCCAATGGAAATTCCGTGGAACACTGTCCCATCTTCCAGGACTAACAGTGCTGATTTACTCAAGACAACCTCCAGAATAAAAATGCAAAAATTTTAAATTAAACTGCACATTTGCCTTCCTGCTCGCATTTTAACTTTGCTTTAGGGTATATCAGACAAATTGGCGGTATTCTAATTAGCACCGTGACTTCTGTCAATAATTGTTCAAAAATAAAATTGGAATTTGACCTGTTACAACGAAAAATTCATTCAAACACAGTAAAACCATATGTTTTGGCCGGTTTGAGAATTCACTTAGGCTAAATTGAATAAAAAACAGCCGCACGGAATCAATCTTGGCGTTTTTTTTGCTATCCCGATTGAGGCAAACGATAATCTGGATTTTTTAACACATAAAAAATCGATTACATTCTATTTTTTGCTTCAAACCAAAATAATAAACAGAAAAGTGGTCAGGAAAGACCAAAAAGGGATGAGATGATTTTGCTGAGTTTAGCAGAAAGGAAACGAATGCGCCAAGGGGTCTTGGCGCATAATTATGTAATTAGAGATCGTTAAGACCGATGACGTCTGTCATGGTGTAGAAACCCGCTGGTTTTTCATCCAGCCAGATCGCGGCTTTAACGGCACCGTTGGCAAATGTCATGCGGTCGGTCGCTTTGTGGGTGATCTCGACCCGCTCACCGATATCAGCAAACATCGCAGTATGCTCACCCACAATGTCGCCGGCACGGATGGTCGCAAAACCAATTTCGTTGCGGGTACGTTCACCGGTAATCCCTTCACGGGCATACACAGCCACATCGCTGAGCTTATTGCCCATCGCACCGGCAATCGCTTCACCCATACCGATAGCCGTACCGGAAGGAGCATCGACTTTATGACGGTGATGCGCTTCGACGATTTCGATATCGCAGTAGTCACCCATCACTTTAGCCGCTTTTTCCAGCAGCTTGAACACCAGGTTAACACCGACACTGTAGTTTGGTGCCATCACGATTGGGATCAGCTTAGCGGCTTCATCAATTTGCGCGCGCTCCTGCTCACTGAAACCTGTGGTACCAATCACCAGCTTCTTACCATGTTTTTTACACAGCTCAAGATTAGCCAGTGTGCTGACCGGGGCGGTAAAATCAATAATCACATCGAACTGGTCAATCACCTGCTCCAGGTTATCGATCAGGGCAACATCAAAACGGCCTTCGCCGCACAGTTCACCGACATCGACCCCCACCAGAGATGACTCGGGACGTTTCTGAACCGGCACCCACAGTAGACAGCGGGTTGTGATGCGTCGCTTTAACCAGATTACGGCCCATACGGCCGGCAGCGCCTGCAATCGCAATTCTTACCATTGCGTATTCTCCATTCTTTTGTTCATTCGTGCTCGGCACGATGGTTCCTGCTAGTAACGATAAACTATCAACTATCGCTGGCTGTGGCTAGCACTTACTGCGGCTAGTAGCACTACTTACTGTAGCGAGTAACGCTACTTACTATCGCTCAGCGTCAGGCAAATTCTCTCAGCACGCGCTCCAGCACCGGCACGTTGGCTTCCGGGAAAGTGTAGTCTTTCAGATCGGCGACTTTAACCCACTGCCCGCTTTGTCCTTCACGTCCGTAAGGCTGGCCGTTGAAAGCCGTTACCAGGATAAAATCAAACTTGAGTGATTTTTCCGGATAGTCATATTCCAGGTGCTCAAAACACGCCTGCTCAGTGACTTCAATCCCAATCTCTTCGTTGAGCTCGCGCGTCATCGCCTGCTCAATTGACTCACCCGCTTCGACTTTGCCGCCGGGAAATTCCCAGAAACCACCTTTATGCAGGTTATCCGGACGCTTGGTGATAAAAATTTGTGATTGATCGGGATTAAAAATAATCCCGGCAACGATATGAATACGTTTCATATTAATTCCTGTGCACTAGAACTCGGGGCTCACTATTGACCGACTAGGTTATCGCCCGCCAGGTGAAAGTCCAGTGTTAGCTGCGCCCGGCCGTTATCATCTGAGATAAACACCTGAGCATAAATATGCACTAGGTTACTTATTAAAGAAAAGCTCATCAGAGATAAACTCAAATTACTGACGAGCCGACTGACAGACAAAAAAAGAGCCGCCCCGGGGCGACTCTCTGTTTCAATCAGGATCAGGCAATCTTGCCATGACACTGTTTGTATTTTTTACCACTGCCACACGGACAAGGTTCGTTACGACCGACTTTACGCTCGTCACGCACTTGTGGCTGATGGTCATCCTGCTCGTCGTCGGAACCGTCCGCGCTCTGGTGCTGAGCCTGAGCCAGACGTGCGGCTTCTTCAGCCTGCACCCGGCGCTGCTCTTCCATGCGCTCCACTTCTTCCTGTTGCTGAACACGAACTTTGGACAGAATCATGATCACATCAGATTTCAGTGAATCAAGCAGACCTTCAAACAGTTCAAACGACTCACGTTTGTACTCCTGTTTCGGGTTTTTCTGCGCGTAACCACGCAGGTGAATGCCCTGACGCAGGTGATCCATCGCCGCCAGATGCTCTTTCCACAGCGTATCGAGCGTCTGCAGCATCACCGATTTCTCGAAGTTGCGCATCACAGATTCGCCCACCGCGGCTTCTTTCTGCTGGTAAACCGTCACTGCCTGCTCAAGGATACGCTCACGCAGCGCTTCTTCGTACAGTTTGTCGTCGTTATCCAGCCATTCCTGCAGCGGCAGCTCCAGATCAAAATCGTTTTTAAGGCGATCCTGCAGGCCGGCGATATCCCACATATCTTCCAGCGACTGCGGCGGAATGTACTCATCAATCACAGCCGTCAGTACATCAATACGGTTTTGTTCAATCATCTCACTGATGTTGTCCGCCACCATCAGCTCATCACGCAGCTCGTACACCACTTTACGCTGGTCATTCGCCACATCATCGTATTCCAGCAACTGCTTACGAATATCGAAGTTACGGCCTTCCACTTTACGTTGCGCTTTTTCGATTGAGCGTGACAGCATCTTACTTTCGATCGCTTCGCCTTCTTCCATACCGCTCTGGATCAAACTCGCCATACGATCCGAGGTAAAGATACGCAGCAGGGTATCTTCCATCGACAGATAGAATCGGGTCGAAACCCGCATCACCCTGACGACCGGCACGACCACGCAACTGGTTATCGATACGACGTGATTCGTGACGCTCAGTACCGATAATGTGCAGACCACCGGATGCCAGTACCGCATCGTGAACCTGTTTCCACTCCGCTTTGATCTCGGCAATCTGTTCCGCAGTCGGATTATCCAGCGTCTCAACTTTAGACTGCCAGCTGCCACCCAGCACGATATCGGTACCACGACCGGCCATGTTGGTCGCGATAGTCACCGAACCCGGTTTACCCGCTTCAGCCACGATTTCCGCTTCTTTTTCGTGGAACTTGGCGTTCAGCACGTTGTGCTTGATGTTGTCTTTCTTCAGCGCATTGGAGAGCAGTTCCGATTTTTCAATCGATACCGTACCCACCAGCACCGGCTGGCCTTTTTCGACCCGTGCCTTGATGTCTTCTTTAATCGCGGCAAATTTTTCTAACTCGGTACGGTACACCACATCCGGCATATCGTTACGAATCATTGGTTTGTTGGTTGGAATAACCACAGTTTCCAGACCGTAGATCGACTGGAACTCGAACGCTTCAGTATCGGCAGTACCTGTCATACCCGACAGCTTTTCGTACAGACGGAAGAAGTTCTGGAAGGTAATTGAAGCCAGGGTCTGGTTTTCGTTCTGAATCTTAACGCCTTCTTTGGCTTCCACCGCCTGGTGCAGACCATCAGACCAGCGACGACCCGGCATAGTACGACCGGTGTGTTCGTCAACAATGACCACTTCGCCGTTGTCAGTCACGATGTAATCGACGTTCTTCTCGAACAGAACGTGAGCGCGCAGTGCCGCGTTGACATGGTGCAGCAGGCTGATGTTCGCCGGTGAGTAAAGGGTATCACCCTCTTCCATCAGGCCGTTGTTGATCAGCAGCTCTTCGACATATTCCTGACCGGTTTCAGTCAGATAAACCTGCTTGGATTTTTCATCCACGGTGTAGTGGCCGTCACCACGGTACTCTTCCGAGTCCTCTTTATCCTGCAGTTTCAGGTGCGGGATCAGGGTATTAATGCGGGTATAAAGCTCTGAGCTGTCTTCAGCCGGACCGGAAATAATCAGCGGGGTACGCGCTTCATCGATCAGAATCGAGTCCACCTCATCGACCACCGCAAAGAAACGCTCGCGTTGCACACGGTCTTCAACGCGGAATGCCATGTTGTCACGCAGGTAGTCAAAACCAAATTCGTTGTTGGTGCCGTAGAGGATATCCGCTTGATACGCTTCTTTTTTCTCTTGCGGTGGCATATTCGGTACGTTAACGCCGACGGTCATACCAAGGAATTCGAATAGCGCACGGTTGGTCTCCGCGTCACGTTTAGCCAGGTAGTCGTTGACGGTTACAATGTGAACGCCTTTGCCCGGCAGAGCATTCAGGTAGGCTGGCAGGGTTGCGGTCAGAGTTTTACCTTCACCGGTGCGCATCTCTGCGATTTGGCCGGCATTAAGCACCATACCACCGATCAGCTGTACGTCGAAATGACGCATACCAAAGACACGTTTAGAGGCTTCACGTACTGTTGCAAAGGCTTCTGGAAGAAGTTGGTCGAGCGATTCGCCCTGTTCAATACGTTGACGGAATTCGACGGTCTTGGCTTTCAGTTCATCGTCAGAAAGTGTTTCAAATGCAGGTTCGTAGTTATTGATCTCTTTTACGATTTTTCTTAAGCGGCGTAATGTACGGTCATTACGGCTGCCAACCACTTTGGTCAGTAACTTAGTTATCATTGATGTGAATCTCTCTTTACTTCGATCATCCCGATCTACTTAATGCCTTTGTAGTGTCTACCTAATTTCAACTAAGGATACTGAGGTATGTCATGTATCTTGGGATATTGTGATGGTGACGCGTATTTTCAAGGCAGTAAATGAATTAAGTGGCGCCTAGTTTAGAGAATTTTTGTCCGAACAACCATGCTCAAACCGGTTTGTTTGCAGCAAGCTTACCAATTTGTGCGCTCAGGCCACTGTTTAGTGTGCGGTTTATCATCACATCCTGCTTTATCCGCACGGATTCAGACATTTTCGGCCACCGCACTGTTTTCGTTCACTCGCGTTAACAGGTAGAATAAAGTCATACCCATTACCGGATGCACCCGATGCGCGATCACCGCCCGACCAACACTGAAGAAACTGCTCGAAGCATCGCGACTCAAGCAGGTGCAAGAGCATGCCAAAGAAATTCTCCAGCTCAATCAAATCCTCAAAACGCTGCTGCCACGCGGCACTGAAAAGCATGTGCGTGCCGCCAACATCCGTGGCGGTCATCTGATCCTCGAAGCCGCCAGCGCTGCGATCAAAATGAAGATCGACTACGATCGTCTGTCACTGCTCAATCAGCTGCGCGCGCAGGGCTTCGGACGCTTGATCAGCATAGAGATCCGGATCAATCCGGATCTCTATCGCGGCAACTCTGCCGCGGCGGCAAAGAAGGAAGAGGCAAAAGCCCGCCCTCCCCTGACGGATCATGCCGCCCATGTTCTGATGACGATCGCCGAAAATGCGTCACCGAAAGTACGCAAACGGCTGGAAAGCCTGGCTAAGCTGGCGAAAAAATGACACAAAAAAAGCCAGACCTTAGTCTGGCTTTTTTCATTAATCTTTCGCTTATGCAATAACCATGTTTGGTTCTGCGAATGCAACCGGAGAGCCCGCTTCTTCTTCGAAGGTTGCCCATTCCCACGCTTCCTGATCCGCCAGTACTGCGCGCAGCAGTTGGTTATTCAGACCGTGGCCCGATTTATAGGCACAGAATTCACCGACAATCGCGTGTCCGCTCATGTACAGATCACCAATCGCATCCAGGACTTTGTGCGTCACGAACTCATTGGCAAAACGCAGGCCTTCTTCGTTCAGGATGCGGTAATCATCCAGAACGATAGCACAATCGAAGCTACCACCCAGACACAGATTCTGTGACTGTAAGTATTCGATATCACGCATAAAACCAAAGGTACGTGCACGGGAAATCTCTTTCACAAAGCCTTGCGATGAGAAGTCGAACACCAGATGCTGTTCGTCACCATCAATCGCCGGGTGATTGAATTCGATTTCGAAGTCCATTTTGAAGCCGTTGTGCGGGCGCAGTTCCGCCCACTTGTCGCCATCTTCAATACGAACTGGTTTCTTGATACGGATGAAACGCTTAGGTGCGTTCAACGTTTCTACGCCTGCTTGTTGCAGCAGGTATACAAACGGACTCGCACTACCGTCCATAATCGGAATTTCCGGCGCATCCACTTCAACGATCACGTTGTCGATGCCCATACCCGCTAAAGCTGCGCTCAGGTGCTCAACTGTAGAGATACGAATGCCTTCGTCATTCACCAGAGCGG
Source organism: Vibrio sp. CDRSL-10 TSBA (assembly GCA_039696685.1). Classification (NCBI taxonomy): domain Bacteria; kingdom Pseudomonadati; phylum Pseudomonadota; class Gammaproteobacteria; order Vibrionales; family Vibrionaceae; genus Vibrio; species Vibrio sp. CDRSL-10 TSBA. Next base: position 611,716 of record CP155566.1, on the reverse strand, counting down.
TACACAACATAGTGTCGCGTACAGATTCCGGGTCAGCCGGGAAATCCACAGGTGGATTTACGTCGGTACGACGGTAAACGATACCAGTATTTGCAGCAGCTGGGCGAAGAGTTAACGTGACCTTACGACCAGAGTGAAGTCCCACCCCAGTTGTTTTCACTATTTCTTTCAGTGTACGTTGTCTAATCATCTACTTGCCTCTAAATCGATGCCACAAAGCTCGGCCGATATACCTTATCGACCGACATCCTACCAGAATTTTGAACAGTGTCAAATTGTGGCGAGAATCTAATCAGCCTGACGACGTAAGAAAGCCGGGATATCCAGATATCCGTTTTCTTTCTCTTGCTTAGGCGCAGTGCTTTGGCTTGCTGAAGCAGATGCTGAGCTCTGAGCCGGTGCTGGCTGAGTTTTCACTTCTACTTTCTCTTGCAAAGGTTGTGCCGGTTTTTCTTCCACTTTTGCAGCGACTGCCGCTTGCTGTGGTTGAGCTGCCTGCGCAGGTTTCGCTTTACCGCCGGCGACCAGAGTGATATCCGGTTTACGCTCGTTGCCGATACCTGTAGCAACAACCGTTACGCGAATCTCTTCAGCCATATCCGGATCCAGAGAAGTACCGATCACGACAGTCGCATTGTCAGAAGCAAACGCTTTAACAGTGTTACCAACCGTTTCGAACTCATCCAGACGCATATCCAGACCTGCGGTAATGTTAACCAGTACGCCACGCGCGCCAGCCAGGTCGATGTCTTCCAGCAGTGGGCTGGAAATCGCCATTTCGGCCGCTTCTTCAGCACGGTCTTCACCTTTCGCAACACCGCTACCCATCATGGCGTGACCCATTTCCGACATCACGGTACGTACGTCCGCAAAGTCGACGTTGATCATACCCGGACGAGTAATCAGTTCTGCGATACCTTGTACTGCATTCTTAAGTACGTCGTTCGCGCTGGCAAAGGCTTCAAGTAAAGTGATCCCACGACCCAGTACTTTCAGTAGTTTTTCGTTTGGAATAGTGATCAGAGAGTCAACATGCTTAGACAACTCTTCAATACCCTGTTCCGCGAACGAAAGACGTTTTTTACCTTCAAAGCTGAATGGCTTGGTCACTACAGCAACCGTCAGGATGCCAAGTTTCTTTAGCCACTTCCGCAATTACAGGAGCAGCACCGGTACCGGTACCGCCACCCATACCAGCGGCGACAAATACCATATCGGCACCTTCGAGAACTTCTTTAATACGTTCTCTGTCTTCGAGAGCTGCATCACGTCCTACTTGCGGATTAGCACCCGCACCCAGGCCTTTGGTGATATCGCCACCGATTTGAATGACTGTGCTTACGCTGGTTTTACGAAGCGCTTGTGCATCTGTATTGATACTGATGAATTCCACGCCTTCGATGGACTCACGTACCATGTGTTCAACGGCGTTACCACCGCCACCACCAACCCCAACGACTTTGATTACAGCTTCGTCAGACATTTCCATCATCGGTTCAAACATGTGTTATCTCCGTTTTTCCTGCAACTCAGGTTAAAACTCTTTTTGTATCCAATTACGCAAACGACCGAATAATCCCGACACCGACTGGCGCTTAGGCTCCTGGTAATCACTGTCGTCATTAATCTGGCTGTCTTTTGCATAATGAAGTAAACCAACTGCCGTAGAATGATACGGCTCTTTAACGTAATCGGTCAGGCCACTGACCTCGAGAGGTTTGCCAACTCTGACCTGGTTGCGGAACACCCGCTCCGCACACTCAACTAAACCTTCTATTTGCGCCGCGCCGCCGGTTAAAACAATACCGGCTGCCAGGTGGTGCTTAATTCCGTCCTGGCGCAATTTTTCCTGAACTGAGTCAATAGTCTGGTTTACCAGGCCCATTAACTCAGTGTAGCGAGGCTCAATGACTTCCGACAAGGTTTGACGCTGCAAACTGCGAGACGGACGCCCACCTACGCTGGGAACGTTAACTGTGTCATCTTTGCTGACCAGTTCACTCAGCGCACAACCGTATTTAACTTTGATCTCTTCGGCGTCGCTGACCGGTGTACCGAATGCAAACGCAATATCACTGGTGACCGCGTTGCCGGCGTATGAAAGCACTTCGGTGTGCCGTAGTGCGCCGCCCGTCCAGATGGCAATATCCATGGTGCCTGCACCAATATCGATCACACACACACCAAGTTCGCGCTCATCTTCGGTAATCACGGCATTGCTGGCCGCCAATCCTGAGTACACTAACTGTTCAACTTTTAAACCGCAACGTTCCACGGCTTTAATGATGTTTCTTGCCATATCATTGTGACAAGTGATCAAATGTACGCTGACTTCCATACGTACACCCGATAATCCTAACGGATTTTTAATGCCTTCTTGATAATCAATCGTAAATTCTTGAGGAATGACATGCAAGATTCGCTGCTCTTCGCCAATTTTGATTGATTTTGCGGTATGGATCGCCCGATCCATATCGTCCTGGGACACCTCTTCATCCGAAATGGTTCCCATGCCTTTTTCAATTCGGCTGGCAATGTGTCGGCCGGAAATCGACAAAAACACATTGTTAATCTGGCACTCGGCCATCAATTCTGCCTGGTCTATCGCACGCTGGACCGATTTCACCACCGATTCCAGATCGTTGACACCACCTTTATCCATGCCACGAGACGGGCTATTACCTGAACCAATAATATTAATTTGACCATCAGGGAGGACTTCACCCACAAGCGCTGATACGGTGGCGGTGCCGATATCCAGACCAACAATAATGTTGTCGTTGGCAGTTTTAGTCATCTGTATTCTCTTGTTCTGAAATCCAACCTACTGCAGCGCCGGTATCGTATCTGAGGTCGATATAACTGACCCGGTCAGCGTCACTGCCTAATTGCTTGTAGAGAAGAAAAAAGCGGTTGATACGTTCATCAAGCGACTCCTTTCCCAACTCCAGCCGGATACCGTTATCCAAAATGATCTGCCAGGCTCGCCGCTCATTGAGCAGCAGCGATGAAATGCTGTGCCCGATACGCGCAAACTTGTCCTGATACTCACGCCAGACTTTTAGCACTTCCGGCGCACTGCCCTGCGGACCGTACAGCTTTACGTGCTCTTCATTAACCAGACCGATATCGCCGTCAAACACGTACCCAGTGTCATCTAACAGCGCATTGCCATTCCAGATGGCGGCAACTTTGTGCTCGGTCAAAAACACTTTAATCGTATCCGGCCACTGCTTGCGAATTGAAGCATGTGACACCCAGGGAATCGACTGCACGCTGTCCTGCAGCACATCAATATCCTGTGACATAAAAGTGCCGATGTGATCAATACGGGCAAAAGCCCGCTGCACATCAGAGGTCGAGACGTATTGTAAATCACCCTGCAATACGATTTTGGACAGTGGCAGACGTTGTTCGTCCCACATCCAGCTGATCGTCGAATACAACAAAAAACCAATCAGCAACAGCACCACAATAAAAAAGCTGCCGCCTGCGGCATGTTTTTTTACCTGTGGTGACGCGGACAATCGGCGCCCCTGAGCAAATACACTGCTTGTGGCCATTGCGCTGCTCTTGGCAACTACGTTGCTGCCTTTGGCGAACATCACACTGCTTTTAGCAAGCGCACCACCTCTGGCAAACACATTAACCTTGTCAAATACATTCACTTTGGCAAACAAACGGTTAATCAAAGTCCGATTTTCCTGTTGGCGACTGGCAAATTGATTCCCTATTTCTTTTTGTAATAGAGGCAAAAGCACTGGCTTTAACCTTTGGATTATACTGAGGTGGTGGAAAGTATCAAATACTCAAATACAAAATTGATAATCAATACAACCTTAGTTCAGCAATCCACTAATTGTGTAGCATATTACATCTTGTTACAGCGTTATTAGCTCTGCATCTTTTCGATGCACAATTGCAACGCCGCCAAATCTTTGGCTACTTTGCCCACATCACCGGCGCCTTGCGTCAGAACCAGGTCACCGTCTTGTAGGACGTTGGCTAAAACTGACGGTAAGGTCTTGCTGTCAGGGACAAAAATCGGATCCAGCTTACCGCGGCTGCGAATGGTACGACACAGTGAACGGCTGTCGGCACCAGCGATCGGTTTCTCACCGGCCGAGTACACATCCAGCATCAGCAGTACATCAACCTGCTCCAGCACGTTGGCAAAATCGTCATACAGATCGCGGGTACGGGTATAACGGTGCGGCTGGAAAATCATCACCAGACGTTTATCACTCCAGCCATTACGTGCCGCCGCAATGGTCACATCCACTTCGGTCGGGTGGTGACCATAGTCGTCCACCAGCATGGCTTTACCACGTCCGGTTTCAAACTCGCCCAGCTGATCGAAACGACGCCCGGTGCCCTGGGTGCTTTCCATAGCGCGCAGAATCGCAGCATCATCGACATCGTCTTCGGTCGCCACCGCAATGGCCGCCGCGGCATTGAGCGCATTGTGGCGGCCCGGGATATTAAGGGTAATATCGAGGTTTTTGCGCCCCTGACGTACTACAGTAAATTTGCCCTGCTGACCTTCCTGACGGTAGTTTTCAATCCGTACATCGGCATCTTGTGCGAAGCCGTAAGTGATCACATGACGGCTGATACGCGGGATCAGCTCACGAATGACCGCATCATCGATACACATAATCGCACGGCCGTAGAACGGCAGGTTATGCAGAAACTCGATAAAGGTCTGTTTCAGGGTTTCAAAATCGCCACCGTAAGTGTCCATGTGATCCGCTTCGATGTTGGTCACAATCGACATCATCGGCTGCAGATGCAGGAACGAGGCATCACTCTCGTCGGCTTCAGCAATCAGAATACGGCTCGAACCAAGACGCGCGTTGGTACCGGCGCTTTTCACCAGACCGCCGTTGACAAAAGTCGGATCGAGACCGGCTTCAGAATAAATCTGCGTCACCAAGGCGGTAGTGGTGGTTTTACCGTGCGTACCTGCCACCGCGATACCGTGTCGGAAACGCATCAGCTCGGCCAGCATTTCTGCGCGGCGCACCACCGGGATACGTTTTTCACGTGCTGCTTTGATTTCCGGGTTCTGTTCATTGATAGCGGTCGAGACCACGACCACGCTGGCCTGCGCTACGTTCTCTGCGGCATGGCCGATAAAAATGGTGGCACCTTTTTCAGCCAGACGCTGAGTCACCGCGTTCGAGGCAATATCAGACCCTGTGATCTGGTAGCCTTCATTGAGCAGCACCTCAGCGATCCCGCTCATACCGGCACCGCCGATGCCGATAAAATGAATGCATTTCACCCGGCGCATCTCCGGAACCATAGCGCGAATCTGTGCTAAATCTTGAGTGTGTTTAATTGTCATGAATCTGTTCTCAATTTGGAGTGTGGCCAGGCTCTGTCAGCCCAATAATCGCTTCCGCCACCACTTTATCTGCATCCAGTTTGGCCGCATTACGGGCCTGCTCGGCCATCGCCAGCAGTGCCGCGCGATCCAGGCCGGAAATCGTCTGTGCCAGTTTATCCACGGTCAGTTGCGGCTGCTCAATCATCTGTGCGGCGCCGCATTCGACCAGGTGGTCGGCATTGAGTGCCTGCTGGCGGTCTTTGTGCATAAACGGAATGAAAATCGCCCCCACCCCGGCTGCTGACACTTCAGACACGGTCAAAGCACCCGAGCGGCACACCAGAAGGTCGGCCCATGCATAAGCTGCCGCCACATCATCGATAAACTCGGTCACCTGCGCATTAACCACGCCCTGCTGCTGATACGCCTGTTCAACCTCATCCTGGTTATTTTTACCCGCCTGATGGCGAATCTGATAACCGGCGCCCAGTTTAGCGGCAACCTGCGGCAAAGTCTGGTTAAGAATCCGCGCGCCCTGACTGCCACCCATAACCAGAATCCGCACCGGTCCGTCACGCTCAGCCAGACGCTGCGCTGGTGCCGGCAACGCCACTACATCAGCGCGCACCGGGTTACCCACTACCGGCGCTTTCGGGAATGCGCCATCAAAGGCCTGAAACACCTTACGGGCAATTTTCGACAGCCACTGGTTGGTCAGCCCGGCCACCGCATTCTGTTCATGCAGCACCACAGGAATACCCAGCGTCCAGGCGGCGATGCCCCCCGGGCCGCTGACGTAACCGCCCATGCCCAGCACCGCATCCGGCTGCCAGGCCTGCATATGGCGGCGTGCCTGCATAATGGCATTGACTATCTGAAACGGCGCTTTAATCAGGCGCGCAATACCCTGTCCGCGTAATCCTTTGACGCGAATAAAATCAATCTCGATACCATGCTTAGGCACCAGATCCGCTTCCATACGATCAGCGGTGCCCAGCCAGCGGATGTCCCATCCCTGCTGCTGCAGCTGTTTTGCAACCGCCAGCCCCGGAAAGACGTGCCCTCCGGTGCCACCAGCCATTACCATCAATCGTTTATTGTTTTTCATCATTGAGTTCTTTTGTGTTGTGGCGTTGCGCCAGCCGGCATTCGTGGTCAATACGTAACAGTATCGACACCGCCACCGACATAATAATTAAACTGGAGCCGCCGTAACTGATCAGCGGCAGAGTCAGACCCTTGGTAGGTACCATACCGGCCGCCGCGCCGACGTTCACTAAGGTCTGGAACGCAAACCAGATCCCGATACCAAACGCCAGATAACCACCAAACTGGTGATCGTGTTCGAACGCTTTTTTACCAATCAGGATCGCTTTGAATACCAGGCTGAAAATCAGCATCAATACCAGGGTGACACCGACAAAACCAAGCTCTTCTGCCATCACGGCGAAGACAAAGTCGGTGTGCGCTTCCGGCAGATATTCCAGTTTCTGAATCGAGTTGCCCAGCCCCTGGCCAAACCATTCGCCACGGCCAAAGGCCATCAGTGACTGAGTCAGCTGATAACCGCTGCCGAACGGGTCTTCCCACGGGTCAAGAAATGAGGTCACACGGCGGATACGATACGGTTCAGCCGCAATCAGCGCCACCACCGCCAGAATACCGGCCACCATCAGCGCCAGGAACTGGGACAGTTTGGCCCCGGCGATAAACAGCATGCCAAACAGAGTCACCAGCATCACGATCACGGTGCCCAAATCGGGCTGACCGAGCAGCAGGATCGCCAGGGTACCAAACACCATGATCGGCTTCATAAAGCCGCCGAAGAAAGTCTGGCGCACTTCATCGTGCTTACGTACCAGATAACCGGACATGAAAATAAACAGTGACAGCTTAGCCACCTCGGCCGGCTGCAGGTTGAACAGCCCGAGCGGGATCCAGCGCGATGCACCGTTGACCGACTTACCGGCCAGCAACACGATGATCAGCAAAAGGAAAGAGATCGCCAGTAACACGGTGCTGTATTGCATCCAGCGTTGCATCGGCACCCGCAGCACCACGGAAGAGGTGGCGAGAGCCAGAAACAGGAAGATGCCATGGCGGAACATAAAGTGGAACGGATCGTCCGTCAGCCGTGAGCTGATCGGGAACGAGGCTGACGTCACCATCACCAGACCGATCAGCATCAGGCCGAGCGCAATCCACACCAACTGCCGGTCAAACAGAACTTGTGGTGAGGGCGTGCGCAGCCAGTGGCTCAGGGCGGAAATGGGTTTGGACAGTAACAAAATCGTTCCCTTGGTTTAATTAGATAAAGCCATTTAATTAAGCATAATGACGCGCCAGCTCAGCAAAAGTATCACCGCGCGCCATAAAGTTGGCAAACTGATCAAAGCTGGCACAGGCCGGCGACAGTAAGACCATATCCCCGGCCTGAAGTTGCGGCCGAATCGCACGCACCACATCCTGCATGCTGTCATAACGCTGCGCCGACGGATGCAGCGGCATGAATTGATCGCCGTCGCGGCCGAAACAGCACAGCTGCAGCGGCAGAGTGGCAAACACCGGCTGCAGCGGCGTAAAGTCCGCCCCTTTGCCGACCCCACCAACCAACAGGTACAAAGTGCCCTGCAAGCTCAGCCCGGACAACGCCGCCAGCGTGCTGGCCACATTGGTTGCCTTAGAGTCGTTGACCCAGGTTATACCCTGATTATCGGCAACTACCTGACAACGATGTGTCAACCCGGTGTAAGACTTAAGCGCAGTGAGCGCGTTTGTATAATTCACGCCCGCAGCATCGAGTAAAGCGAGCACCGTCAGTACGTTAGCCACATTGTGCCGTCCGACTAAGGTCAGCTCGTGACTTGGCAGCACCGCAGTGCCATTGGCCATCAGCCACTCCTGCGGCGCAGCGCCGTCGGCACTGATGAGAGCGGTGCAGTAATCCGCCGGCTGTTCCAGACCAAAGCTCACGCTGCGGACACTGTCCTGCTCGGGCCAAGTCTGATTGTCATCGGCGTTAATCACCGCCGTGGCCGCATGGTCAAAAATACGCAGTTTTGCCGCGCGGTAGCCCTGCATGCTGTCGTAGCGATCCATGTGATCTTCAGACAAATTAAGGAAGGCTGCCGCAACCGGTGCCAGGCTGGCTGTCGTTTCAAGCTGGAAGCTGGACAGCTCCAGTACATACAGCTCGGCAGACGTCGAGAGTAAATCCAGCGCCGGTACACCAATATTGCCGCCAATTGCAGTTGCAACACCGGCAGCGTTAGCCAGCACGCCGGTTAAATCCGTAACAGTACTTTTGCCGTTTGAACCGGTAATGGCAATCACCGGCTTATCGCAGTGCCAGGCAAACAGCTCAATGTCACCCACCACTGGGACTCCAGCTGCCAGCGCCTGCTGAATCTGCGGGGTGGCCAGAGCAATACCGGGGTTGGCGACAATCAGATCCGCCTCCAGCAGCCACTCCAGGTTCCAGCTGCCGCAATGCAGGCCGATCTCAGGGGCAAGCTGGTCTCGCCCGGGCGGCGTCTCACGGGTATCAATCACCCGTACCTGCAGCTGAGGATGAAATTTTTGCAGATATTTAACGACAGAGAGCCCGGTAATACCGAGCCCTGCGACCACTACATGCTTAATGCCTTGCCAACGGTCCATTTTATTTCCAATTTCAGTGAGTTACTTTAACGTCACCAGCCGGATTAGCGCACCTTAAGCGTCGCCAAACCAATCAGTACCAGTACGATGGAAATGATCCAGAAACGTACGATAACCCGCGGCTCCGGCCAGCCTTTCAATTCATAGTGGTGATGAATAGGGGCCATACGGAAGATACGCTGACCACGCAACTTGTACGAGCCGACCTGCAGAATCACCGACAGGGTTTCCATCACAAATACACCGCCCATGATCACCAGCACAAACTCCTGACGAACCAGCACGGCAATGGTACCCAGCGCGCCGCCCAGTGCCAGTGAGCCGACATCGCCCATAAATACTTGCGCCGGATAGGTGTTGAACCACAAGAAGCCCAGGCCGGCACCGACCATGGCAGTACAGACCACCACCAGCTCCGAGGTGTACGGAATGTAGGGAATGTGCAGATAATTAGCGAAGTTAACGTTACCGGTTGCCCAGGCAATCACGGCAAAACCGGCCGCCACCAGTACGGTCGGCATGATGGCCAAGCCGTCCAGGCCATCGGTCAGGTTGACCGCATTACTGGTGCCGACAATCACGAAGTAAGTCAGTACGATATACAACAGACCCAACTGCGGCATGACATCTTTGAAGAAAGGCACCACCAGCTGAGTCGCTGCGGTATCCTGGCCATGGGCGTACAGCGCAAATGCCACCACCAGCGCAATCGCCGACTGCCAGAAATATTTCCAGCGCGCGATCAGGCCATCGGTGTTTCTTACGCACCACTTTACGGTAATCATCGACAAAACCGACCACACCATAGCCGAGCAGTACCGCCAATACCGCCCACACATAAGGGTTACTGAGATCAGACCACAGCAGTACGGTGATAATGATCGAAGCCAGGATCATCACCCCGCCCATGGTCGGCGTACCGCGTTTACTGAAATGCGATTCCGGGCCGTCGTTACGTACCACCTGGCCGATTTGCAGCAGCTGCAGGCGTTTAATCAGACGCGGGCCCATCCACAAAGAGAGCGCCAGGGCGGTCAGGATGCTGACGATTGCTCGAAATGACAGGTATTCAAACAAACGGAAAAACGAAAAATATGGCTGGAGTAACTCCGCAAGCCAAATAATCATGAGTATTTCTCCTTAAGAGCAGCAGCGATCTGGCCCATACCCGCACTGTTCGCCCCTTTGACGATCAATACGTGAGCACGATCCTGTTGTTGGTCAAGTTGCTGCTCGATAAACATAATCATATCCTGATGCGAGGCGAAATGACGGCCGTGACAGACCTCGCTGATCACTTTCGTATCCTCACCATATGTCAGAACATATTCAAACTGGAATGGTGCAGCATGTTCACCGACTTGTCGGTGAAGTGCAAGGCTTTCATCGCCTAACTCGGCCATATTGCCCAAAATCAGCCAGCGAGTGGCACAAAAACCACCAAGCAGATCCACCGCGGCTTTCATGGCCGGAACGCTGGCATTGTAACTGTCATCAATCAGGCGGATCTGGTCGGTTAACTGGCTGACTTCAACCCGGCCTTTTACTTTGGCCAGATGCGCCAGTCCCGCCTGCACCTCGTCAAGGCTTGCGCCCAGTTCCATCGCCAGTGCACTGGCCGCCAATGCATTCGCCACGTTGTGCTGGCCGATAATGCCAAGCTTAACCGCGATTTCGCCCTGCGGCGTCATCATGATAAAGCTCGCTTCACCGGCGCTATTCAACACGATGTCACGCGGATAAAAGTCAGCGCTGTGATCCGTCACGGAAAAAGTTTGCACCGTTTTGTCGGCCAGCACCGCCTGCCACAGTTCACCGCCGTGACTGTCAAGGTTCACCAGTGCGGTGCTCCCCGGTTTAAGGCCCTGATAAATTTCACCTTTGGCGCGTTTCACCCCGTCAATCGAGCCAAAACCTTCCAGGTGCGCAGCCGCCACATTGTTGACCACGGCCACATCCGGCTTCACCAGCGCTGTGGTATACGCAATCTCACCAATGTGATTGGCGCCAAGCTCGATCACCGCGTAATCATCCTGCGCTGTCGAGCGCAGCAGCGTCAGCGGCACACCGATGTCATTATTAAAGTTACCGGCGGTAAACAAGACCTGGCCTTTGGCCGCCAGAATGCTGGCCACCATCTCTTTAACCGTGGTTTTACCGCAGCTGCCGGTGATCGCAATGGTCGGGGTTTGGCACTGCTGATGCACCCAGCTTGCGAGCTGGCCGAGTGCCTGTTTGCTGTCGTCCACAATCAGTTGCGGCGCTGCTACGTCCAGCTCGCGCTCGACTAACAATGCACTGGCCCCGGCTTCTACCGCCTGAGCAGCAAAATCGTGCGCGTCAAAGCGCTCGCCGACCAGAGCAACAAACAAGGCTTCAGGCGGCATGTTGCGGGTATCAGTTGAAACCGCACTGATAGCGCGGTCTGCGCCCAAAAGGCGCGCGCCCAGTACATTCGCAAGTTGCGTTAAAGTCGTGGTAATCATGCCGGTAACTCCAGTAGTTGTTGGGCGCTTTCACGGTCCGAGTAGTGAATCGTCTCATCAGCCAGCACCTGATAATCTTCATGCCCTTTACCCGCCAGCAGAATGATGTCCTGCTCACCGGCCTGCTGCAGGGCAAAACGCGCCGCGTCCAGACGGCGGTGCTCGATATGCGCCCGCTGCGGCTCACGCATGCCGGCCAGCATATCCTCGACGATCCGTTGCGGCGCTTCACTGCGCGGGTTGTCGTCGGTCAGAATCACCTGATCAGCAAACTGCTCCGCCACAGCGGCCATCATAGGTCGTTTGCCGGTATCGCGATCACCGCCACAGCCGAAGATGGCCCATAAGCGGCCCTGACAATGCACGCGCAATGCTCGCAACGCTTTTTCCAGCGCATCCGGCGTGTGGGCATAATCGACAACAATTTTGGCTTTACCTGGTGCCTGAAACAGTTCCATGCGACCTAAAACCGGGGTCAGTTTAGGCGCTGACGCTAACAGCGCCGTTTTATCGAAACCAAGACTGAGTAAAGTCGCCAGTGCCAGCAGCAAATTGGAGGCATTAAATTCACCAATCAACGGCGCGTTTAATCGTCCTTCGCCCCAGCTACCGCTGAAATCCAGGCTGATGCCACTCTCGGCATAACTGACCGATGTTGCCCACAGGCTGCGATCGGTCTGCGGCTGGTCGTTCAGCGATACGCCGATACACGCACTCAGTTGCGCCGCCCACTCAGCCCCCACCGCATCATCAACATTGATGATTGCATTACGGGTGGCATGTTCGGTAAACAGGCTGAACTTAGCCTCAGCGTATGCCTGCATGGTGCCGTGATAATCAAGATGGTCGCGGCTGAGATTAGAAAACACCCCGGCGGCGAAAGTCAGTGCTTTGACACGCCCCTGTACCAGGCCATGCGAGGAGACCTCCATCGCAGTGTATTGCGCACCTTGCTGCGCCAGCGTATGCAGCGTCTCCTGCACCTGAAGTGCATTGCCGGTAGTATTAGCGGCAGGCGCAAGGGTGGCCAGAAAGCCATTGCCGGTTGTACCCATCACCGCGGCTTTGCTGCCGAGCAGTTCAATCCACTGCGCGATGAGCTGGGAAATCGTGGTTTTGCCGTTGGTGCCGGTGACCGCAATCACCTGATTGGCATGTGCGCCATACAGACGCCCGGCCAGCTCTGACAAACGGGCCCCCAATTCGGCCAGATAGACGACAGCGACACCGCTGCGCCACTCGGTCTTGCCATGCGGATGCTGCTCACATGCCTGCGCCAGGACCAGATTCGCGCCTTGCTGCAGCGCAGTATCGATAAAGCGGCGCCCGTCGGCTGCATGGCCGATAATGGCGACAAAGGTATCGCCCGGGTTGACTTTGCGGCTGTCGAGTTCCAGCCGGGTAACGGGCAGCGCCGTCAGTTCTGGCTCATCAATGCTCAGCCAGGGAGCAAGCAGTTGGGGTAATGCCATGCCAGTGTTCATTGTATTCTCACACTCTCTGCCCCTGCCGTAACGACGGCCGGGTTGGTTCAGTTTTGAAAACGGTTCTCGTCCGGCGCAATGTTTAAGATCTGCAGCGCGCCTTTCATAATTTCAGAAAAGACCGGACCGGCGACCGCACCGCCGTAATAGGAGTCGCCTTGAGGCTCATTGACCATCACCATCAGTGAAATACGCGGGTCGCTGACCGGCGCCACACCCGCGGTATAGGCAAAATATTCATCGCTGTAGCCACCGGCAATCGCTTTGCGCGATGTGCCTGACTTAGCGGCAATACGGTAACCCGGTACAGCAGCTTTGACAGCCGTACCGCCCGGCTGGGTCACGGTTTCCAGCATATCCAGCACTTTGCGCGCATATTTAGCGTCTACTACCTGGTGCGACAGATCGTCATCGTTACTGTCAATCAGATGTACCGGCTGGTATTTACCCAGGTTACCCAAGGTGGCATAAGCGTGCGCAAGCTGGATTGGGGTAATCGCCAGACCGTAGCCAAACGCCAGGGTGGCAATTTCAAACTGCGACCAGCGGCGGCGGTTGGGGAAAATACCTGTGGTTTCACCAACCAGATTAAGGCCGGACACTTCACCGAGGCCGACTGCATTATACATACTGAGCATATCCTGCAGCGGCATCCCGAGCGCCAGGTGAGCCACACCGACGTTACTGGATTTTTTCAGAATCATTTGCAGAGTGGCTTTACCGACTTTCGAGGTATCGCGCACCCGGCTGCCGCCGATGCGCATCACACCGTCGCCGGTATCGATAACGGTCTTTTCATCAGCGCTGCCGTTGGCAAGCGCCGCCAGTACCACAAACGGTTTGACCGTCGAAACCCGGCTCAAACGCATCGGTGATAACGCGGTTACGCATTTTAAAGCTCTGCCAGTCAGCACGGTTATTGGGGTTATACGACGGCGCGTTCACCATCGCCAGCACCGCGCCGGTTTTGACATCCAGCATCACCGCCGAGGCAGAGGTAGCACGATAATCGGCCATTGCCTGCTTGACCGCGCGAAACGCAATTGCCTGCAGACGCTGATCGATGGTTAGTTTGAGCGGCTTGCCCTCTTCACGCTCTTCGAGTGAGATGTTCTCAACCACGCGGCCATAGCGGTCTTTACGGATGATGCTCTTACCCGCTTCACCGGTCAGCCATTTGTCATAACTGCGCTCGACCCCTTCCAGGCCATGACCGTCAATGCCGGTCACACCTATCAGGTGCGCACTCACTTCGCCTGCCGGGTAGTAACGGCGTGACTCAGATTTCAGTCCGACTCCGGACAACTTGAGCTCACGAATGTATTTCGCCATCGCCGGGCTGACCTGGCGCTGCAGGTAGATAAAGCGCCGGGTTTGGTTGTCGGCGATTTTCTTCATCATCTCCTGACGGTCCAGCCCCAGTACATCAGCCAGCGCGTACCAGCGATCCTTTTCAACCAGACCGCCCTTTTTGTAAATCGTGGCCGGATCGGCCCATACCGCTTCGACCGGCACACTGACCGCCAGCGCTTCACCGTTGCGATCAGAAATAATACCGCGCGCCGATTCGAGAGTTTTGGCCCGCACCGAGCGCATATCCCCCTGACGGATCAGGTTATCCGGCTCAATGATCTGGATAAATGCCAGGCGCCCGACCAAAAGGCCGAATGCCAGCAATACAAAAAATACAATCAGATAGAAACGCCAGCGAATGAATGTCGGCGCATCGCTCGCACTGGCTTGAGGTTTGGATTTAGGGCTATCGGCAGACTTAGATTTAGACTTGGCGCTGTCTTTGGCTGGCTTTTTCGTCATTTGAGTTCAATCACTACTTCTTTGTCAGCATCAGGACGTTTCATTTTGAGGTCGTTTTGGGCCACTTCTTGCACCCGGCTGTGTTCCGCCAACGCCGTTTCTTCCAGAATCAGGTTGCGCCACTCGTTATCGAGGTGGTCACGCTCTTCCAGTACCTGATCCTTTTCCGTAATGGCCTGGCGGGTATGGTGGGTGGTGAACACCACCCCCATCGCTGACGCAAAAATCAGCACCAGCATCACCAAAGGCACCCGCCCGACCGTCAGCAGGTCGAGAGCGATAAGTTTGGCAAGGTTCGGCTTGGTTTGCGACATATTAACTATTTTTACCTGCTTTCAGCTCGTTGTTACCTGCTTTCAGGCTACTTGTGACCAGCTTTCAGCTCTCGTTATGGTTATCGGTTATGTTTAACTATTATGAGAATCTGTTATCAGAATCTGTCATAACAATGTCGGTGACTGGCCATCACAGTTTTTCTGCAATGCGCAGCACCGAACTGCGTGAACGCGGATTCATCTCCACTTCCTGTGGCGAGGGTTTAATCGCCTTACCGACAGCTTTCAAATTAGCGCTACCGAGCGCTTTGATCTGATCCTGGGTCAGTGGCAGGCCGTGCGGTACTTCCGGGCCCTGGCTCTCTTTACGGATAAAGCGTTTCACCATGCGATCTTCCAGCGAGTGGAAACTGATCACCGACAAGCGGCCTTCAGGTGCCAGAATCGAAGCCGCGCCTTTCAGGGCAGTATCAATCTCTTCCAGTTCACTGTTGATGTAAATACGAAACGCCTGGAAAGTGCGCGTCGCCGGGTGCTTTTTCTCTTTAAAGCTCTTTGGCGCCGCTTCAGAAATCAGCGCTGCCAGATGACTGGTGCGGGTCAGCGGCTCTTTTTCTTCGTTATCACGATGAGCAACAATCGCTTTGGCAATACGGCGCGCGTGCTTGTCTTCACCAAATTCACGAATCACCCAGGTGATGTCATCAAGATCCGCCTGCAGCAGCCACTCCGACACCGGCAGACCGGAAGTCGGGTCCATCCGCATGTCAAGCGGACCGTCCTTCATGAAACTGAAGCCACGTTCAGCATCGTCCAGCTGCGGTGACGAAACACCTAAGTCAAACAGCACCCCATCCACCTGACCGACTAAATCGTAACGCTCGGCGTATTCGGCAATACCGGAAAACGGACCATGCACTATGGTAAAGCGCGGATCGTCGATCTTCGCTGCTTCGGCGATTGCCTGCGGATCGCGGTCAATACTGAACAGACGGCCATTCGGACCCAGTTTGGACAAAATAGTACGGCTGTGCCCGCCACGACCAAAGGTGCCATCGATATAAGTGCCGTCCGGCTTAATCGCCAGGCCGTCGATCGATTCATGGAGAAGCACGGAAATATGTTGGAAAGATTCAGTCATAATGGTCTCATTTTGCGGGAACGCCCGTCAGTGTCTGTGAGTAGTGTACCGATTTCCCGCACTACTGCTACCCATAAGCATATACAGGACGTGACATTGCGCTAAGTTTAATGGTTTTGCGGTCGACTAAGTCAGTAAAAAGCAAAAAACCCATCATAACGTTGCCGTTATGATGGGTCTGAATAGGTGGAGCCGACGTATAAGCCGGGTTCTGTTCCGCTTGCGCGGTAGTAGCCATTCGTCTAGGCCAGCAATCGCTCACTGGCTCAAGCAACCTACCCGCTTCCTAACGCGAGCCACGCTGTGTGGAAGCCTATTTGGTCTTGCTCCGGGTGGAGTTTACCTTGCTACGAACTGTTGCCAGACGCACGGTGCGCTCTTACCGCACCCTTTCACCCTTACCTGATCCCTTACGGGCCATCGGCGGTCTTCTCTCTGCTGCACTTGTCGTAGGCTTGCGCCCCCCAGGCGTTACCTGGCACCCTGCTCTATGGAGCCCGGACTTTCCTCCCCCTTATCAGTCTCCCCAACACAAGGTCAAGGGACGTCAATAAGGCAGCGACTACCCAGTCAACTCCAGGCGCGAATTCTAGCGGCAACACCGGCCACTGTCTAGGAAGAATCGGGCTTAGTGCTGAAATTAGGCCCAAGTGGTCATTCCTGCAGCGATTTTTATGCCGTTTGCGGGATTAGCCCAGGTTGTCCAGCCCCCACTTATACAGTGCGTTCTTTTTCAGGTTGTAGATTTCCGCTGTGGCGGCGGCCGCTTTTTTCAGTGGCAGCTCTTTGACCAGAATCCCCAACGTGCGCAGCGCTTCTTCCGGCAGCGACTCTTCTGCACTGTCACGGTAGCCGTGGATCAGCAGCACCATCTCGCCCCGTTTGCGGTTATCGTCCTCTTCAATCCAGTCAATCAGCTCACCAAGCGGCAAACCCTGAATGGTTTCAAAGGTTTTGGTCAGCTCACGCGCCAGCACCACATCGCGATCCGGGCCGAGAATCTCCAGCATATCCTGCAGGGATTCGGTAATCCGGTGCGGCGATTCATAAAAGATGCAGGTCCGTTCGGCTTTGGCGATCTCGAGGAATTTATCCTTACGCCCCTTGCTCTTCGCCGGCAGAAAGCCTTCAAAGCTAAAGCGGTCAGATGGCAGACCCGAGGCACTCAGCGCGGTGATCACCGCACACGCACCAGGTAATGGCACAACTTTAACACCGGCCTGACGACACTGATTGACTAAATGGTAACCTGGATCACTAATGAGTGGTGTCCCGGCATCAGACACAAGCGCAATAGATTGCCCGGCCAGTAATTTCTCAACTAATACTTGAGCTTTTTGCTGTTCGTTGTGATCATGCAGAGCGAACGTCTTCGTTTGAATATTGAAGTGCGACAGCAGTTTGCCCGTGTGACGAGTGTCTTCTGCGGCGATAACGTCAACATTTGACAGCACATCCAGTGCCCGTTGGGTAATATCCCCTAGATTGCCTATCGGAGTCGGAACTATGTATAAAGTTGGGACTTCTGTCGGCAAGGTTTTGCTATCTGTCATTTGTTTACCATCACTTCAACGATTAATATAGAGACAATTTTACACGGATTAACGAAAGAACTCATGGCTATGAAAAACCATCAGAGACGCAGTGTACCACGCTTACTCACTCCCGTTGCATTAGCAATTACCCTGGCCGCCTGTTCGTCGACCTCAACCTCACCGTTGAAAGTCAACCTGACAGACGAGCCAAGCTTGCCGACCCAGGTCTATTTAATGCAAGCGGACAGCAGTCAAGGCAGCCTGCAAAACGACTGGTTGATCATGGCACTGAAAGCAGCACTGGCAGAAAACGACACCGCTCAGGCCGATCTGATTAACCGTCGCCTGAGCAAACAGACCCTGAGCCATTCGCAGCAGGCGGAATGGCGCCTGACCCACGCAGCGCAGCTGTTTAACGCCGGTCAGTACGCCGACGCCCTCAAGCAGCTGCAATTTGCGGACGACTGGAAACTGGCCGAGCAGCAGTGGCAGCAATACCACCAATTGCGTGCCGATATCTTCACCGCGCAGGATCGCAGCTTTGATTCCAGCCGCGAGCTGGTTGCGCTATATGATTTCGTCAATCGCGAGCAGTATGAAGCCTTATCCGACCAGATCTGGACCAACCTGAGCCGCTACTCTGCCCAGGACATCACCAAGCTCTCGGCCGGTGCCGATGAAGCGGTACTGGACGGCTGGCTGCAACTGGCTGTGTATGTCAAAACGCTGGGCAGCGATCTGCCTCAGCTGAAGAATACCCTGGAAAAATGGTTGCAGGAGAATCCGGATCATCCGGCAGCACGCTATACCCCGCAGGCGATTGAAGATATCCTTAACCTGGAAATCGTCAAGCCTAAGCATACTGCGCTGCTGCTGCCGCTGAGTGGTAAATTCTCCAAGCCGGCACACCAGATCCGCGATGGCTTCATTATGGCGCTGATGAACGATGAACAGCGCGATCCGCAAGCGACGCTGACCATCATCGACACCAACAGTGAAACCCCGCAATCGATCGATGAAACCCTCATCAACAACAAGATTGATTTCGTGGTCGGCCCGCTAATTAAAGACAACATCGAAGCGCTGCAGAAACATCAGCAGCAACGCGGTCAGACTATTCCGGCTCTGGCGCTCAATATTCCGGATGAGGTCGAAGAAGGCGCTGACACCTGTTACCTCGCCCTATCACCCGAGCAGGAAGTCGAGCAGGCGGCCAAGCATCTGTATGATCAAGGCTACCGCTATCCATTAATTCTGGCTCCACAAGGCAACTACGGTCAGCGTGTGGTTGAAGCTTTTGACCAGGCATGGAAACAGTACAGCAAACATAAAGTCGCGGTCAGCCAGTATCAGGATCGCCGTCAGCTGCAACGCAACATCAATAACGTGTTTGGTCTGCAGGACAGCCAGCAGAATATTGCTCAGATGGAATCTCTGCTGGGCATGAAGATGGAAAGCCAGCCGCGCAGCCGTCGTGACATCGACGCGGTGTACATCGTCGCCAACAGTGCTGACCTGACCCTGATTAAGCCATTCATTGAAGTGGCGATTAACCCGGATACTCAGCCACCAAAACTATTCTCGAACTCAGCCAGCAACAGTGGCGGTCGCCAATATGAAGATCTGAGCGGTGTCAGCTACAGCGACATCCCGCTGCTGATTCATCCGGATGAGAAGATTGCCGAGCAGATGGAAAAACTGTGGCCGGACTCTTCCAACGCCGAGCGCCGTTTACAGGCCATGGGTATGGATGCCTACCAGCTGATGGTTGAACTTCCGCAGATGAAAGTCGTCCAAGGCTATACTATCCAGGGCCAGACCGGTGTGCTGGGCATTGACGATAACTGTGTCGTACAGCGTGAAATCAGCTGGGCTGACCATGGGGCTCTTTAGCCGTCTTAAGCCAGTCAACCGGCGTCAGCAAGGGCAGAATTACGAACAGGCGGCAGCAGATTATCTGCGCCGCCACGGCCTGATCCTGATTGAGCAAAACTTTCAGGTTAAGGCCGGTGAACTGGATTTGATCATGCGCGACAATGACACCCTGGTGTTCGTTGAAGTGAAATACCGCCATGACCAACGCCACGGCCACGCTGCTGAAACCGTAACCAGACAGAAGCAGACACGCTTGATCAAAGCAGCAAATTGGTGGATGCTCAAACAAGGCCTGAGTGCCGACCACACCAGTTTTCGATTCGATGTCGTGGCCATTCATGATAACGGACGCCAGATTGACTGGATAAAAAATGCAATCACCGAAGGATAATCGATGCTAGACAGCATTAAAGACAGTTTTACCGAAAGTATTCAAATTCAAATCGCCGCAGCAGAAGCGCTGCCGGATGCCATCATGCATGCCGCTCAGGCGATGGTCGCGACCCTGCTCAATGGCAACAAAATTCTGTGCTGTGGTAACGGGGGATCAGCCTCAAACGCGCAACAGTTTACCTCTTGCCTTATCAACCGTTTCGAAACTGAACGCCCGAGTCTGCCCGCCATGGCAATGACCGCTGATAACACCACCCTGACCGCGGTCGCGAACGACTACCACTATCAGGAAATCTTTTCCAAACAGGTGCGCGCATTTGGTCAGCCAGGCGACATTCTGCTGGCGATTTCCACCAGCGGTAACAGCCAGAACATTATTAAAGCGATGGAAGCGGCGGTAACCCGTGACATGACCATTATCGCCCTGACCGGCAAAGACGGCGGCGAGATGGCCGGCCTGCTGGGTGAAAACGATGTGGAAATCCGCATTCCTTCGCACCGTACCGCCCGAATTCAGGAAGTGCACATGGTCACCCTGCACTGTTTGTGCGACTTGATCGATCAGGTTTTATTTCCCGCTCACGAAGAGTAAGTTATGAAAACATTACGCCTATTTTCTGTTTTACTGGCTCTGGTCTCCCTGTCGGGGTGTGCCGGATTGTTCATCGCCGGTGCCGCGACCACGGTCAATATCGCCACCGACCCGCGCTCCACGCAAGAGATCTGGAAAGATAACAATCTGGAACTCGACATTACCGGTCTGGCCAATAAAGCGCCGTACCAGCATCAGATGCGTATCACCGCCAAATCCTACCGTGGTACCGTGATTCTGATCGGTCAGTCACGTACTGAAGATATGCTGCGCCAGTTTGTCGGCCAGGTCGAGCAGCTGCAAGGTGTCAAAGAGCTGCATAACCAGGTCAAAATCAAACAGCCACTTTCGTTTGGCGAGATCAGCAATGACAGCTGGATCACCACCAAGGTGAAATCCGCTTTGCTGGCGAAATCTGAGCTGAATGGTGTCAAAGTGTCAGTGATTACCGAAGACAGTGAAGTGTATTTGTTCGGCTATGTCAGCCGTGAGCATGCCGCTATCGCCACCGATGTGGCGCGCAATATCTCTGGTGTCACTCAGGTTATCAAAGCGTTTCAGTACGCGGACTAAACGCTGAGCGGCTCACGCAGATTAGCCCCGCTTCGGCTTCGGCTTCGGCTTCGGGCATAACAAGATAACCCGTGCGGCAATCAAGATATACATATTGAGACATAGATATAAATCGAGACATAAAAAAAGCAGCGTATTGACGCTGCTTTTTGTTTTCTGGTTGTTTTTCTGCGGCTAACTTGCCACTGCAATGAACAATTACCCTGAGGTTATTTCACCACACGCAAGCTGGGTTTGCCTTTGGCCGGACGAGGCGCTTCTTCCTCATCACCGGCTTGCTCGCCATCATCCTCAACCGCCGCAACCGATACATCAGTCAGCGCCGGTTCAGCAGGGCTCTCATCCTGCACGTCTTCTTCCGGCAGTTCCAGGTAAGCCTCTTCAGGCTCGAACATGGTACCTGCGCCGTTCTCACGTGCGTAAATGGCCTGTACGGCATAAATAGGGACGATAACCTGATGCGGACGACCACCAAAACGGGCGCTGAATGTGACCGCTTCGTTACCCAGTTCCAGGTTACCGACCGCACGTGGCGCAACATTAAGAATGATCTGACCGTCCTGTACGTACTCCATCGGAACACGTACACCAGGCAGAGTGGCATCAACCACCAGATGAGGCGTCAGTTCGTTATCCAGCAGCCAGTCATAAAATGCACGGAGCATGTATGGCCGGCGCGGAGTCATTTGCTCGATATCCATTACTCAGACCTTAACGAGACAGACGCATCTCGCGTTCTGCTTCAGTCAGAGAAGCCAGGAATGAATCACGTTCGAACACACGGTTCATGTAAATTTTCAGCTCTTTAGAACCCGGGCCGACCAGTTCAATGCCCAGAAACCGGCAGACGCCACAACAGCGGAGCCAGGTAGCAGTCGATCAGGCTGAACTCTTCGCTCATGAAGAATTCGTATTCAGCAAATACCGGACCCAGAGTCAACAGGTCAGTACGCAGAGTGGCACGCGCAACTTCCGCTTCTTCAGCAGAACCCGTCACGATTTTGTTCGCCAGTGAGTACCAGTTACGTTCGATACGGTAAATCATCAGACGGCTGTTACCACGGGCAACCGGGTAAACAGGCATCAATGGCGGATGAGGAAAACGCTCATCAAGGTATTCCATGATGATTTTTGAATCGTAAAGCGCAAGCTCACGGTCAACCAATGTTGGTACTGATTTATATGGGTTCAGATCAAGCAGCTCAGCAGGCAGACTATTGTCATCAACCAGCTCAACCTCAACACTGACACCTTTTTCAGCCAGCACAATACGCACCTGATGGCTATACATATCTGACGCACTAGAAAATAGAGTCATCACAGAACGTTTATTGGCAGCTACAGCCATGGAGCCCTCCAGCACACACTTACAAATATAAAAAACAATGGAGGCTAAGCCTCCATTGATGATTCGATGAATCAAGAATTAGCACGACATAGTAGCACAATTAGTGCACATCACGCCAATACTCTTTCTTAAGCAGCACAACAACTATGGTCAACAGCACCAGGAAGGCCATCACCCACCAACCCATGCTCTGACGCTCGAGCTTGACCGGTTCACCGGAATATTCCAGGAAGTTCACCAGGTCACGGACTGCGGTATCAAACTCGCCGCTGCTCAGTTCGCCGTTACCGCGTGATTGGGTGCCCACCACAGTACGCACTTCTTCACCGTTCACCATATGGGTACCGAATACCGGATCCGGAATGCCTTGCAGCTCTTCCAGTACGTGCGGCATACCGACACTCGGGAAGACAATGTTGTTGACCCCGAACGGGCGACTCGGATCGGCATAGAAAGAACGCAGGTAAGTGTACAGCCAGTCAACCCCGCGCACGCGGGCCACCAGCGTCAGATCCGGAGGCGGCGCACCGAACCACTTGGCCGCAGACTCTTCCGGAATCGCGTTTTCCATCAACGAACCAATTTTGGTTTGCGGATCAAAAATCAGATTCTGTTTCATCAGATCGGCCGGAATCCCCAGGTCAGTAGCAACGCGCTCATAACGCTGATACTGAGTCGAGTGACAACCAAAACAGTAGTTCATGAACAGCTTGGCACCACGCTGCAGAGAAGCCGTGTCAGTCAGGTCATTACCGGCTTTATCCAGATGTACGTTAGCCCCGGCTGCCATCACCAGCGAAGGCAGCATGGCAAACAAAATTACAATCCATTTTTTCATTTGAATGTCACCCTCTTCGGTAATGGTTTGGTTGCTTCGTTTTTACTGTAGAAGAACAGCAAGACGAAGAACATGAAGTAACCCAGACTAAAGATGCGCGCCAGCAGAGTATAAGTCGGCGTCGCTGGCAGCGCGCCCAGAATACCCAAGGCAATGAAACAAATGGTAAATTGAATAATGTTCACCAGGTGGAACTTACTGCGGTAGCGGTAAGAACGCACTTTACAGCGGTCCAGCCACGGCAACAGGAACAGCACCACAATCGATGCACCCATCGCGATAACGCCAATCAGTTTGTCCGGTACCGCACGCAAAATGGCGTAGAACGGAGTGAAATACCAAACCGGGGCGATATGCTCAGGTGTTTTGAGCGGGTTAGCTGCTTCAAAGTTAGGCGGCTCAAGGAAATAGCCACCCATCTCCGGATTAAAGAACAGCACATAACAGAACAGGAACAAGAAACCTGCCACACCAACCAGATCTTTTACCGTGCCGTAAGGATGGAAAGGAATCGAATCAATGATGTCGTATTTCTTAGTGTAGTACTCATGGAACTTGAACTGGCTCTGGTAATCGTCACCCATTGAGCCTTTTGGCAGCTTGGTTTCAATACCATCCGGGTTATTTGAACCCACTTCGTGCAGCGCCAGAATGTGCAGCACAATCAGCAGCAGCAGCACGATCGGCAGCGCGATCACGTGCAGCGCAAAGAAGCGGTTCAGAGTCGCACCTGAGATCACGTAGTCACCACGGATCCATAAGGTCAGATCATCACCGATGACCGGAATGGCACCAAACAGGGAAATGATCACCTGTGCACCCCAGTAAGACATCTGACCCCATGGCAGCAGGTAACCCATAAAGGCTTCTGCCATCAGCGCCAGGAAGATCAGCATACCGAAGATCCACAGCAGCTCGCGCGGTTTCTGGTACGAGCCGTAGATCAGGCCACGGAACATATGCAGATAAACCACCACGAAAAACGCCGACGCGCCGGTCGAGTGCATATAGCGCAGCAGCCAGCCGTATTCGACATCACGCATGATGTATTCGACTGAGGCAAACGCCCCTTCACCGGACGGCACATAGTTCATTGTCAGCCAGATACCGGTCAGGATCTGGTTCACCAATACCAGCATTGCCAAGGAACCGAAAAGGTACCAAAAGTTAAAGTTCTTCGGCATCGGGTATTCAGACAGGTGCTTTTTGTACGCATTCATTGCGGGCAGGCGTTTTTCCACCCAATCAAGTAGTGCTTGCATTATGCCTCCCCGGTTTCATCAAGACCGATAACCATACGGGTATCGCTCAGGTACATGTACTTAGGAATGACCAGGTTGAGTGGAGCAGGTACACCCTGGAATACACGGCCCGCCATGTCGAACTTAGAACCATGACAAGGACAGAAGAAACCCGATTTAACACCTTGCACTTGTTCACTAAAAGAGTCCGGTAAATAGGTAGGTGAACAGCCTAGGTGGGTACAGATACCAACCGCGACAAAGTATTCAGGTTTGATCGAGCGGTAGGTATTTTGGGCGTAGTCAGGTTGTTGATCTTCTTCAGAATTTGGAT
This sequence comes from Vibrio sp. CDRSL-10 TSBA, assembly GCA_039696685.1. Taxonomy (NCBI): domain Bacteria; kingdom Pseudomonadati; phylum Pseudomonadota; class Gammaproteobacteria; order Vibrionales; family Vibrionaceae; genus Vibrio; species Vibrio sp. CDRSL-10 TSBA. The sequence goes on along the minus strand of CP155566.1, from coordinate 586,794 downwards.
CGCGCAGTTGATCGTCGTGCTGTTTAAGGCCATCGACAATTGACTGCGAACGACGTACAACCCAGACCGGTTTACCACGCCATTCGACGCGAACCATTTGCCCCTCTTCGAGTTTACTGATGTCAACTTCGACCGGGGCGCCAGCGGCTTTCGCCTTGGCACTTGGGTTCCACGATTTGATAAAAGGTACAGCCACAGCAGCCGCTCCCAACCCGCCGACCACTGCTGTGGTAGCGGTTAAGAAACGTCTGCGACCGTTATTTAAAGGCACATTGCTCATCCAGACATTCTCCCATTTGCTCCTTGCGGATTCCTGTTATTCCTCTCAAGAGCATGGCTAACAAAATACGTTTATAATTGTATGTATTTGATGAATGAGCATAAATAAAACCCTACTTTTTGACAAGATAAAGCTACCTTTTGCTAACATCAGTGCGGCGTTTCGCACGTCAGGTCACAAAAGAAGCAGAAGGGAGAGAAAACCAACAGAAGGACGCTGTGAGAAAGCGCAGCATTGCGCGGCGGGAGAAGAGCGAAAACAGTCATATTTTCTGACAAATAAGCTGCTAACTATCTAAAAAACCTGAATTTAAAGCGAATAATCTGAATTTAAAGCGAAAGCCCTGTATTGCAGACACAAAAAAGCCCGGTAAAAACCGGGCTTTTCGATCCACAATCCAGCCAGGCTGGAAAGCGAAACTCTTTTCGTAGTGAAAAGATTAACGCTTAGAGAACTGTGGACGACGACGTGCTTTACGCAGACCAACTTTCTTACGTTCAACGCGACGAGCGTCACGAGTAACGTAGCCAGCTGCACGTAGAGCAGGACGTAGAGACTCATCGTATTCCATCAGAGCGCGAGTGATACCGTGACGGATAGCACCTGCCTGACCAGAAATACCACCACCAGAAACAGTGATGTATAGGTCTAGTTTCTCAACCATCTCAACTAGCTCTAGAGGCTGTTTAACAACCATGCGAGAAGTTGGACGACCGAAGTACTCATCAAGGCTACGCTTGTTGATTACGATGTTGCCGCTGCCTGGTTTAATGAAAACACGCGCAGCTGAGCTTTTGCGACGGCCAGTGCCGTAGTATTGATTCTCTGCCATTTCCGAAATCCCCGATTAGATGTCTAGTACTTTAGGTTGTTGAGCAGCATGGTTGTGCTCAGCGCCTGCGTAAACTTTCAGCTTACGGTACATAGCACGGCCTAGAGGACCTTTTGGAAGCATACCTTTAACCGCTAGCTCAAGTACCATCTCTGGCTTACGTTCAATCAGCTTCTCGAAGCTAGTTGACTTAAGGCCACCTGGGAATTCAGTGTGACGGTGGTACATCTTGTCTTTAGCTTTGTTACCAGTTACAGCAACTTTCTCCGCGTTTACGATGATGATGTAATCACCAGTGTCAACGTGTGGAGTGTATTCAGCTTTGTGTTTGCCACGTAGGCGAGATGCAATTTCACTTGCTAGACGGCCAAGAGTTTTACCTTCAGCGTCTACAACGTACCAGTCGCGTTTTACAGTTTCTGGTTTAGCAACGAAAGTTTTCATGCTAATAATAACCCGTTTAATCAAATTTACACTTAAAGGAGCGTATACGCTCCCACTGTCTAAGAGCCCAGTCATCACCCCTTCGAGTGGGTGGCACTCTCGGTCTTAAAAAGACCTGCAGTAACGGTGGGTCGCAGGATTATAGAGAAGAGAGAAGAAAAAATCACCTCTTTTTGCTTAAAAAACTCATTTTTTTAAGCCCTGCGCCCTCTTTTTTCGGGCTGACGCCCGATGTTTTTTTTAGGCTTATGCCCAATAGACAGCGGAATGAATTACGCGAGATGCTCGCGAGCCAGATATTCATGGCTCTGCATTTCTGTCAGCCTTGACTGACAACGCTTAAATTCAAATTCCAGCTGGCCCGAAGTATACAGATCTTCGAGCGCAACTTCTGCAGAAATTATCAGTTTTACATGCCGTTCGTAGAATTCATCGACTAAAGCGATAAAACGGCGTGCCGCATCATCGATAGTACGCCCCATCTGCTCCACATCCGCCAGCAACACAGTGTGATACAAACGTGACATTTCTATATAGTCATTCTGGCTGCGCGCGGTCTGACACAGCTGGGCAAACGTGGCATGCAGCACGCCATCGCTGGCACCAAGCACATCAATGCGGCGATGATTGATCTCAATTTGATCCGCTTTCGCTTTATCCTGGCCGACCAGCTGAGTGTAATACTGCTGCAGATTGCTGCGCGCCTGGTCATCAAGCGGGTAATGGTAGATTTCAGCCTGCTGCAACGTCCGCAAACGGTAATCCACTCCGCTGTCGACATTCAGCACATGACAATTGGCTTCAATCAGGGCGATCGCCGGCAGGAAGCGGGCGCGCTGCAAGCCGTTGCGATACAGATCGTGCGGCGGAATATTGGAAGTGGCGACCAGAGTCACGCCACGCAGGAAACAGCGCCTGGAACAGCGTACCGAGGATCATCGCATCGGTGATGTCTGACACGAAAAATTCATCAAAGCAGATGATCACCGCCTCATCACGGAATTTATCCGCCACGATCTCTAAAGGATCGCCGACATCACCCAGCTGCCTGAGCTCATCATGCACCCGATACATAAAGCGGTGGAAGTGGACGCGCATCTTTTTCTCGGTCGGCAGCGCCTCATAAAACGTATCCATCAGATAAGTCTTACCGCGCCCGACGCCACCCCAGAAATAAAGGCCTTTCGGCGGCTTCGGCACCACCTCTTTTTTGCCGAGTAACTTTTGCCAGCGTGAAGGTCGTACCACTGGGGTATTAATGAAATCGATTACCTGATGATGCAAGGCATCCAACGCATCAACCGCGCGCGCCTGCGCTTCATCCCTTTGAAAATCAGATCGTTTTAGATCTTGCTCGTATCGCTGCTTTGGTGTCATGACAGTCTGCTAAAAAAATGAGGGGCAAATTCTGACGGTTAAAGGGTGTGCTTTTTGCTTTATCCGCCAACAGTCTCATAGTAACATGTCCCTTGAACATGTGTAACCAATCAGTGAAAAACATGTTAAATAACAACAATAAGGAGCAGTTATGCCTTGGATATATGCCATTGTGGGCTTGCTAGTAGGACTCGTTGCAGGGATTGTAATTGCTCGCCTGACGACCCCTCAATATAAGTCCCAGAAGACCCTACAGAAAGATTTAGACAGCGCTAAGTTTGAAATTGAACAGCATCGCCAGGAGCTGGCGGACCACTTCGCCCAGGCGGCGGAGATGCTGGATACACTCGGTAAAGATTACACCAAGCTTTACCAGCACATGGCCGCAACCTCTTCTGAGCTGCTGCCAAGCTTGCCTGAGCAGGACAATCCGTTTGTGAAAAAGATTGCCCAGCATAAGGAGAGCGACACAACATCATCAGCCAGCAGTGACGAAACGTTCGAGCAGCCGCCGAAGGATTACGCCCAAGGCGCGACCGGCCTGCTGAAACCAGAAGAGAAAGCCATCATCCGCTCTTCTGAAGTGGTCAGTGCCAAAGCGAGTTAATCGCTCGATATTGTTTTTCTATAAACGATAAAGCTCTGTACACGCTTCGTCTCTGTTGACAAAGCATCACTACACATAATGCGTCACCGCACACAATCGATTTGTGGCCGGTGACGCATTTGTTTTAACTGAAGCTGTCTTTTAAGTATGCATACGCTATCGGTAATGCTGTGCTTGTTGCTTAACCATCGTTTTTCGCCAGTCCATCACTTTTCATTAATAATATCGCTGTGCAGTAAATGAACTTTGCTCATGTTTTTTAGTCATAACCCTCACTGAGCCTGTTGAATTGTCATTGTTTGACACAAATATAACAACAGCCAGACGTTAATCTATGAGGAGTTTTATGATGAAAAAACCTTTGCTTGCCTTAACCGTCCTGTCTCTAAGCTTAAGTTCCATCATCGCCCCACTACCGGCCTCCGCCGCCCTGCCTTTATCTGTCAACGGAGAACAGGTTCCCAGCCTGGCCCCAATGCTGGAAAAAGTCACTCCGGCCGTGGTCAGCATTGCGGTTGAAGGCACTCAAGTCTCTCGCCAACGTATTCCAGACCAGTTCCGTTTCTTCTTTGGCCCTGACTTTCCGACTGAACAATTACAGGAACGTCCGTTCCGTGGCCTTGGCTCCGGCGTGGTCATCAACGCCGACAAGGGCTATGTGGTCACCAACTACCATGTGATTAACGGCGCGGAAAAAATTCGCGTCCAGCTGCATGACGGTCGTGAGTATGACGCCGAGCTGGTCGGCGGCGACCAAATGGCCGATATCGCCCTGATCAAACTCGATAAGGCGAAAAATCTGACCCAAATTAAGATTGCCGATTCCGACAAGCTGCGGGTCGGTGATTTTACCGTCGCGATCGGTAACCCGTTTGGCCTTGGCCAGACCGTCACGTCAGGTATTGTGTCGGCACTGGGCCGCAGTGGTCTCAACATCGAAAACTTTGAAAACTTCATCCAGACCGATGCCGCGATCAACAGCGGTAACTCGGGTGGCGCGCTGGTCAACCTCAATGGTGAACTGATTGGCATCAACACCGCGATTCTCGGCCCGAACGGCGGTAACGTCGGGATCGGCTTTGCTATCCCGGCCAACATGATGAAGAACCTCACCGATCAGATACTCGAATTCGGCGAAGTGAAACGCGGTATGCTCGGCGTGCAAGGTGGCGAGATCACCTCTGAACTGGCGGAAGCACTGGGTTACGATTCAAGTAAAGGCGCGTTCGTCAGTCAGGTACTGCCAGACAGCGCCGCAGATAAAGCCGGTATCAAAGCCGGGGATATCATTACCTCGGTCAACGGCAAGAAAATTGATACCTTTGCTGAACTGCGTGCCAAAGTCGCCACCCTGGGCGCGGGTAAAACCGTTGAACTGGGTATCGTGCGTGACGGCAAGTCGCGCAACTTCGATGTCACCCTGGGTGAACAGAGCAACGCCAAGACCAAGGCTGATAAACTGCATGAAGGCCTGACCGGTGCTGAGCTGAGCAACACCACAGACCAGGATCCGATAGAAGGGGTCAAAGTGACCAGCGTGGAGAAAGACTCTCCGGCGGCCAACTACCAGATCGAGAAAGATGACATCATCATCGGCGTCAACCGCAAACGAGTGAAGAACATCGCTGAACTGCGCAAGATCCTGGAAAAAACACCGAATGTACTGGCGTTGAACATCCAGCGTGGTGATCGTTCTATCTATCTGGTGGTTCGTTAAGCTCAAGCTTTCGTTCGATGACAGCCGTCCGCGGCCGTCACTAGTGATAAATTTATTTGAAAAGGGCAGCTTTGTTACGCTGCCCTTTTGTTATTTCAGCCGGTAATGCTATTCTTCGGATTCGTTACCAAACTGCCCTAACGCAAGTCAGGTTGTTGAAATCGTTATCCGATCGAAAGCGGGCAGAATCGAATTAACCCACGCGATGCCGAGCAGGTACTGTTTTATCCCTGACTCACAACCAGTCCCTTCGCAGCATACGTGGAATCTCTTTATTTTCGTCATCGACTAACCGTTTGGGGAATATATGCTGAAATTTCTGGGTCGCTCGGTCGGACTTGGGCTCGTCACCGCTGCAGTGGTGGTGTTTGCTGTGCCTTCACTGCGTCATCACGTGATACCACCATCGGCGCCCAAACCAGCCAATATTGCGTCACTGCAAATCTCATTCAATCAGGCCGTACGCCGCGCCGCGCCTGCCGTGGTCAATATCTACAGCCGTAAATATTCCGAGAGCGACAAATCCAAACTCTCCACCCAGGGGCTGGGCTCGGGGGTTATTGTCAGCGAGAAAGGCTACATCATTACCAACTATCATGTGGTTGCCCAGGCAGACCAAATCATTGTTGCGCTGCAGGATGGCCGGGTTGCCGCAGCCCAGTTAGTAGGTAAAGACCGCCGCACCGATATCGCGGTACTGCGGGTCGACGGCACCAACCTGCCGGTCATCCCGCAAAATCCGAACTACCAGGCTGAAGTCGGTGACGTGGTACTGGCGATTGGTAACCCGTATAACCTCGGTCAGACCACAACGTTCGGCATTATTTCCGCGACCGGCCGCTCCTCAATCAGTGCCGATGGCCGCCAGGCTTTTATTCAGACTGACGCGGCCATCAACGAAGGAAATTCGGGTGGTGCGCTGGTCAATACTCAGGGCGAACTGGTCGGCATCAATACCGCTTCATTCCAGCAAGCGACTGAACTAGAGACTTACGGCATTTCATTTGCCATCCCGTTCGCGCTGGCGCACAAAATCATGGACAAGATCATCGCCGACGGCCGGGTCATCCGCGGCTATATCGGCGTTGACGGCCAGGACATTAACTCAATGACCTCAAGGCTGCTCGGCAGCGAGCATGTCGGCGGGATAGTGGTGCTGGGCATCGACCCGAACGGCCCGGCCGCCAAGGCCGGATTTCAGATCCGCGATGTCATTCTTAAAATCGACGGCAACAAGATCAACGGCCGCCAGAAACGTGATGGATACCGTGACCGACCTGCGTCCGGGCACTGTGGTCGAATTTACCCTGCTGCGCAAAGGCAAAGAGATGACGGTACCGGTCACGATTGCTGAAGACAGCCGTGAATAGCTTACTTTCGTGAATAACTTACTTTCGTGAATAGCTTACTTTAAAGAAACACCTAAGTTTAACGAGTTGAAAAACAGATAAAAAAACGGAGCCCAAAGGCTCCGTTTTTTATGAGAACGCGAGTTCTAGCATTACTTCTTAGCAAGCTTCTCTTTGATACGAGCAGCTTTACCAGACAGTTCACGCAGGTAGTACAGCTTGGCACGACGTACTGCACCACGGCGTTTAACTTCAATGCTATCAACAACTGGAGAGTGTGTTTGGAACGTACGCTCAACACCTTCACCGTTAGAGATCTTACGTACAGTGAATGCTGAGTGCAGACCACGGTTACGGATTGCGATTACAACGCCTTCGAAAGCCTGTAGACGCTCACGGTCACCTTCTTTTACCTTAACTTGAACAACAACAGTGTCACCTGGTGCAAATTGAGGTAGGTCTTGTTTCATTTGCTCTTGTTCTAGAGCTTTGATGATGTTACTCATTGTGTAAATTCCTAGAATAAACTGATACTAAATTTAATAGGTTACTTAGCGTGAGTCTCTTTAATGTACTCGGCTAGTAATTGTTCCTGTTCGTCAGTCAGAGCTAGGTTTTCCAGGAGCTCTGGTCTTCTCAGCCAAGTTCGGCCCAGCGACTGTTTCAGTCGCCAACGACGAATGTCCTCGTGATTACCGGATTTGAGTACCGCAGGTACATCTTTTCCGTCTAACACTTCCGGACGCGTATAGTGCGGACAATCCAGCAGGCCATTGGCAAAAGAGTCTTCTTCTGCCGACGCGAAATCTCCCAATACTCCCGGAATAAACCGTGAGACCGAATCAATCAACGTCATGGCCGGGATTTCCCCGCCCGTCATCACAAAGTCGCCAATTGACCATTCTTCGTCAACTTCTGCCTCTATGATGCGCTCATCTACCCCTTCATAACGGCCACAGATCAGAATCAGATTCTGATTGGTTGCCAGTTCTTCAACGCCTTGCTGGTCGAGTTTTCGACCTTGCGGCGACAGGTAAATGACCTTCGTCTTTCCCGGTGCAGCTTGTTTCGCAGCATGGATGGAGTCGCGCAAAGGCTGAACCATCATTAACATGCCAGGGCCGCCACCGTAGGGTTTATCATCGACAGTGCGACGTTTGTCATGAGTGAAATCACGAGGATTCCAGGTCTCAACTGACAACAACCCTTTTTTAACCGCTTGACCTGTTACTCCGAAATCGGTAACGCTGCGGAACATTTCAGGAAATAGGCTAATTATGCCAACCCACATGTGTTCTTCGCCTTATCGTTTCGAGTTTAGAACGCAGGATCCCAGTCAACTTCGATCCGTTGAGCCGAGCGATCAATCTGCTTGATCACTTGCTCTTCAAGGAACGGAATCAATCGTTCCTTTTGACCAAAAGCATCTTTCAGATTTGCTTTCACTACCAGAACATCGTTCGAACCGGTTTCCAGCATGTCTACCACTTCACCAAGGTCGTAACCCTGAGTAGTGACTACCTTCATACCGAACAATTCCCGCCAGTAGAACTCGTCTTCTGACAATTCAGGCAGAGATGCCGGGTTGATAGCAATTTCAAAGTTAGTCAGCAGGTTTGCGTCTTCACGGATTTCAAGCCCTTCCAACTTAGCCACCATACCTTTGTTATGGCGCTTCCAGCTTTCTACTTTGTACTCAACCCATTCGCCCTTATGGTTCACGAAACCACGGGCTGTAATCGAAAATGCTTTCAGCATTGTCTGTATAGGAAAAAACTTTAAGCCAGCCACGAATGCCATAAGAAGCACCAAACTTGCCTACAACAATCTTTTCGCTTTGCTCACTCATTGTTTCTTTGCCTTTCATCGACATAAACTAATTACTTCTTACTAAAGTAAGAATTAAGCCGCTTTTTGAGCGTCTTTAACTAGTTTAGCTACGCGGTCAGAAACTGAAGCGCCTTGTGAAACCCAGTGGTTCACGCGATCCAGATCCAGGCGCAGGCCTTCTTCTTGACCTTGAGCTGTAGGGTTGAAGAAACCTACTTTCTCGATGAAACGGCCAGTTGCAACGTTGCGGCTGTCAGCAACAACGATTTGATAGAATGGACGCTTTTTAGCGCCGTGACGTGCCAAACGAATGGTTACCATGTCGTCCTCTTTGCTTTCTCAAAAATAAAATTAACCCCAGTAACCATTTTATCAAAAACGGCTTGGGGTCTCGTGCCAAAATAAAGCCCCGGAATTTTACTCTTATTCCGGGGCATTGCAAGGGTTTTAGCTATTTTTTCGCCACCAGAAGTGGGGATAAAATACCGTGAGCTGGCTAACAGTTTGAAACTTAGCTGCAGAAGCGCACTGATTACGGGCGACTGCGTTTAACCAACCTGCTGGCCTGAGCCGGTTTTCACCCGTTCAGGCCAACTGTCTGCCCCGGCTGCAGACTATCAGTGCTAGCGACCGAAGAAACCGCCGCCACCGCCACCCATGCCGCCCATCATGCCTTGCATGTTGCGCATCATGCCTTTCATGCCACCCTTTTGCATCTTCTTCATCATCTTCTGCATCTGGGTGAACTGTTTAAGCAGACGGTTGACATCCTGTACCTGAGTACCGGAACCGGCTGCAATACGTTTTTTACGCGAGCCTTTAATCAGCTCCGGACGTTCACGCTCTTTCATCGTCATCGAACTGATGATGGCTTCCATCTGCTTGAACATGCGGTCATCAACTTTATCTTTGATGTCGGTTGGCAGTTTGTTCATGCCCGGCAGCTTATCCAGCATACCCATCATGCCGCCCATGTTCTGCATCTGACCCAGCTGTTCGCGGAAGTCTTCCAGATCGAAGCCTTTCTTCTCTTTGAACTTCTTGGCCAGTTTTTCCGCTTTTTCCTGGTCGACATTGCGCTGCAGATCTTCGATCAGCGACAGCACATCGCCCATGCCCAGAATACGTGACGCTACGCGATCCGGGTGGAAAGGTTCCAGCGCATCGGTCTTCTCACCGACACCGAGGAATTTGATCGGCTTACCGGTAATATGACGCACCGACAGCGCAGCACCACCACGGGCATCACCATCGACTTTGGTCAGAATCACACCGGTCAGAGGCAGTGCATCGCCAAACGCTTTCGCGGTATTGGCCGCATCCTGACCTGTCATCGCATCGACCACAAACAGGGTTTCCACCGGCGTAATCGCCTGATGCAGCTGCTTGATTTCTGCCATCATCTGTTCATCGATAGCCAGACGACCGGCGGTATCGACGATCAGAACGTCGTAGAATTTTTTCTTCGCGTGATCAATCGCCGCGTTGGCGATATCAATCGGCTTCTGGTCAGCAGAAGACGGGAAGAAATCGACACCCAGGTCGGTTGCCAGGGTTTCAAGCTGTTTGATCGCCGCCGGGCGATACACGTCCGCCGAGACCACCAGCACTTTCTTCTTGTCACGCTCTTTGAGCAGTTTCGACAGTTTACCGACCGAAGTGGTTTTACCGGCACCCTGCAGACCTGCCATCAGAATCACTGCCGGTGGCTGCGCCGCCAGATTCAGTGCTTCATTGGACTCACCCATGACCGCTTCAAGTTCATTGCGGACGATCTTGATGAATTCCTGGCCCGGAGTGAGAGATTTAGATACCTCAACCCCAACCGCATTTTCTTTCACACGGGCGACAAACTCACGCACAACCGGCAGAGCGACATCCGCTTCCAGCAACGCCATGCGAACTTCACGCAGCGTCTCTTTAATATTGTCTTCTGTAAGACGTCCTTTTCCGCTGATATTCTTCAGCGTACTGGACAATCGATCCGTTAAATTCTCAAACATGCTTTTCTCTTCGCGATTAGGCGATCAATAGCGCTGAGTATACCTTAGCCAAAAGGATAGGCATACCCATAGTGCGGTTGCTGGTCAGTTTCTTTGTCGGTTTCTTTGTCGATTTGCGCCCATCGAAGCGGCATTTCGCTGCCGACAGCACGGTTTTGCCCGTTACTGTCTGGCTGTCGGGCCCCTCATGGCAGCCTTTGGAGACGAAAACGGATACTCCCCCTAAGGTGGGGGTAAATTCTTATATCTCAACTCTCAAAATCGATCACGATCCAGCGTAGCCCATCGGAGTCAGGCAAGGTATAATTCGCCACTTAGTCCACCATTATTGTGAGAAGCATGGATAACCTTATCGCTATCGTTGCCGCCATCTTATACGTGCTGTCAATTGCGACGATTGTACCCGGCCTTTCCGGCCAGACCGGCATCAAAGCTAAAGCTGTCTTCGTCAGCGCCGCACTGGCACTGTTGTTTCACGCCTGGCTGCTCAGCGACCTGATTCTGCACGGCAGCGGCCAGAACCTGAGCATGCTTAACGTCGCCTCTTTAATCAGCTTTATTATTTCGCTGGTCATGAGTATCGCGATGTTCAAAACCCGTTTGTGGTTCCTGCTGCCAGTGGTGTACAGCTTCTCTGCCATCAACTTGTCGGCGGCAACCTGGTTGCCGGGTACCTTCATTACTCACCTTGAGAATGATCCTAAACTGATGGTGCACATCTCGTTTGCGCTGTTCTCCTACTCGACCTTATCGATTGGCGCTCTGTACGCGTTGCAGCTGGCCTGGCTTGACTACAAGCTCAAGAAGAAGAAGGGCCTGAGCATCAATCCTAATATGCCGCCGCTGCTGCTGGTTGAGCGTCAGCTGTTTAAGATCATTCTGATTGGTAACCTGCTGCTGACCGGCACGCTGATCACCGGCATTTTCTTTATCGGCGATATGTTTGCCCAGGGCAAAGCGCATAAAGGCGTGCTGTCTTTTATCGCCTGGGTTGTGTACTCCATCTTGTTATGGGGACATTACCAGCGTGGCTGGCGCGGGCGCAAAGTGACCTGGTTTGCGGTTGCAGGGGCGACATTACTGACGCTGGCGTACTTTGGCAGCCGATTTGTCAGAGAGATTATTCTGCGCTAAGGTCAACGGGTTAGAAGATTGACACCCAGCCAGAGTTAGGCCATTAATATTCAAAAACCGATCAGTAAAGCCTGATCATCAAAATTCATTACAAGGAAACCAAGCGTTTTGGACGACATATCAACGGGTATCTTATTTGCGCTGCTCGCGTGTCTCATTGTTATATCTGCTTATTTCTCCGGTTCAGAAACCGGCATGATGTCGCTTAACCGCTACCGTCTTAAGCATTTAGCCAATACCGGCCACAAAGGGGCCAAGCGGGTCGAAAACCTGCTCAACCGTCCGGACCGTCTGATTGGTCTGATCCTGATCGGTAACAACCTGGTCAACATCCTCGCTTCTGCCATTGCCACCATTCTCGGCATGCGCCTGTACGGCGACATGGGGGTTGCCATCGCCACCGGCGTGCTCACCCTGGTGGTACTGGTGTTTGCCGAAGTAACGCCAAAAACCCTGGCGGCGCTGTACCCGGAAACGGGTTTCCTACGCGAGCAGTATTCTGCTCAGCCTGCTGATGAAACTGCTGTCTCCCCTGGTGATTTTCGTCAACTTCATCACCAACGGCTTTATCCGTCTGCTTGGCCTGTCAGCCCAGCACGGCGGCGACGATCCGCTCAGTTCAGAAGAGCTGCGCACTGTGGTGAATGAAGCCGGCGGCCTTATTCCACGCCGTCACCAGGACATGCTGCTGTCGATCCTAGATCTTGAGCACGTCACCGTAAACGACATCATGATTCCGCGTAACGAGATTACCGGCATCAACATTAACGATGACTGGAAATCAATTGTGCGCCAGCTGACCCACTCGCCGCATGGCCGCGTGGTGTTGTACCGTGACAATATTGATGAAGTGGTCGGTATGCTGCGTCTGCGTGAAGCATCGCGCTTTATGCTGGAGAAAAATGAATTCACCAAAGAGACGCTGTTGCGCGCGGCCGATGAAGTCTATTTCATTCCGGAAAGTACCCCGCTCAACGTCCAGCTGCTGAAATTCCAGCGCAACAAAGAGCGTATCGGTCTGATTGTCGATGAATACGGGGATATCAATGGTCTGATCACGCTGGAAGATATTCTGGAAGAGATCGTCGGTGAGTTTACCACTTCGATTGCACCAAGCCTGGCCGATGAGATCACACCGCAAGGGGATGGCAGCTTCCTGATTGAAGGCAGTGCCAATATCCGGGATATCAACAAGAGCCTGAAATGGAAACTGCCGACCGATGGTCCGCGTACCCTGAACGGTCTGATTCTGGAGCACCTGGAAGAGATCCCGGCCAGCCACCTGAGCGTGAAAGTCGCCAATCATCCGATGGAAATTATCGAGCTGGAAGAGAACCGTATCAAGCTGGTGCGCGTTCACCCGCGCAAGAGCAAGAAATCTTAGTCGCAGGCCTCGCAACGGGGCCGGCAGATTCAGACACTAAAAAAGGCTTGGGAAATCCCAAGCCTTTTCTTTATCAGCACCTAAACTGCGCCGTAATCACCACGCAGTATGAGCGTGCTTAGTTGACTTTCAGCTCTTTCAGCATCGACTCCGGCAGGGCCAGTTCGTCGTTCTTGTTGACTGAAATACCAGAAGCAATCACCTTTTCAGCAATCGCTTTCGCTTCGGTCAGAGAGTGCATTGCCGCAGTACCGCACTGGTACTCGTTCAGCTCAGGGATTTTATCCTGGCCTTCGACTTTCAGTACATCCTGCATCGCTGCCAGCCACGCACTTGCCACCTGGTCTTCGCTTGGCGCGCCAATCAGGCTCATGTAGAAACCGGTGCGACAGCCCATTGGCGAGATATCGATGATTTCCACGTTCGCACCATTTAGGTGGGCACGCATAAAGCCGGCATACAGGTGCTCCAGCGTATGGATACCACGTTCTGACAGAATATCCTGATTCGGCAGAGTGAAACGCAGGTCAAATACCGTGATGGTATCGCCCTTTGGAGTTTGCATGGTCTTGGCCACACGTACCGCCGGCGCACTCATGCGAGTGTGGTCTACGGTAAAGCTGTCTAATAATGGCATGTTTGTCTCTCCCTTGCAGGCCAGCTTAGAAAAACCAGCTGCGGTTATCTTCTAATTCCTGACGGCACTGTTTCAGCTGCCATCCATAATCATTGGCTTGTTGTTCAACCTTGCGCGCCACGCGTTGTAATGCGGGCTTCGACTGATAGGTTTTACGTTTAAATCCGCCCCGCCCTTCATGATAGGCGAGGTACTGATGATAGGTATCCCATTTCGAGACCCCAAGCGTACGCTGAGTTTCGCTGGTATACCAGCCAATAAACATTAACGCGTCATCAAAATTGCTGCGCGAGCCGCCATAATCGGTCGCATCCTGAAAATCATCCCAGGCCGGATCCTGCGCCTGAGCATAACCATAAGCACTGCTGACCCGGCCCCATGGAATGAAGCCGAGCAGGTAATCTTTGGGCGGTTTGGCATCGTGACGGAAACTGCTCTCTTGTTTGACGAACGCCATCGCAATCTGCATCGGCGTGCCCCACTCTTTTTCCATCGCCAGCGCGTCTTCGTACCAGTCCGGTTTCTCGCGGAAGATCTCACACAGGTTATTCTGCTGGGCCGGTGGCGATGTCGCACACCCGGCCAGCATTCCGACACTGGCAAGCGCCGCTAACTGGAAACCTTTTCTCATCGCAGTGCCCGGCCGCCTATTTCAGGTAGGCAAAGTAGTGTTGCAGAAAGGCATCGAAGTCGAGCTCATCCTGCTGTTCAATCTCAGCCTGAGCCGCAACCGAACGCGCCACTTCCTGTTCCATCACCTGCTGTGAATACACTTCATATTGGTGGTCCAGGTTGTGCTGACGGTACTTCAGCCCCAGCGCGCAGCCGGTTTTACCCAAGCCGCCCATCTGTTTGGTCATCTCCAGGATTTGCGCTGACAAGGTACGCTCCGGATGTTCGATCCAGCCTTGCAGCTCACGACACACATCCTGATACGCACTGCCACCCTGCGCCGCATCCATCAGCTCAGCAATCTGCGCCAAATCGGCAAACACACGTTTCGCCCAGCTTTGCAGTGACAGTTTTTCACCGTGACAACCGATCTGAAGTTCCAGACCAGGCTTGCGCCCTTCCAGTACCACTTTGCTCCAGTTATCGCGCCAGCATTCCAGCTCACAGCCGTCCATCGGGTCAGAGTCAGACAATGCCGCCCAGGTCAGGAACAGATCGAGGAAACGCACCTGCTGCTCAGTGATCCCCACCGGGCTGAACGGGTTAACGTCCAGTGAACGCACTTCGATGTATTCCACCCCGCCGCGACCAAGCGCTTCGGACGGTTTCTCACCGCTTTTCGCCACCCGTTTCGGACGGATTGGCGCGTAGAGTTCGTTCTCAATCTGCAGCACATTGCTGTTGAGCTGACGGTATTCACCATCGACTTTCACGCCCAGCTTGGCAAACTCGTCCGACGGCGTGCGAATCGCCTGATTGAGGCCCTGCAGATACTGCTCAATGCCGTTGAAACCAATTTTCAGCGCACTCTGCGCATTGTTGGTGTAACCCAGATCGCTCAGACGCAGCGACGTGGCATACGGCAGATACAGAGTCTGACCGATATTCTCAAACGGCAGTTTGCTTTCGCGGCCGCGCAGGAAAGAAGAGCACAAGGCCGGAGAGGCGCCGAAGAAATACGGGATCAGCCAGCCAAAGCGGTAGTAGTTACGGATCACGGCAAAGTACGCATCGGACTTGGTCGCCTGACGCTGCTCGTCATCCTGTTCACCATACAGCACATCCCAGAACGAATCCGGGAACGAGAAATTAAAATGTACGCCTGAGATGATCTGCATCAGGCTGCCGTAACGGCGTTTCAGACCGGTACGGTAAAGTGTCTTCATGCGGCCACTGTTGGAGCTACCATACTGCGCCAGCTCGATGTCATCTTCACTGCCGACATAACATGGCATCGACATCGGCCACAGCTTCTCTTCACCCATTTTGCTCTGGGCAAAATGGTGGATATCAGCCAGTTGGGACATCAGGGTCGGCACCTGGTTAGACACCGGGGTGATGAACTCAAGCAAAGGCTCAGCGAAATCCGTCGTGATCCAGTTGTTGGTCAGTGCCGAACCCAGTGCTTTTGGATGAGGCGTCTGTGCGATAGCTCCATCCGGAGTATAACGCAGCGTTTCACGTTCAACGCCTCGGCCAAACTGTTGAAACACTTCAGGTTGTTGAGCGACTTTGGCAAGTCGCGCGGCAAAATTAGTCAAAATGAGATTCGCTTATGTGTGTGATAATCCAAATGAAGCTGAGCTAACTCCGCAACACAAAACAGCGTCGATTATACGCGGGACCGATAAGGTAGCCCGTAATCCACCATGTTTGCAACAGGAGGCGTAAACTTCGCCTCCTGTTTAATGTGTACTCTAGCGGATGATTTCAAGCTCTTCTACGGGAATTGTTAACTTTTCCAGCTCAGGTTTGAGTGTTTTTGCATCGCCGACCACAATGATCTGGTAATCGTCCGGATTGAACCATTTGGCGGCCAAATCATCCAGAGTCGATTTATCGATATCTTTCACGATCTCATTACGCTGCTGCAGATAATCGCGATCGAGATTGTAGGTCAGGATACTGCTGAGCAGCTGCGCTTTCTGTGAAGGAGTTTCATAGTTGAGCGCATCCTGCTGCCCCACCGCCAGACGCATAAACTGCAGCTCTTTATCCGTCATGCCTTGCTGGCTGAAACCGGCTCATCTCTTTTTCCATTTCGATGATCGACGGCACGGTTGAATCGGCACGCACCTGGGCATTGTAGACAATCGCACCGACTTCACGGTTGCTGGCGAAATAGCCGTTCGCGCCATAGGTGTACCCTTTGTCTTCACGCAGGTTCTGGTTAATCCGGCTGTTAAAGTTACCGCCGAGGTTAAAGTTGGCCAGCTGGCTGCGGTACAGCTCACCGGTGGCGTCAAACGGCAGACCGCGACGCACCAGACGCACGATACTTTGCGGTGCGCCCGGTTTATCCACCAGGTAAACTTTCTGGCCGTTAAGTTTCGGGATCACCTGCGGACGCAGCAGCGGCGACACCCCGCCTTTCCAGTCGGCGAAGAAATGCAGATCGCGGCGCACTTCGCGTTTGCTGATATCGCCAACCACCACAATCTGCGCGCCTTGCGGGGTGTAATGCTGCTGGTAGAAATCTTTGACATCATCCAGCGTCAGCGCGGCAATCGACTGCTTGGTACCGTCACTGGTGCGGGCAAATACCGAGTCACCAAACAACACCTGACGGGTTGCCTGGGACGCAAGCCAGCCCGGCTGCTGATGCTTGTAGACCACACCTTCAATCATCTGCTGCTTAAGGCGGGCAAAATCATCGGCGCGGAAACCAGGATGGAACAGCACTTCCGACACCACATCCAGCGTTTGCGCCAGGTTTTTCTTCAGGCTCGAAATCACGATACTGGTCGCATAGGAATTGGCATTAACGCTGACCTGCGACCCGAGTTTATCCAGTTCAGCCTGAATCTGCTCTACACTGCGCTCGCTGGACCCTTCTTCCAGCATGGCCGCGGTCAGGTTCGCCAGGCCTTCTTTTCCCGGCACCACGTGACGCTCTCCGGCCGGCAGTTTGATTTTGACCAGCACGGTCGGGGTTTCTGAGGTTTCAGTGCCAAGCAGTTCCGCGCCGTTATCAAAATACATCTCATACAGCGCCGGCATATGCGCCTGCACCGCCTCTGCGACTTGCGGCATCACGGAACGGTCAAAGTCGTCATCAACTTTGCGGTAGTTGAGCTCGTCATCGCTGATTTTGTGATACTCAGGCAGCTCACGCGCCGGAGGGGTGAAGTTGTCTTTCTGTACCGCCAGCCCGGTTTTACCGCGCGGCACCACACTCAGGGTCACTTTATGTTGACCATCAAGATAACGCTGATAGACATCCTTGACCGATTGCGGCGACACCGCGCGCAACTGCTCAAGCTGGGTTTCAATCCGGTCCGGCTTACCATAGAAGGTTTCATTGCTGGCGAGCTGAGTCACCTTGCCCTGGACACTTTCCAGCGCAAACACCGCATTGGCCTCCGCCATACCGTTGATCTGCTCAAGACGACCTTCCGGCACACCCTGCTGTTCAAATTGCTGCAGCGTCTGCATCAGCTCATGATAAAGCGGTTTAAGCTGCGCCTTATCGCCGGACGGCGCCATGGCGTAAACATAGAAGTTACACGCCAGCTCAGCACACTCCTGGAACGCACCGGCGTCGACCGCTTTCTGGGTTTTGACCAGATTCTGGTACAGCAAGCCGTTGGTTCCGCCGCCCAGCACCTTGGCCAGCGCATCCAGTGACGCCTGATCATCCGAGCCGCGGTAGCTGGTCGGCCAGCCAATGACGACCATCGGCTGCTGGATGCGATCCTGCATAGTGACATAACGGTCCTGCGGCACAATCGCCGGCTGTTTCGGCGCCTTATCCACTTCCGGACCACGCGGGATAGAACCAAAGTACTTATTCACCCACTGCAGCGTTTGTTTGACATCGATATCCCCGCCAATGGTCAGCACCGCATTGTTCGGACCGTACCAGCGCAGGAAGAAGGCTTTGAGATCATTGACATCAACCCGGTCGAGATCCTCAACATAGCCAATCGTCTGCCACGAATAAGGGTGGTCTTTGGGATACATGGCTTCACCCATTTTTTCCCAGATCAAACCATACGGGCGGTTGTCGTAGTTCTGCGCGCGCTCGTTTTTCACTGTGTCACGCTGAATCTCAAATTTACGCTGCGAGACGGCGTCGAGCAAAAAGCCCATCCGGTCCGATTCGAGCCACAGCACTTTCTCGAGCTGATTGGCCGGCACGGTCTCATAATAGTTGGTGCGATCGCGGTTGGTCGACCCATTGAGCGAGCCACCCGCTTCGGTGATCAGACGAAAATGCTCCTGATCCGCCACATGTTTGGAGCCCTGGAACATCATATGTTCAAAGAAATGGGCAAAGCCGGATTTACCCGGTACTTCACGCGCGGAACCGACATGGTAAGTCACGTCGACATGGGTCAGCGGATCGGAGTGATCCGGCGACAGAATCACCGTCAGGCCGTTGGCCAGGCGGTACTTGGAATAAGGGATCATCACTTTTCCCGGCTGTGCATCCTCTTGTTCAACAAGGGTGACGCCGGAAGGCAGAGATGAGAAAAGCGATGTCGGGGTGTTTCGTTGAGGTACAGCCATAAATGGCGATAAGAGAAACGACACCAATCCAGATTTTTCTCATGACATATCCTTAGAAAAAACCATAAAAAACAGCAGCCAGCAGAGAATAACGTGCGGCTTTGCCAATCAGAATCAGTAAGGCGACCAAAAACCAGTGCATACGAAGCCAGCCGGCCGCCAGACAGAGCGGATCACCGATAATCGGTAACCAGCTCAGCAGCAGAGCCCAGTAACCGTGTTTATGCAGCCAGGCTAAAGCTTTATGACCCTGCTTTTCCTGATCAGTTCGATTTGGCAGCCACAAACCAAGCCAGTAGTTTGTCATACCACCCAGGGTATTGCCCAGCGTTGCCACCAGAACAATCATGATTGGCGAATATTGCGGAAGGGATAAGGTCGCGACCACGGCGGCTTCGGAGCCGCCGGGCAGCAGAGTCGCGCTGAGAAATCCGCCCCAAAACAGTACCCACAGAGCGGAATCAGAAAACAGAGTAACCAGTTGGGTAAAGCCAGAGTTAACCCACTCTAGCATTGCATATCAAGCAGGACCTTGCCCCGGGTGTGACCAGACTCCAGCTGGATGTGAGCCTGCGCGGCCTCAGTCAACGGATAAACGTGCTGAATTTCGGTTTTCAGCAAGCCGACACTGACCATATACAGCATGGTATCGAGTTGCTGCGGATTGGGGTCAACCAGCATGCCGGTGGCGTTAAAGCCGAGCAGTTTGGCCTTCTCACAAATCAGCTCGGCGCTCAAGGTCGGCACAGTAACCACCCGCGCGTCATCGCTCAGACATTTGAGTGCATCGAGCGCCGCATCGCCGCCGACCAGGTCAATCAGCACATCCACATCCTGCAGACGCTGGGACACCGGCTCGAAATTGTAGTTAATCGCATGCGCGCCCAAAGTGGCGAGGTAGTCCAGATTACCTTCACTGCAGGTGGTATACACTTCGGCTTTGGCCGCAATGGCGATTTGCACCGCCAGATGACCGACCCCGCCGGCCCCGGCCAGGATCAGCACCCGCTCTCCCTCTTTGACTTCGGCTTTGCTCAGCGCCTGAGCGGCTGTCTGTCCGGCCAAAGGCAGCACCGCCGCTGCTTCGAGTGTGACCGCATCCGGCACCACACTCAGTTCACTTTGCGGTACACACACATACTGACTGTAACCCCCGCCGCGCAGCGGAAAGCCGATAAAGCCCGCCACATTCGCGCCCGGCTGCAAATCGCTGACACCTGCGCCGACTTTGACCACTGAGCCGGAAATATCGTAGCCCGGCACCCAAGGCAGATTGTCTTTATTCTGCGCCGCGGCCCAGCCCAGCCCGGCCCGGGTTTTCACGTCAATCGGATTCACGCCGGCAAAGGCGACCTTGACCAACACTTCACCGGCCTGCGGCTCGGGTAGCGCGGATGATTGAATGGCGAGCACGTCCGGCCCGCCAAATCGGGTAATTACAATCTGCTTGTTGTCCATGTCCTTTCCTTGAGCCTGTGGGCGAAATGAAAAAAGGATGCCGAAGCATCCCTTTGAATATATACCAAATTATCTGCGACCGTGAATACGGGCTTCGCAATTTGGCCTTTAGTTAACCGACCAGATAGCTAACCGACCAGATAGTTAACCGACCAGAGCCAGCAACACACCCGCGGCAACTGCCGAACCCAGTACCCCGGCCACGTTCGGCCCCATGGCATGCATCAGCAAAAAGTTCTGCGGATTAGCCTGCAGCCCGACTTTGTTGACCACCCGGGCTGCCATCGGCACGGCCGATACACCAGCCGCGCCAATCAGCGGGTTGATGTCCTCTTTGGAAAACTTGTTGAGCAGCTTGGCCATCAGCACGCCACCGGCAGTACCAATACTGAATGCCGCCGCACCCAGCGCCAGGATACCCAGCGTTTCCAGATTGAGGAATTTATCTGCCTGCAGTTTAGAGCCGACACCGAGGCCGAGGAAAATGGTCACTATGTTGATCAGCTCATTCTGCGCCGTTTTCGACAAACGCTCGACCACGCCCGCTTCACGCATCAGGTTACCAAGACAGAACATGCCGACCAGCGGCGTCGCCGCCGGCAGGAACAGAATGGTCATCAGCAGTACCATCAGCGGGAAAAGGATCTTTTCCGCTTTACCGACATGACGCAGCTGCGCCATTTTGATCTGACGCTCCTCTGGCGTGGTCAGCGCTTTCATGATCGGCGGCTGAATAATCGGCACCAGCGCCATGTAGCTGTACGCCGCCACTGCGATCGCACCGAGCAGATCCGGTGACAGCTGGCTGGCGAGGAAAATCGCCGTCGGGCCGTCCGCACCACCGATGATCGCGATTGACGACGCATCGGCCATGGTGAACTCCATGCCCGGCACATAGTTGAGCAGGATCGCCCCGAACAGCGTAGCAAAGATGCCCAGCTGCGCCGCTGCACCAAGCCATAGGGTTTTCGGGTTAGCAATCAAAGCGCCAAAGTCGGTCATCGCACCGACGCCCATAAAAATCAGCAGCGGGAAAACGCCCGACTCAATACCGATATGGTAGACGTAGTACAACAGGCCGCCCGGCTCAGTGAAGCCGGCGTTAGGAATGTTGGCCAGCACCGCACCGAAGCCAATCGGCAGCAGCAGTAAAGGCTCAAAGCCTTTACTGATCGCCAGAAACAGCAGCAGGCAGCCGACCAGAATCATGATGATCTGGCCAAACTGGAAATTGGCAATGCCGGTTTCCAGCCACAGGGTCATTAATCCGTCCATGGTTCTCCCTTACGCCAGGCTGAGCAGAGGTGCGCCGACAGTCACAGAGTCACCCTCTTTGACCAGCAGCTCCTGCACCACGCCGCCGCGTGCTGCGCGAATTTCGGTTTCCATCTTCATCGCTTCCAGTACCACCAGAATATCACCTTCGGAGACTTCACTGCCGGCATGGACATTGATTTTGAAGATGTTACCGGCCAGCGGTGCCGGAATCGATTCGGCATCCTGCGCCGCAACGACAGGCGCTGCAGCAGCCGGTGCTGCTGCCGGAGAGACCGACGTCAGCTGGCCCTGCGGCCCGACTTCGACGTTGTATACCTGGCCGTCCACTTTCACGCTGTACGTTTCAATCTTAGCGCCAGATGCGGCAGGGGCAGATGCAGACGCCGCAGGTGCTGGCTCACTACCCGGCGCAGGCTCAAAGGCAGCAGGATTGCCGCGATTGGTAAGGAACTTGAAACCAACTTGCGGGAACAAGGCGTAAGTCAGTACATCATCCACCTGCTCATCCGCCAGTCGGATGCCTTCAGCTTTCGCTTTGGTCTGCAGCTCACTGGTCAGGTTATCCATTTCCGCACTGAGCAGATCAGCTGGGCGGCAGGTAATCGGTTCAGCACCGTCCAGCACGCGGTTTTGCAGCTCAGCGTTTACCTCGGCCGGCGTCGCACCGTATTCGCCTTTCAGCACACCAGCAGTTTCTTTAGTGATGCTCTTGTAGCGCTCACCGGTCAGCACGTTGATTACCGACTGAGTGCCGACGATCTGCGAGGTTGGTGTCACCAGCGGAATATAACCAAGATCCTGACGCACACGCGGGATCTCCTGCAGCACTTCGTCCATACGATCAGACGCGCCCTGCTCTTTGAGCTGGCTTTCCATATTGGTCAGCATCCCGCCCGGAAACCTGGGCAATCAGGATCCGTGAATCGACCCCTTTCAGCTGACCTTCGAATTTAGCGTATTTTTTGCGTACTTCACGGAAGTAAGCCGCGATTGGCTCAAGCTTTTCCAGTTGCAGTTGGGTATCGCGCTCCGTGCCTTCCAGCATCGCCACCACGGTTTCAGTCGGGGTGTGGCCGTAAGTCTGGCTCATTGAGGAGATCGCGGTATCCAGAATATCGATACCGGCTTCAACCGCTTTAATCGCGGTCGCGGTCGACAGACCGGTCGTGGCATGGCAGTGCAGCGCCAGCGGCACATCACACGAGGCCTTGATACGGCGGATCAGTTCATCCGCTTCATACGGTTTAAGCAGACCGGACATATCTTTGATACACAACGAGTGACAGCCGAGATCTTCCAGACGCTTGGCCAGGTCAACCCAGGTCTCGATGTTATGCACCGGACTGGTGGTATAAGACATGGTGCCCTGGGCATGACCGCCGACATCGATAGTAGCTTTCACCGCCTTCTCGAAGTTACGCACATCGTTCATGGCATCAAAGATACGGAACACATCCATGCCGTTGGCATGGGCACGTTCAACAAATTTTTCCACCACGTCATCGGCGTAGTGACGGTACCCAAGCAGGTTCTGACCGCGCAGCAGCATCTGCATCGGCGTATTCGGCATCGCTTGTTTCAGCACGCGCAGACGCTCCCACGGATCTTCACCCAGATAACGGATACAGGCATCGAAGGTGGCTCCGCCCCAAGTCTCCAGCGACCAGTAGCCCACTTTGTCCAGTTCGGCAGCGATCGGTAACATATCCTCGATACGCATACGCGTCGCGAACAGGGATTGATGTGCGTCACGAAGGACCACATCAGTAATAGCGAGTGGTTTAGACATGCTTATAAACTCCTTTTAAATTCTGACTACTTCGCCGCTGAAGTACGGTGTTGGTGTACAGCAGCGGAAATCGCAGCCACAACCTGAGGGCTGACAGCAGCAGAGGCGGGTTGCATTTTTTTCGCTGGGGACTTGGATACGATCGGCTGAGGTACTTCTTGTGGTACCCATTTAGACATTAACCGAACGAGATAAACCAAAATGGTGAGGAATAGAAATACGACCGTCATCCCGGTAACCATCAGGGTGGCCGCATCAACTAGCAGGCTTCCAATATTTGTCATTTTGCTTCCTTTCAGTGTCATCCTGACAACATATACCGCACGCGTATAAAGACGCAGCGATATGTGAACAAGGATTATCAATTTTGGTGAAAAATTGTCAATTTGGTTCACACCACTCTTTAAGGCTTGCCACAAAATCAGCGTAAGATTCGTCACACAAATCACAAAATGTCATGTAATCTGCGATTTACTTGCTCAGTTATGTGCCGAATATGATGAGGTTAGTAAACAATCGGAATGAAAATTGAGATGCAGTTAATAAAGTGGCAACTAACTTTGTAAAAACAAAGAGTTGTAAATAAAGAATAGACAAAATGCTAATGGAATGTAAACAAAAAAGCCCTGCACGAATGCAGGGCTTTAGAAAGGTGGCGCGCTCGAGAGGATTCGAACCTCTGACCGCCTGGTTCGTAGCCAGGTACTCTATCCAGCTGAGCTACGAGCGCGCAGTTTTCGCTATCAATGGCAAACAAAGCCAAGATAAACAGGGCAGTACCCTTCACATTGCTTCTTTAACATAAGCTCGGTTTAAAAAGCCGTTCAGGATAAAACCTGAGTAACTTCTCAAACTGAAAAGTGGCGCGTCCGAGAGGATTCGAACCTCTGACCGCCTGGTTCGTAGCCAGGTACTCTATCCAGCTGAGCTACGGACGCGCAGGCTTGACTGTAGCAGCGAGAAACCCCGCTTCTGCAATCGACTTTTGATAAATCAAAAGCTTAAAAATAGTGGCGCGCTCGAGAGGATTCGAACCTCTGACCGCCTGGTTCGTAGCCAGGTACTCTATCCAGCTGAGCTACGAGCGCGCAATTTTTGTTATCAATGGCGGATAAACCGAAGATAAACAGGGCAATACCCTTCCCAATACTTCTGTAACCAGAAGTTCGGTTCAAAAAGCCATTCAGGATAAAACCTGAGTAACTTCTCAAACTGAAAAGTGGCGCGTCCGAGAGGATTCGAACCTCTGACCGCCTGGTTCGTAGCCAGGTACTCTATCCAGCTGAGCTACGGACGCGCAGGCTTGACTGTAGCAGGAGAAGACTCGCTTCTGCAATCGACTCCTGATAAATCAGAAGCTTAAAAATAGTGGCGCGCTCGAGAGGATTCGAACCTCTGACCGCCTGGTTCGTAGCCAGGTACTCTATCCAGCTGAGCTACGAGCGCGCAGTGTGTGAATTGCATCACGTTTTGAGGTGTGAACTATATCACGTTTTTATTCTTTTGGAATAAAAAATTGACCAAAGGTCAAGAAATGGCGGTGAGGGAGGGATTCGAACCCTCGATGCGGCTACAAACCGCATACTCCCTTAGCAGGGGAGCGCCTTCGGCCTCTCGGCCACCTCACCACTTTTCTTCTCAAAGAACTTATGTTCCAAGAGAACCTTGCATATTCCCGAAGGAATATGGCGCGTCCGAGAGGATTCGAACCTCTGACCGCCTGGTTCGTAGCCAGGTACTCTATCCAGCTGAGCTACGGACGCGCATTTCACTTAACATGCTAAAATTAAGCGTCGCAAGAATGGCGGTGAGGGAGGGATTCGAACCCTCGATGCGGCTACAAACCGCATACTCCCTTAGCAGGGGAGCGCCTTCGGCCTCTCGGCCACCTCACCGTCTTGCGGGGGCTCATATTACGTTTTACCAAAAATATGTCAAACACTTTCTTGGCAAAAATAATAAAAAACTGCTTAAGCGTTGGCTATTTAACCAAAGCGCCGAGAATTTGAACTTTAGCCATTCAAATCCCCCTATTCCGATAAAAAACAGGACAAAAAAGGCCGGCAAAATTGCCGGCCTTTCTCTGATAATCAGTAGTTGCCTGATGCAACGTTACCATTACCCTTTTCCGCTTGAATGCGCATGTAGATTTCTTCACGGTGTACCGATACTTCTTTTGGAGCATTCACACCGATACGTACCTGGTTACCTTTAACGCCCAGCACAGTCACTGTCACTTCGTCACCGATCATGAGGGTTTCGCCAACACGGCGAGTCAAAATTAGCATTATTTGCTCCTTGAGTGATCTCTGTATTCTCTTGCAACGCTTTTATTATCCACTAAAAGTTATATTTACGTAAACTCTCTAATGCAGACTAATCATCCCGAAAAGGCATGTTTAGCTTCAACTGCGACGAAAAGCTGCGAATCAATATAAGCTTCATGTAAAATATTTGCTGCTTTATCAACATTTTGCGGCGAAAGCATTAACATTAATGATTGTGAAGTGGTTGAAACGTGATCAACCTCAATATTATTTGCCGCCAACAATGCACAACACTGTTCCTTCAGTTCTGGTGCTTGCAAACCAACCTTGGTCAGTAAGCTTACCTGCTCACTATTACGGATTTTATTGCTGAACACCAGATCCAACTTAGCACAAGCGTCATGTTTTATCACAACACCCGCCCATTCTGCCTTTTCGATCACATTCCACACTTCAATTCCCAGCATCTGACATTGTGCTGTCAACGCGGCAAGTGAGTCATGGTCAACGCTGACCAACGCCAAATCACGCTGCAGCGCCAGGCCGCAGATTGGCTGAGTACCGGTTTCGCCTTTAATCAGGCTGCCGGCATTCACATCAAAGGTCGACAGAAACGCGCAGCGGGACCTGGTTTTTCCATGCGAAACGAACGCATGGCAGGTGCAGGACCTTAGCTCCTTTACGAGCCATCTCTTCCATTGAAGGAAAATCAATCACATCCAGCTTTTTCGCGCCAGGAACCACACGCGGATCGCAGGTATATACCCCGTCAACATCAGTAAAGATCTGACACTCATCCGCCTTTAAGGCTCCCGCCAACGTCACCGCACTGGTATCAGAACCGCCGCGGCCTAACGTGGTGATATCCCCATTCTCATTAACACCCTGGAATCCGGCTACGATAACGATTTGATCCTGCTCCAGCAGGTCCGTTATCGCCTGAGTATCAATGGCTTTAATCGTCGCATCATTATGCTGATTATCGGTGACGATATTTGCCTGACCGCCCGTTAACGAGCGCGCCGCATAACCCAGTTTATTCAGGGTCATCGCTACCAATGCCATAGATACCTGCTCACCGGCAGAGAGCAAAACATCAAGTTCTCTTGCGGTCGGAACACTGTCCACCTGATGGGCCAGGCCCAGCAGACGGTTGGTTTCACCCGACATAGCAGAAACAACTACCACAACTTGATTACCATCATCTTTCGCTTTGATGATGTGCTTGGCGACTAAGTGCATGTTTTCAATTGAACCAACTGAAGTGCCACCAAACTTTTGCACGATAATGGGCTTTTTCACCAGTATTCACCTTCCCAGGACCGAAGTCTCATTAAGACCAAACCCGTCAACAATCAGTTGAATATCAGTTTGGTCACAATAAAAAAACAAAACCAAGCGGCTAATCAGCCCGCTGTTGCTAAAGCCAATTAAACCACTTGGTTGACCAGATAAAGTTACACTCAATCAACAAAACGCTGATTGAGTGTCTTTAATTTTCAATGAATAACGATTTGATCGTTACAGACGCTCGGAAATCCAGGCATCTACTGACGCAAGCGCTGCCGGCAATGCTGCTGCATCGCTGCCACCCGCCTGAGCCATATCAGGACGACCACCGCCTTTACCACCGACTTGCTGGGCCACCATGTTGACCAGCTCACCGGCTTTCACTTTAGCCGTCAGATCTTTTGTCACACCGGCAATCAGGCCCACTTTATCGTCAGCCACGTTACCCAGCATGATGATGCCGCTGCCCATCTGGTTTTTCAGTTCATCAACCATACCGCGCAGCGCTTTGTTATCCGCGCCATCCAACTGAGCAACCAGTACCTTCACGCCGGCAATCTCTTTGACATTGCTGGTCAGGTTGGCACTTTCTTTCGCTGCCAGTTTGTCTTTCAGCTGATTGATCTCTTTTTCCAGAGTCTTGGCTTTTGACGCCATCTCGTTCATTTTCTGCTGGTACTGAGCCTGTTGCTCGTCCAGGTAATCCAGCGCCGCTTCACCAGTCACTGCTTCGATACGACGCACACCGGCTGCAATCCCGCTTTCCGAGATGATCTTGAACAGACCGATATCACCGGTGCTATTGGCGTGGATACCACCACACAGTTCAGTAGAGAAATCACCCATCGACAGTACGCGTACCATCTCTTCGTATTTCTCACCAAACAGTGCCATCGCACCTTTCGCTTTTGCCGATTCCACATCCATGATGTTGGTTTCGATCGGGTGGTTACGACGCACCTGTTCGTTCACCATACGCTCAACTTCTTTCAGCTCTTCAGCGCTGACCGCTTCCAGATGAGAGAAGTCAAAACGCAGCGCTTCAGCACGCACCAGCGAGCCTTTCTGCATCACGTGCTCGCCCAGGATACGGCGCAGAGCTTCGTGCATCAGGTGAGTCGCTGAGTGGTTAAGTGAAATCGCTTTACGACGCTTCGCATCCACATCCGTGGTCACGCTGTCGCCTTCAGCAAATACGCCTTCCGCCAACACACCGTAATGGGCAATCGCGTTACCCAGCTTCTGGGTATCTTCGACCTGGAAAACACCAGATTCAGTTTTGATCGTACCGGTATCACCGCACTGACCACCTGATTCGGCGTAGAAACGGCGTCTCATCCAGAATGATGATCGCCTGATCGCCTGCCGACAGTGAAGAAACTTCATTGCCTTCGACAAACAGCTTGCTGATGCGGCTTTGACCGGCTGTCGCGCCGTAACCACAGAATTCAGTTTTGCCGTCCACTTTGATCATTGAGTTGTAGTCAGCACCAAAGTTACCCGCTTCGCGCGCACGCTGACGTTGCTCTTCCATCGCCGCTTCAAAGCCCGCTTCATCAATGATGAAACCACGCTCACGTGCCACGTCGTTGGTCAGGTCAGCCGGGAAACCGTAAGTATCGTACAGTTTGAAGACAGTCTCTCCGTCCAGCTCGTTACCTTGCAGGTTGTCCAGGGCTTCATTCAGCAGTGACATACCGCGATCCAGAGTGCGGCCGAAGTTTTCTTCTTCGATGCGCAGGACTTTTTCCACGATAGCCTGTTGGTTCTTCAGAATATCACCGGCTGTGCCCATGATGTCCGCCAGAGGGCCAACCAGTTTGTGGAAGAAAGAACCCTGTGCACCCAGCTTGTTACCATGACGTACTGCACGACGAATGATACGACGCAGTACATAGCCACGGCCTTCGTTCGACGGCATCACGCCATCCACAATCAGGAACGCACAAGAACGGATGTGGTCTGCCACAACGCGCAGTGACTGGTTAGACAGGTCGTCGTAACCAATCACTTCTGCAGTTGCTTTAATCAGCGTCTGGAATACATCGATTTCGTAGTTAGAGTGTACGCCCTGCATAATGGCAGAGATACGCTCGATACCCATACCGGTATCTACCGATGGTTTTGGCAGCGGTTCCATAGTGCCGTCAGCGTGACGGTTGAACTGCATGAAAACGTTGTTCCAGATTTCGATGAAACGGTCACCGTCTTCTTCTGGTGTGCCCGGACGGCCGCCCCAGATGTGATCACCGTGATCGTAGAAAATTTCGGTACACGGACCACAAGGGCCGGTGTCACCCATCTGCCAGAAGTTGTCAGACTCGTACGCTTTGCCGCCAGGCTTATCGCCGATGCGCACAATACGATCCGCCGGAACACCCACTTGTTTGTTCCAGATATCAAACGCTTCATCATCGGTTTGGTAAACCGTAACCAGCAGGCGGTCTTTTGGCAGTTTCAGTACATCAGTCAGAAACTCCCATGCAAACTTAATCGCATCTTCTTTGAAGTAGTCACCAAAGCTGAAGTTACCTAACATTTCGAAGAATGTGTGGTGACGTGCGGTGAAGCCCACGTTTTCCAGATCGTTGTGCTTACCGCCGGCACGCACACAGCGTTGCGCGGTAGCCGCTCGGGTGTATCCACGCTTCTCCAAGCCAAGGAAACAATCTTTAAACTGGTTCATACCTGCGTTAGTGAACAGCAGGGTCGGGTCATTATCAGGCACCAGAGATGAACTCTCGACAATTTGGTGGCCTTTACTTTCAAAGAATGAGAGGAACGCGCGGCGAACCTCATCCGTGCTCATGTACATGCAGCTCTTCCTGAAATACTCAAGTTAGAATTTTGCGCTATTGTAAAGCATGGATAAGACTTCGCCTAGTTTTCTTCAAGAAAAGAAGAAAATGAATTGAATTTTAACCCAATGTCAGAAGGTTAAATTTGTCCGTCGCAGCACAGCAACAGATAGTCCGCCCGGTGAGACGCTATCAGCGAGATTATTCGGTCTCGTCACTGAGAGCATACTGAATCTGATCGAAGCTGAAGCCGCAGTATTGCAGAAAACGCACTCGCTTGGCGTACTCTTTGGCATCACGCCCGCGCAGGTCGCTGAATTTTTTCTGCGCCGTCTGTCTGGCCAGTTCAAACCAGTCGGTGCCCTCTTCCGCCAGCGCCTGATCAATCAGGTCAGTGTTGACCCTTTTTTGCTGCAGCTCCTGACGAATGCGCCGCTCACCATGGCCTTTACTGATGTGCTGGCGTACCTGACTGTGAGCAAAGCGCAGATCATCGAGAAAGCGGTGCTCAAGACAAAATGCAATCGCTTGAGCGATCTCCTGCTCGGGGTAGCCCTTTTGTTGCAGTTTCTGCCCCAGTTCATGTTCACCGTGATCACGGCGCGACAACAGCGCCAGCGCACTCTCCTGACAACTGCGCGGGGAAGATTTACCAAACATAATCGCTCCTTAATCACATGAATTAAGCTTAGCGTGGCTGAGCACGCCACAATACAAAAAGCCCCGCACAGGCGAGGCTTTATTCGTCAATGGATGATCATCACATTCGATTGTAATGACAACCCGAGTGATTACAACTCTTCTTCTTGCTCTGGCACTGCGCCAAATTCTGGCTCATCGGCTGGAACCTGAGTCGGGTTCAGCAGCATTTCACGCAGTTTAGTATCCAGTTCTTTAGCGATATGGGTGTTCTCACGCAGGTACTTACACGCGTTTGCTTTACCCTGGCCAATTTTATCGCCATTGTAGCTATACCATGCACCGGCTTTTTCCACCAGCTTGTGTTTCACGCCCAGGTCAACCAGCTCACCTTCGCGGTTAAAGCCCTGACCGTACATGATCTGAGTGTTCGCTTCTTTAAATGGTGCCGCGATCTTGTTCTTAACCACTTTGATACGGGTTTCGTTACCGACCACTTCGTCGCCTTCTTTAATCGAACCGGTACGACGGATATCGAGACGGACTGACGCGTAGAACTTCAGCGCGTTACCACCTGTCGTGGTTTCCGGGTTACCGAACATCACACCAATTTTCATACGAATCTGGTTGATGAAGATACACATACAGTTCGACTGTTTCAGGTTACCGGTCAGCTTACGCATCGCCTGTGACAGCATACGTGCCTGCAGGCCCATGTGGCTGTCACCCATCTCACCTTCGATTTCCGCTTTCGGAGTCAGTGCCGCAACCGAGTCGACAACCATCACGTCAATCGCACCTGAACGAGCCAGCGCATCACAGATTTCCAGCGCCTGTTCACCGGTATCCGGCTGAGACACCAGCAATGCGTCGATATCTACGCCCAGCTTCTTGGCGTACACAGGATCCAGCGCGTGCTCAGCATCGATAAAGGCACAGGTTTTACCTTCACGCTGCGCAGCCGCAATCAGTTCCAGAGTCAGGGTGGTTTTACCTGAAGATTCAGGACCGTAAACTTCTACGATACGACCCATTGGCAGGCCACCGGCACCCAGAGCGATATCCAGAGAAAGTGAACCAGTAGAAATGGTTTCAACATCCATGGTGCGGTTATCACCCAGACGCATGATGGAACCTTTACCGAATTGCTTTTCAATTTGACCCAGGGCTGCGGCCAGAGCCTTCTGTTTGTTCTCGTCCATTACTCTCTCCAGACTGTCACTACTGCTCATGGTGAGGCTATCAATAGTGATACGTGAATGCGTAAAATTTGCTTCGACATAAGCTGTCATAATGTTGCTCATTATACTGTTGATTCATACAGTGTCCACCCCTGTATAGAAAAAACTTGCAGCAACCCGACAAACTTCAAACTAACTTACTGATAAATGGTTTGCCACCCCGGCCAGGGCATGATGCACCGCTAACTGACGCACTGTTTGCCGATCGCCGGCAAAAAACTGCGTCTCAACCTGCAGCCAGCCCTGCTTGTCTGCCCAGGCAAAACAGACCATGCCGACCGGTTTTTCTTCGCTGCCGCCACCGGGTCCGGCGATACCGCTGATCGACACCGCGATGGTGCCGTTGGAGTGAGCCAGTGCGCCCTGCGCCATCTCAATCACCACCGGCTCAGACGCCGCACCGTGTTCTGCCAGCGTTGCTGCACGCACGCCAATCATCTCCTGCTTAGCCTCGTTGCTGTAGGTGACAAAGGCGCGGTCAAACCAGGCCGAGCTGCCGGCAATATCCGTCACCGCGGCGGCCACACCACCACCGGTACAAGATTCTGCCGTCACCAGCACCTGCTGCCGTGCGAGCAATAACTCGCCCACCTGTTCACTTAATCGTTGCTGCAATTCCATGCCCAAAAACCTCTTGTTGTGTCTTTTCGCTCGATAGGGATTCACGTATCCTAAGCCGCTATGTCCACAAACAAAAGAAGTAACCCGTGACTGCCGAGCAAAAACATACGCCCATGATGCAGCAATATCTCAAACTCAAAGCGGAGAATCCGGATATTTTGCTGTTTTACCGGATGGGCGACTTTTATGAACTGTTCTATGACGATGCCAAACGTGCCTCGCACCTGCTGGATATTTCCCTGACCAAACGCGGCGCGTCGGCCGGTGAGCCGATCCCGATGGCCGGAGTGCCATTTCATGCCGTGGAAGGGTATCTGGCCAAACTGGTTCAGCTCGGCGAATCGGTGGCCATTTGTGAACAAATAGGCGACCCGGCCACCAGCAAAGGCCCGGTCGAACGTAAAGTGGTGCGTATCGTCACGCCGGGCACGGTGACCGACGAAGCCCTGCTCTCGGAGCGGGTTGATAACCTGATCGCGGCGATTTACTACCATAATGGCCGCTTTGGTTACGCCACGCTGGACATTACCTCAGGTCGCTTCCAGCTATGTGAGCCGGAGTCGGAAGAAGCTATGGCGGCTGAAACTGCAGCGCACCGCGCCGCGCGAGCTGCTGTTTCCGGAAGATTTCGAACCAGTACATTTGATGGCCAGCCGTCAGGGTAACCGCCGCCGCCCGGTGTGGGAGTTTGAACTCGACACCGCCAAGCAGCAGCTCAACCAGCAGTTCGGCACCCGTGACCTGGTCGGTTTCGGCGTCGAGCAGGCCAAGCTGGGCCTGTGCGCTGCCGGCTGTCTGATTCAGTACGTTAAAGACACGCAACGCACCGCCCTGCCGCATATCCGCTCACTGACTTTTGACCGTCAGGATCACTCAGTGATCCTCGATGCAGCGACCCGGCGTAACCTGGAACTGACCCAGAATCTGGCCGGCGGCAGCGACAACACTTTAGCCGAAGTGCTTGATCACTGTGCCACGCCGATGGGCAGCCGGATGCTGAAACGCTGGATCCACCAGCCGATGCGTAGCCTGGATACCCTCAATCAGCGTCTGGATGCGATTGGTGAAATCAAACAGCAGGGCCTGTTTGCCGATCTCTATCCGGTCCTGAAACAGATAGGTGATATCGAACGTATTCTGGCCCGTCTCGCTCTGCGCTCGGCCCGGCCGCGCGATCTGGCCCGCCTGCGCAACGCGCTGCAGCAACTGCCGGAACTGAGTGACGTATTGCAGCCGCTTGAAGGCGACTATCTTGGCAAACTGCGTGAGTTCGCCCAGCCTCTTGATGAACTGTGTGAGCTGCTTGAGCAGTCGATCAAGGACAACCCGCCGGTGGTGATCCGCGATGGCGGCGTGATTGCCGACGGCTACAGTGCCGAGCTGGACGAATGGCGCGATCTGGCCAACGGTGCAACCGAATACCTCGACAAACTGGAAGCAGAAGAGCGCGATCGCCACGGCATCGACACGCTCAAAGTCGGCTATAACAATGTGCATGGCTTTTATATTCAGGTCAGCCGCGGCCAGAGCCACCTGGTGCCGCCGCACTATGTGCGTCGCCAGACACTGAAAAATGCCGAACGCTACATTATTCCGGAACTGAAACAGCACGAAGACAAGGTACTCAATTCCAAATCCAAAGCACTGGCGCTGGAAAAACAGCTGTGGGAGCAACTGTTTGATCTGCTGCTGCCACAACTTGAGCAGATGCAAAACCTGGCTTCGGCGCTGTCCCAGCTGGATGTACTGCAAAACCTGGCCGAACGGGCGGAAAGCCTCGATTACTGCCGTCCGCAACTGAGCGAAGAGCCGGGTATCCATATCCAGGGCGGTCGCCACCCGGTGGTCGAGCAGGTGCTGGACGAACCTTTTATCGCCAACCCGATAGAGCTCAATCCGCAGCGTAAAATGCTGATCATTACCGGTCCGAACATGGGCGGTAAATCGACTTATATGCGCCAGACCGCTTTGATTGCCCTGCTGGCGCACATCGGTGCCTATGTCCCGGCCGAGTCGGCCCGTATCGGCTCGCTGGATCGCATTTTCACCCGTATCGGCGCGTCTGACGATCTGGCGTCCGGCCGCTCGACCTTCATGGTTGAGATGACCGAAACCGCCAATATTCTCCACAATGCCACCGCCCGCAGCCTGGTGCTGATGGACGAAATCGGCCGCGGCACCAGTACCTATGATGGTCTGTCTCTGGCCTGGGCCAGTGCGGAATGGCTGGCCAAACAGATTGGCGCTATGACGCTGTTTGCGACCCACTACTTTGAGCTGACCGAGCTGCCGAACACCCTGCCGCATCTGGCCAATGTTCATTTAGATGCGGTTGAGCACGGCGATGACATTGCCTTTATGCACGCGGTGCAGGAAGGTGCGGCCAGCAAGTCGTATGGTCTGGCCGTAGCCGGACTGGCGGGCGTACCGAAAGCGGTGATCAAAAACGCGCGCAGCAAACTGAGCCAGCTGGAGCAGCTTAGCCTGCAGCAACCGAGCAGCCGTCCAAGTCAGGTGGATATCACCAATCAGCTTAGTCTGATCCCGGAGCCAAGCGAAGTGGAACAGGCGCTGGCCGGTATCGACCCGGATGATCTGACCCCGCGTCAGGCACTGGAAGCGTTGTATCGCCTGAAGAAAATGCTCTGAGCCTTGCGAGCATGAGCGCTTATTTTCTGTAAGTTGAGTAACTGCGTAAGTTGAAAAAACCAGTAAGATCAAACATTCAGTAAGATCAAAAAAGGCACTCACTGAGTGCCTTTTTCATATTCAAACTGCGCAGTAATGAACAATATCAATAAACTGAACCTCTAACGATCACGGATTATTGTTCGTTTTCCACGTTAAACAGCGATTCCATATTCAGACCCTGTTTCATCAGGATTTCACGCAGACGACGCAGACCTTCGACCTGAATCTGACGTACCCGCTCGCGGGTCAGGTTGATTTCGCGACCGACTTCTTCCAGCGTAGAAGGTTCATAACCGAGCAGGCCAAACCGGCGCGCCAGCACTTCTTTCTGTTTCGGATTCAGTTCATCCAGCCAGGCAACCAGAGAGTCACGAATGTCATCGTCCTGAGTCGAGACTTCCGGATCCGAGTTGTTGATGTCCGGAATAATGTCGAGCAACGCTTTATCACCATCACCGCCAATCGGGGTATCGACTGAGCTGATACGCTCGTTGAGGCGCAGCATTTTGCTGACATCATCAACCGGCTTATCCAGCTCCAGTGCGATCTCTTCTGCAGTTGGCTCGTGATCGAGCTTTTGCGACAGTTCACGCGCAGTACGCAGGTAGATATTGAGCTCTTTGACGACGTGAATCGGCAGACGAATGGTCCGGGTCTGGTTCATCAACGCACGTTCAATGGTCTGGCGGATCCACCAGGTGGCGTAGGTCGAGAAGCGGAAGCCGCGTTCCGGATCAAATTTTTCCACCGCACGGATCAGACCCAGATTGCCTTCTTCAATCAGATCGAGCAGAGCCAGACCACGATTGCTGTAACGGCGTGAGATCTTGACCACCAGGCGAAGGTTACTTTCGATCATACGTTTGCGTGCCGCTTCATCGCCGCGCAGAGCACGACGGGCATACAAAACTTCTTCTTCGGCGGTTAAAAGTGGTGAGAAACCAATCTCACTCAGATACATCTGAGTGGCATCCAAACTCTTAGTCGATGCGTCAAATTCTTCACGAATCTCTTCAGATTGGTCTTTACTGTTAGTAGTGAGTTGCTCTTCTGCTTCCGCGGCATTCATTGCTTCGGCATCGAATTCAAACTCTTCGTCGATTTTAGTGGCTGTATTGCTGATACTCATAGCGC
This sequence comes from Vibrio sp. CDRSL-10 TSBA, assembly GCA_039696685.1. NCBI lineage: Bacteria > Pseudomonadati > Pseudomonadota > Gammaproteobacteria > Vibrionales > Vibrionaceae > Vibrio > Vibrio sp. CDRSL-10 TSBA. The sequence continues at coordinate 550,810 of CP155566.1, read as the reverse complement.
CTCCCCTGGCGAGCTAGCAAGACATTACTACTGCTTAATGTCACATGACTCTGAACAAGTATGTTTATGGTAAGTAGCGCTTTGGATTCACTGACTTACCTTGATATCGAATTTCAAAATGTAAGCGAACACTACTGGCTCCTGAACTGCCCATTGTGGCTATCTTCTGGCCAGCGTTTACATTTTGTCCTTCTTTAACCAGCAACCGATCGTTGTGGGCATAAGCACTCAGATAATGATCGTTGTGCTTGATAATGACCAGATTGCCATATCCGCGTAGTGCACTGCCCGAATAAACCACTGTTCCTGCTGCGGTGGACATAATGGACTGACCGCGCTGTCCTGCGATGTCGATCCCCTTATTACCTTGATCCCCAGCGGAAAAGTTCTGAATCACCCGACCTTTAGTCGGCCACATCCACTTCGCTACTTTAGTACTCGAACTCGCTGGCTTAGCGTTTGAACTCGCTGGCTTGGCGTTCGATTGAGCTAACTTAGCGCTCGAAGATGAAGATTCACTTACCTTTTTGTTAACAGTTTGTTTATTTACAGAACTAACATACTCCTTTGGTTTTGATTGTTCAACACCCTTGCCTGGGTATTTTTTAACCTGATCAGCGGTTACATTAGCAGTTTGTGATGTTGACGCAGTATTAGAGCTATTGCTCGTTTTGATCGGTTTAGGAGCAGAAACCGCTGCTTTAACCGGCGCTGATGCGGCTTTAGCCACAGCAACAGCTGGACCGGCTCCGGTGCCGCCATAAGCGGGAGGCGTGTAGGCAGGCTGCCAGAGCTTAAGTTTCTGACCCGGGTGAATGGTGTAAGGTTTCGGCAGATTATTGTAACGAATGATGTCATTGACGTTCTTGTCAGTGATATAGGCAATGTAGTACAAGGTGTCGCCGCGGCGGACCTCATAGTAGCTGCCACGATAACTGCCACGTTCGATAGAGGTGTAGTCTTTCTTCAGTCCCGATACCGGCGCAGGGGTATGCGCCACGCAGCCTATCATCAGACTGCACAGCCCTGCGACCAGTAAACTGCGGCACCAAAGCGGGCGCATCAGGCCAGGTCACCTGAAACTAAAGGCACAAAACGCACCATCTCCACCACATGGGTGTCGAAATGGTCACCATGGCGAACAATCAGCAGCAGTTGCTGATCTTCTTCACCGACCGGGATCACCAAGCGTCCGCCGTCAGCCAGTTGATCGAGCAGAGCTTGCGGAAACAACGGGAGCTGCGGCGGTCACAATAATGGCATCAAACGGCCCTTTCGCCGCCCAGCCCTGCCAGCCGTCACCGTGTTTGGTGGAAACATTATAAATGTCGAGCTGCTTGAGACGGCGCTTAGCTTCCCACTGCAGCGATTTTATCCGCTCCACTGAACAGACATGATCGACCAGCTGCGCCAGCACGGCGGTTTGGTAACCGGAACCTGTGCCGACTTCCAACACCTTACTGTCGCGCTGCAACCCGAGCATCTGGGTCATTTTCGCCACGATGTAAGGCTGGGAAATGGTCTGCCCCTGACCGATCGGCAGAGCATTATTATCATAGGCCTGATGCATCATCGCCTGCGACACGAACTTTTCCCGCGGCAAAGCGTGGATGGCGGCCAGTACTTTCTCATCACTAATACCGTGACCGGATAACAGTTGAATCAGTTTGTCCGCTTTCGGATTAGTCATCCGCACCTTCCTTTCCCTTGGTCATCAACCAGTCATTCATCGCCCCCAGCGACTCATGGGCGGTCAGATCCACCTGCAGCGGCGTAATCGACACGAAGCCATGTTCAACTGCATGGAAATCGGTGCCTTCACCGGCATCCTGCTCACGCCCCGGAGGCCCAAGCCAGTAGATATCGTGGCCGCGCGGGTCTTTCTGTTTAATCATATTCTCGGCATGGTGGCGGGCACCAAGGCGCGTGACCTTCTGACCTGTCAGTTTGGCAAACGGCACATCCGGAATGTTGACATTGATTAAACGGTTGGTCGGAATCGGAGAAGATAAATGTTGTTCAACCAGCTGACGGGCAATTTTTCCCGCAGTGGCAAAATGATGTTTTCCGACCAGAGAAAACGCGATCGCCTGCACGCCGAGGAAATGGCCTTCCATCGCCGCCGCAACCGTACCTGAATAGAGCACGTCATCACCCAGGTTAGCGCCGTGGTTGATACCACTCAGCACCAGGTCCGGCAAATCGTCTTTCATCAGCTCGTTTAACGCAAAATGCACGCAATCGGTCGGCGTGCCCTGCACTGAATAGGTATTAGGTTCAATCTTGGTGACGCGCAATGGCTGCTCTAAAGTCAGAGAGTTCGACGCTCCGCTGCGGTTGCGGTCCGGGGCGACAATCACGATTTCAGCCATATCTGCCAGCGCATAAGCCAAGGCACGAATGCCCTCCGCGTAGACGCCATCATCATTACTGAGCAGAATTTTTAATTTTTTATCACTCATCAGTCCGTTACGCCTGTTGATGTTCACTCATAGAAACGCTGTATTCACTCATAGACACGCTCGACGGCAATCTCTTCCACCAGTTCGCGTACAATCGAGGTCGCGAAGCTGCCGGCATCCAGCGCAAAACGCAGGGTAATTTCGTCACCGTTGACGTCCCAGCTCAGATCCTGTGGCATCATCGACACCGCGCGGCGATCGTGACGCATACGGTTACCGCCAATCAGCTTCATCAGGTCCGGTTCCGCATCCAGTTGCGGCTGCTCCAGTGCCAGCGCGTCATTACGGGTTGGCAGCGCGTTGTCACCCGCCAGCGCCGCAGAAATCGCCGCCTGACCTTGTTCCAGCAGTGCGTTCCATTCGCTGAGCTTATCGGCCTCAACTAATGACTGCTGCTTGCCTTGCAGGGCGATATCGCCGTCAATAAAGCGGTAAAAACAGCCGGCCTCAATGCGCGCAGACACAATATGGTTAAAGATCCACGAGCGGGCACTGGACAGATACAGGCTGCGCTGAGTCTGGTTGCGGGTACGCACATTCTCTCGTCCCCAGCGGCGCGCTTCATGCAGGTTGTTACCATCGCGGCCAAAGCGCTGATTACCAAAATAATTCGGAACGCCTTGCTGTGCAACTACTTGCAATCTTTGTAACACATCATCCATATCGCTGACTTCGCTTAAGGTCACCTCAAAACGGTTACCCTGCAGATCGCCCGGACGCAGCTTTTTATTGTGACGCTGCATCGCCAGCACCTCAATACTCGGATACTGGGCTTCAAACTGAGCCAGATTGGGGAACTTGCCCTGTGGCAGGTGAACACTCAGCCACTGCTCGGTCACCGCATGGCGGTCTTTCAGGCCGGCCCAGCTGACATCTTTCGACTTCACGCCGCACGCCTTGGCCAGTTCATTGGCAACAAAACTGGTGTTCTCACCGGTTTTGCGAATCCGGATCATGACCTGTTCGCCCTGACCACTGAACTCGTAACCCAGCTCCTCAAACACCTTAAAGTGTTCCGGCTTGGCTTTGATTTTTGCTTTCGCTGTTGGTTTACCACATAAATAAGCCAACGATGATAAAAGATCTGTCATTTTTTATTCCGATATGTGAGAGCAGTACGCCAATCACCTGATGTGATCAGGCTTTCACCAGCAGTACCACTGCCTCACAGGCAATACCTTCTTTACGCCCGGTAAAGCCAAGCCGCTCTGTGGTGGTGGCTTTAACATTGACGTTAGTTAATTCTGTTTCTAAATCGTGTGCTATCGCCGCACACATGGCATCGATATGCGGCGCCATTTTCGGAGCCTGAGCCATGATAGTGACATCGCAGTTACCCAGACGGTAACCCTGCTCTTTCACCCGGCGGTAGACATCTTTAAGCAGTTCGCGGCTGTCAGCCCCTTTCCACTTATCGTCGGTATCAGGGAAATGGCGGCCGATATCACCGGCAGCAATCGCGCCAAGCAGCGCATCACACAGCGCATGCAAAGCCACGTCACCATCGGAGTGAGCAATCAGACCTTGCTCGTAAGGCACCGCAACACCACCGATAATCACCGGTCCTTCACCACCAAATTTATGTACGTCAAAACCGTGGCCGATTCGAATCATGTTCAGTCCTTCTTCTTTTTATGGCTGCTTTTCATGGCGACTTTTTATCGCTAATTGTTTTTAGCTAATTTTTTTGAACTAATTGTTTTGAGCTCTTTGTTAAGACACAGGTTATCGCGACTCAGTTGATCCGCCGCATTGCTGATACGCGGCGCTGGCTAAAATGCTGTCCGGTGTCAACGCCTCCGCTTCAGCTGCTTGACTTAAATTTCTCTGCTCAAATAGAAGTCCGCCAGAGCGAGATCTTCCGGCTGAGTAATTTTAATGTTATCAGCGCGGCTGGCAACCAGACCGGGCTGTTGACCCAGCCATTCGAAAGCGGACGCTTCATCGGTAATCGCTATCTGGTGCTGTAAAGCCTGAGCCAGTGCATCACGCAATGGCCGGGTGCGGAACATCTGCGGCGTCAGCGCGTGCCATAAAGCAACGCGTTCCACCGTATGATCGATATTACCGCTGCCGTCACCACGCTTCATGGTATCACGTACCGGTGCCGCCAGAATGGCGCCGACCGCATGATTGCGGGCAACATCAATCAGGCGCGAGATATCCGCATGCTGCACACAGGGCCGCGCCGCGTCATGTACCATGACCCATTCATTGGATGGCTGCTGACAAAGATAGTTCAGCGCCGATAACACCGAATCGGCCCGTTCACTGCCGCCATCAACCCGCACCACGCGCGGATGAGCAGCCAATGAAAGTTCGCCAAAATAGGGATCGCCCGGGCTGACAGCCACCACCACCTGATCGATAGCCGGGTGGCTGAGCAGTTTTTCAACCGTATGCTCAAGCACAGTATGGCCGTGCAGAGTCAGGTATTGTTTCGGCCGGTCGGCCTGCATGCGACTGCCGACACCGGCGGCAGGAAACGATGGCAGTGATAAGGTCAGTCATGACCGGTTTTCCTCACCTATGATGCGGTAAAACGTTTCGCCATCCTTGACCATACCCAGCTCGTGGCGGGCACGCTCTTCTATTGCGTCCAGTCCCTGACGCAGGTCGTCAATTTCAGCAAACATCTCTTGGTTGCGCACATGCAGGTTGCTGTTCACCTGCTGCTGAACCTCGATTTCACCCGCGACCGAACGATAGTCCGCAATACCGTTTTTCCCCATCCACAAGTCATACTGCAGACAGGCAAACAGCAGAGTCAGTGCCACTGCAAATACACGCATTGCCTTCCTCTCGTTTCTTAATTAAACACATACTGGTTAATGGAAACGCTGCCGCCCGAAGGCAGCAGCGTGTGTATCCGGGGAATATCATTAACAACGAATCGTTGTTAATAAAAGTTCACCATTTATACCATAAGCCCGATAGTGAGGCGAGTCAGGAGCTGACCCGCCACAATGATGACTTATTGATTGAGTAAAAAGGCAAACAGCCCGATACCTAATAATAAACGGTAAATCACGAACGGTGTCATGCCCATGCGAGAAATCAACTTCAGAAAGAAGAAGATACACAAATAAGCACTGACAAAAGAGGTCACAATTCCGGTCAGCATAAAACAGGCATGGACAGGCGCACCACTGGTGACCAGCTGCATGCCAAGATAACTGGCTGCCAGCACAATGATCGGAATCGACATCAGAAATGAAAAACGTGCTGCTGCCTCGCGGGTAAAACCGAGATACAGCGCCGCTGTAATGGTGATACCAGAGCGGGAAGTGCCGGGGATAATCGCCAGCGCCTGAGCCAGGCCGATAAACAGCGCCTTTTTCCAACCAGCCTGATATTCATCATCCTTAGGCACTGAGTATTTATCGGCATACCACAGCAGCAGACCGAACACGATGGTCGTGATCGCTATCACCCATGCACTGCGCAGATACGTCTCGACTATATCTTTCATCAGCAGGCCAAACACGCAAGCGGGGATTGTCGCCAGCACGATCATCCAGGCCAAAGTGACCTCTTTGCCGCGCTGACCTTTGAAAATCGAACCGAAAAACGCCCGTAACAGGGTGATGACCTCACGGCGAAAATAGATCACCACCGCCGCTAACGTTCCGGCGTGCACTGCCACGTCGAACGCCAACCCCTGATCGGCCCAGCCAAAAATGGCCGAGGGCAGAATCAGGTGTGCGGAACTGGAAATCGGTAGAAATTCGGTTAAGCCCTGAATTAAAGCTAACATGAAAGCTTCAAAATAACTCATTGTTTACTCTTGTAATTAATTTAATGAGAACCAAAGCTCTACAGGTTTAAGTGCCTCCAGCCCTTTGGCTTGCTGCCACACCTGCGCGATCGTCTGCTGATCGCCGGGAATGGACAACGACGGACACAGCTCATACAGAGGCTGTATCACAAAGGGATATTGATAAATGTCCGGACGGGGAAGCTTGGGCGCCGCGGGCGACACTGTGTCGCCATACAGAATGATGTCGAGGTCAAGCGTCCTGTCCTGAAATTTCTGCGCCTGGCTGTCACGCCCCCAGCGCAGTTCAATATCACGCAGGGTTTGAGACAACTCAGATAAATTTAGTTCCGTCTGCAATTCAACCACCAGATTAAAAAAGGCGTGGCTGTCAAATCCGACCGATTCACACTCATAGATAGTGGAGAGGCGCAGCCCCTCCCCCAACCCGGCCAGCTCATGAATCGCGGCCTCTATGTGTTTGTGACGCTGCAGATTGGAACCCACGCCCACATAGATGGTGATCATGCCTGTCCTCGCTCAATGATCACACCCACGCCTTTGGCCTGGGCCACTGCGCCCGGCTTAGTGAGGCGAATACGGATCCAAGGCACTGAGAAACGGCTCATAATGATCTCTGCCACTTCTTCCGCCACGCGTTCCACCAACAGGAAACGGCCGTTTTCAATGTGATCGATCACCGCCTGACTGACCTGAGAATAGTCCAGGGCATCCGCCACATCATCACTCAGCCCGGCAGGCTTGTTGTCGTGTGCCATTTCCAGATCCAGAACCAGCTTCTGCTTGATCTCTTGTTCCCAGTCATACACACCGATGGTGGTGATCACTTCCAATTGCTCGATAAAAACTTTATCCATCTTTCTATTACATCCTTTTTACAGGTCGGATACCCTATTTGAGGAAAAAAACGTATTATTTTGCTGAATCGCGATATCATATACCTAAACCACCTCAAGATGCGAAATCCGGACAGAATTTTTACTTTGAGCTTGGTTAACAAGGACTTGTGAACCGATATTCCGGTAAATCTTCACTCTGAGGAAATTATGACGCCACTGGCACTCATTATGATCATTTCTGCTTACCTGCTGGGATCCGTCTCCAGTGCAGTTTTGATCTGCAAAATGACCGGACTGCCAGATCCGCGCGCCGTCGGATCGCATAATCCGGGCGCGACCAATGTGCTGCGTATCGGCAGCAAAAAGACCGCGGCGGCGGTGCTGCTGTGTGACATGCTCAAAGGCACCATTCCGGTCTGGAGTGCGTATTTTCTCGGCATTGATGCGCTGCTGCTGGGCGTAATCGCGATCGCAGCCTGCCTTGGCCACATGTATCCGCTGTTTTTTCATTTTAAAGGTGGTAAAGGGGTCGCCACAGCTTTAGGTGCGATCGCACCGATCGGACTCGATCTGACCGCAATGATTATGGCCACCTGGCTGGTGATCGCCGTGATCTTCCGCTACTCCTCGCTGGCCGCGTTGGTCACCGTTCTGCTGGCACCGTTTTATACCTGGATGGTCAAACCGCATTACACCCTGCCGGTGGCGATGCTGTGCTGCCTTATCGTGCTGCGTCACCATCAGAATATTAAACGCCTGATCAGCGGCACCGAGCCCAAGGTCGGCGAGAAACGTCGCCATCTCGATTAACGCCGAGCCCAGCACTTCACGGCCGTGAACTTCACAGCTCTTTTCTTCATAGCTATTCTCTTCACAACAAATAACAGACACAAAAAAAGGCCGTGACGGCCTTTTTGATTACGTCAGTTGGACAGCTCAGATTCACCTGGCTATCTGTTCAGAGACTCAATGCTAATTTAAACAACGCGCCAAGAAGCGTTGCAGCATCTCGGTGACAAACTGCGGCTGTTCGAGGTTACTGATGTGGCCGGCCTGCGGGATCACCACCAGTTCACTGCCGCTAATGCTGTCCTGCATCAGATAAGATTCCAGCACCGGACGCGGGCTGTCTTCGGCGCCGACCGCAATCAGTACCGGCAAGGCAAACTTCTCCACCTCTTCCATCAGGTCGCGACGGCCAAACACCATCCGCCCGATACGCGCCACTTCCACCGCCTGCTCGCCGCTCAGAGCAGCAAGCTGCTGTTTAAAGTTGTGCACCAGCTGCGGCGCAACCTGCTCAGCCTGCTTGGCAAAAAACATCGGTGCCACGGTCTCGACAATCGGTGCCGGTACCGCTTGCAGCGCGGTAATGGTATCCAGCATGTGGAAATATTTGGCGTGAGTGACTTCCGGCTCCAGGCCGACAAAAGTATCCATCATCACCAGCGCTTTAACGCGTTGCGGTGCCAGCGCGGTCAGCTCTGCGCCCCACATGCCGCCCACCGACAGACCGACGATAGTAAAGCTCTCAATGCCGAGATGATCCATCAGTGCCAGAATATGCTGAGCATAATCACTCAGGCTGCGCATCGACGCCGGAGCGGGTTGTGACTGGCCGTGTGCCCATAAATCAGGCACGATACAACGGTATTGCGCGCTCAGGGCTTCGACCTGCGGCGCCCACATCGCGCTGTCCCACAAATAGCTGTGGCCAAACACAATCACCTCACCCTCACCTTGATCGAGGTAATGCATCTGCTGACCGTCATGAGTAAACATCGTCATGGCTGTTGTTTCCTTTATATTGCAGCGCTCATCGCGTGCGTATTACTGTCGTTGTCATGAAACCTGCTTGGGGTTTGTGACCAAACGTGAGATATAAAAACGGCCGCCGCAGCGACCGTAACAATTGTGCTTACTGAGCAATCGGCGTCAGCTGATCAATCGGCCAGCGCGGACGCGCATCCAGACTCAGATCCGTGGTATCACCGTTTTTGAGACGCTGCATCCCGGCATAAGCGATCATCGCACCGTTGTCGGTACAGAATTCCGTGCGCGGGTAGTACACCTCACCACCGATTTTGTGTGCCAGTTTACCGAGCGATTCACGCAGCTGCTTATTGGCACTCACGCCGCCGGCAATCACGATGCGTTTCATCCCGGTCTGTTCCAGAGCACGTTTACACTTAATCACCAGCGTGTCACACACCGCTTCCTGGAACGCATAGGCGATATCGGCGCGGGTCTGCTCATCATCACCATTGCTGGCAATGGTATTGGCGGTGAAGGTTTTCAGACCGGAGAAGCTCATATCCAGCCCCGGACGATCGGTCATCGGACGCGGGAACTTAAAGCGACCCGGCGTACCCTTCTCTGCCAGACGCGCCAGCAGCGGACCACCCGGATAATCGAGCCCCATCAGCTTAGCGGTTTTATCAAACGCTTCACCGGCGGCATCATCAATCGACTCACCGAGGATCTGATATTCACCAATGCCTTTCACTTCCACCATCATTGAGTGGCCGCCGGACACCAGCACCGCCACAAACGGGAACGGTGGCGGGTTATCTTCCAGCATCGGCGCCAGCAGGTGGCCTTCCATGTGATGCACAGGCACCGCCGGCACATTCCAGGCGTACGCCAGGCTGCGGCCGATAGTGGCCCCCACCAGCAGCGCGCCAACCAGGCCAGGACCGGCGGTGTAAGCCACACCGTCAATATCGGCCGGGGTCAGATTGGCATCAGCCATCGCCGCTTTAATCAGAGGAATGGTTTTTTTAACATGGTCGCGTGAGGCCAGTTCCGGCACCACACCGCCATAGTCTGCATGAAGTTTGACCTGACTATAGAGTTTGTGCGACAGCAATCCTTGCTCGTCGTCGTAAATTGCTATACCCGTCTCGTCACAAGAAGTTTCAATACCAATAATGCGCATAGTTTTCTCAGCACGCTTTCATCTATAATTAGAAATTGGCGCCATGTTACCTCGGCTTGGCTTTACAAACAAATTTTGTACAGACTGTAGTCGACAAAATGCTTTACAAAGCCCTGTCGATCGGATTAAAATTCGGCACCATTTTTGATCAAGCTGGTAGATAGACTAAGCAAATTATTGTTTCGGTCACTGAACGCCAGCGTTAACGAATTAACCCCTGAGGTGAAAGGCATATGCCAGTAGTTAAAGTACGTGAAAACGAACCGTTCGACGTAGCACTGCGTCGTTTCAAGCGCTCTTGCGAAAAAGCAGGTATCCTTTCTGAAGTGCGTCGTCGTGAGCACTACGAAAAACCAACTACAGTTCGCAAACGCGCTAAAGCAGCAGCTCAAAAGCGTCACGCTAAGAAGCTTGCTCGCGAAAACGCTCGTCGCGTTCGCCTGTACTAATAACTGATTCCTTACTTAGGAATTTGTTATGGCTCTGATTGACACGCTCAAAGAAGAGCAAAAATTAGCGATGAAAGCCAAGGACAAAACGCGCCTTGGCACTATCCGTTTAGCTTTGTCAGCCATTAAGCAACGTGAAGTTGACGAACAGATTACTCTGTCCGACGACGACATTCTTGCTGTGCTGACGAAAATGGTTAAACAGCGTCGCGACTCTGTTGCGCAGTTTGAAGCAGCCGGTCGTCAAGACCTCGCTGATGCGGAAAAAGCCGAAATTACTGTACTTGAGGATTTTATGCCTCAACCACTGACCGAAGACGAAGTGTCTGCCCTGATTGACAGCGCAATCACCGAATCCGAAGCCGCGGGCATGCAAGACATGGGTAAAGTAATGGCTGTGCTGAAGCCGCAAATTCAAGGGCGCGCAGATATGGGTAAAGTAAGCGGTTTAGTTCGCGCTAAGCTGGCTTAATACCACGCCCAATTGCAGCAAGCCGTGCTATTCTTCGGAACGCACGGCTTGTTTGTATCTATACTCCAGGCCTTTGCAGACCCGAACCTCAGCTTTAACCGCGAGGCTCGCCGCCCATCCGGCCGGATGTAATTTTTTCGTTTAGCTCTTTGTTTTAGGTTTTATGGCAGGACAGATCCCTCGTAGTTTCATTGATGACCTCCTCGCTCGACTTGATATCGTCGACATCATTGACGCACGTGTAAAACTTAAAAAAAAGGGTAAAAACTACAGCGCCTGCTGCCCGTTCCACAACGAGAAAACCCCCTCTTTCAGCGTCAGCCAGGAAAAACAGTTCTATCACTGTTTCGGTTGCGGCGTACACGGTAATGCCATCGACTTCATGATGGAGTACGAGCGACTGGAATTTCCGGAAGCGATTGAAGAGCTGGCCTCCTTTCTCGGCCTGGATGTACCGCGCGAAGCCCGTTCCAACGGCAGCTTCAATAACGGCAGTAATGCCCCGCGCGCCAGCAGTGAAGAAAAGCGTAACCTGTACGATTTGATGGGCAGCATTGCTCAGTTCTACCGTCAGCAGCTGAAAATAGCCACTAACCGCACCGCCATCGATTACCTGAAAAACCGCGGTTTATCCGGTGAAATCGTGCAGAAGTTCGGCATCGGCTACATCGCTGACGAGTGGGACCAAGTACGTAAAAACTTTGGTCAGAGCCGCCATAACCAGGACATGCTGGTCTCCGGTGGCATGCTGATTGAAAACGACAAAGGCAACCGTTACGACCGTTTCCGCGGCCGCATCATGTTCCCGATCCGTGACCGGCGTGGCCGGGTGATCGGCTTTGGTGGCCGGGTGCTGGGTGACGGCACGCCGAAATACCTCAACTCGCCGGAAACGCCGATTTTCCATAAAGGCAAAGAGCTGTACGGCCTGTATGAGGTGCTACAGGCTTACCGTGAACCACCGCAGATTCTGGTGGTCGAAGGTTATATGGATGTGGTGGCACTGGCGCAGTATGGTATCGACTATTCGGTCGCGTCGCTGGGCACCTCAACCACAGGTGACCACCTGCAGCTGCTGTTCCGTCAGACCAACACTGTGGTGTGCTGTTACGACGGTGACCGCGCCGGCCGTGAAGCGGCGTGGCGCGCGCTGGAGAATGCGCTCAGCTACCTCAAAAGCGGCAACATTCTCAAATTCCTGTTCCTGCCCGACGGCGAGGACCCGGACAGCTACGTGCGTAAATACGGCAAAGACGCCTTTGAACAGCAGATGCACAACGCAGAACCGCTGTCTAAGTACCTGTTTCTCCAACCTGCTCAGCCAGGTGGACACCAGTACTTATGAAGGCAAAGCCGCGCTGCAGGCGATGGCACTGCCACTGATTAACCAGATCCCGGATGAATCGCTGCAGGATCAGCTGCTGCGCATTCTGGAGCAGAAGACCGGCATTTATAAAAAGCCGAGCGTGCCGGCGGCCGCTAACCCGCGCCCGCAGCCACACAAAGAGATTAAACGCACCCCGATGCGTGAAGTCATCGCTTTGCTTCTGCAAAATCCGAGCTATGCTGAAATGGTACCGGATCTTTCCAGCGTAAAAGGTCTGGCTATACCTGGGTTGAGTTTGTTGGTCACAGTGCTTGAAAACTGTCGACAAAATCCCCATATATCAACTGGCCAATTACTCGAACATTGGCGCAACGAAAATCATGAGGCACTTCTGTCTCGTCTGGCGAGCTGGGAGATACCGCTCGTCGAAGACAATCAGGAAGAACTATTTTTAGACTCACTGGACAAGATTCTTGCCCAGTGCGTAGAGAAACAAATTGACAACTTGCAGGCTAAAGAGAGAAGCGTCGGTTTATCAAGCGACGAAAAAAGGGAGCTAGTAGCGTTAATGCTAGAATTAAAAGCGTAACCCAGTTTAAATAGTCAGCAAAGAATAAATTTGTTAGTATACGTGGTTTGCATTTCGCATACTATTCCTTCACCAGATACGAAGTTGGATACCGTCTATGGATCAAAGTCCGCAGTCACAGCTTAAAGTACTTGTCCTGAAAGGCAAGGAACAAGGCTATCTGACCTACGCCGAAGTAAATGACCACCTACCTGCCGAGATCGTCGATTCTGAGCAGGTAGAAGATATTATTCAGATGATCAACGACATGGGTATCAAGGTAGTAGAAACTGCCCCAGATGCCGATGATCTTGCGTTAAACGACGACGATACGATCACTGATGAAGATGCAGCAGAAGCCGCTGCCGCTGCGCTGTCCAGCGTAGAAAGCGAGATTGGTCGTACGACCGATCCAGTCCGCATGTACATGCGTGAAATGGGTACAGTAGAACTACTGACTCGTGAAGGTGAAATTGATATTGCCAAGCGCATTGAAGATGGTATCAACCAGGTTCAAAGCGCGGTCGCTGAATACCCGGGCACCATCCCTTACATCCTGGAACAGTTTGATAAAGTCCAGGCTGAAGAGCTGCGCCTGACTGACCTGATTTCAGGTTTTGTCGATCCGAATGAAGAAGAGAGCACTGCGCCGACTGCGACGCACATCGGTTCTGAACTGACCGAAGCCGACCTCAAAGATGAAGACGACAAAAACATCGACGACGATGAAGACGACGACGATGAAGATGGAGACGGCGATTCAAGCGACGACAGCGAAGAAGAAGTTGGTATCGACCCTGAGCTGGCACTGGAAAAATTCACGCAACTGCGTAACAAATTCCAGAACCTGCAACTGGCGATCAACGAGCACGGTAACGAAAGTTCACACGCTCAGGAAGCGACTGATCTGGTACTGGACGTATTCCGCGAATTCCGTCTGACACCTAAGCAGTTCGACCACCTGGTGGAAACACTGCGTACTTCTATGGATCGCGTTCGTACTCAAGAACGTCTGATCATGAAGTCTGTGGTTGAAGTGGCTAAGATGCCGAAGAAATCGTTCATCGCAGTCTTCACCGGTAACGAATCAAGCGAAGCGTGGCTGGATCAGGTTCTGGCGTCTGATAAACCGTACGCGGAAAAAATCCGCCGTAATGAAGAAGACATTCGCCGTTCAATCCAGAAACTGCAGATCATCGAACAAGAAACCTCTTTGACTGTGGTTCGCATCAAAGACATCAGCCGTCGCATGTCTATCGGTGAAGCGAAAGCCCGCCGTGCGAAGAAAGAGATGGTTGAAGCGAACTTACGTCTGGTTATTTCTATCGCTAAGAAATACACCAACCGTGGTCTGCAATTCCTCGATCTGATTCAGGAAGGTAACATCGGTCTGATGAAAGCGGTGGATAAGTTTGAATACCGTCGTGGTTACAAGTTCTCAACTTACGCGACATGGTGGATTCGTCAGGCGATCACCCGTTCTATCGCAGACCAGGCACGTACTATCCGTATTCCGGTTCACATGATCGAAACGATCAACAAACTGAACCGCATCTCGCGTCAGATGCTGCAGGAAATGGGTCGTGAGCCACTGCCGGAAGAACTGGCAGAAACGCATGCAAATGCCGGAAGACAAGATCCGTAAAGTACTGAAAATTGCCAAAGAGCCAATCTCAATGGAGACACCAATCGGTGACGACGAAGATTCGCATCTGGGCGATTTCATCGAGGATACCACCCTCGAGCTGCCACTGGACTCAGCAACATCAACCAGCCTGAAAGGCGCGACACGCGACGTTCTGGCCGGCCTGACGCCACGTGAAGCTAAAGTACTGCGTATGCGTTTCGGTATCGACATGAACACTGACCACACTCTGGAAGAAGTGGGCAAACAGTTCGACGTAACCCGTGAACGTATTCGTCAGATCGAAGCCAAAGCACTGCGTAAGCTTCGTCACCCAAGCCGCTCAGAAACTCTGCGCAGCTTCCTGGACGAATAATCGACCAAGACTGAAAAAGGTGAGCTCTGGCTCACCTTTTTTATTGCCTGTTGTTCTAAGTGAATAAAAACTAAGCGCAATTGCCCGCCCTAGCGTCTAGACACCCCGTAAAGCTTCCCCTATAATCTTTGACCTGTATGGCCCCTTAGCTCAGTGGTTAGAGCAGTCGACTCATAATCGATTGGTCCCCAGTTCAAGTCTGGGAGGGGCCACCATTCAAATCAAGCAGTTATCGCTTCCCCTTCTTTGAATGTTGCCTTTTATTCCGTCCCGAGGTACAAAATCAGTACAGTACGCATTCGGGAGTACTCACATGGCAACTTTAGTTAAAACCTCTTCAGGTACCTGGAAAGCCGTTATTCGAAAAACCGGCTGGCCGACGACGTCTAAAACTTTTCGTCTCAAACGCGATGCCGAGGATTGGGCAAGACGCACTGAAGATGAAATTGTGCGTGGCGTGTATATCAAACGTTCCTCGTCTGAACGACTCACCATTGAAGAAGCATTAAAACGCTACCTGGCAGAAATCTCACCGACCAAACGACCGGCGACCGCTGCCTGTGACGCGAGACATTCCAAACCGATTATCAAAGCCCTGGGGAAATACTCCCTGGCCGCCTTGACGCCCGAAATCATTGCCAAGTATCGAGACGATCGGTTAGCTGGCCTGGACCGTTGCGACGCCAGAGGTAACCCGGCTCCCAAACCGCGATCTCCTAATACCGTGCGCATTGACCTGGCCCTGCTCAGCCACCTGTATAACATTGCGATTAAAGAATGGGGTATCGGCCTGGCCATTAACCCAGTCCAGAATATTCGTAAGCCCTCCCCGCCTTCTGGCCGGGAACGGCGCTTGACCGAGGAAGAAGAGCTACAGCTCCTGGAAGCCGTTGAGACACACACCAATCCGATGTTAGCCTGGATTGTTCGTATCGCGCTGGAAACCGGTATGCGTTCCTCTGAAATCACTTCTCTGCGCCGCTCTCAGGTTGATTTGAAAAAGCGTGTGGTTTTCCTGGTCGAAACCAAAAACACCATGCCGAGAACCGTTCCGCTTTCTCTCCTGGCGTTAGAATCCTTCAAGCAGGCGATTAATAATCCGGTACGGCCCATTGATACCGACCTGATTTTCTTTGGCGAACCAGGCAAAGACGGCAAGCGCCGCCCGTACAACTTCAACAAAGTGTGGATGAAGATCAAAGCCAAGATTGGCCTGAAAGATTTTAAATTCCACGACCTGCGCCACGAGAGCGTCAGCCGCTTAGTGGAAGGCGGGCTAAGTGATCAGCAAGTTGCGGCCATCAGCGGCCACAAATCAATGCAGATGCTACGCCGCTACACGCACCTCAGAGCCGAAGACCTGGTTGAAGAACTGGACGCGATAGCCAAAGGGAGAAAGGCTTAGCCAACACCGCCCCTCAAGTGTCAATCAAATGAGGATTAAGCCGATGTGACCTGGCTGTGCTCACCAGAAAAGGCAGGTTTATTGACACTTGGGGGGCAAAAATATCGATACAACCTCGGATGTGCCGGGGAGTTGGGCACCCGCGATATCGATTTATTCAAACATAAATCAGTTTTGGACAGAAGTTTGCCAGTGAATTTGCTAAATTAGACCAAGACGAATAACTTTAGGTATCGCTAAAACGGATCAGATCTTGCGCTAGCCTTACCTGTTAAAGTTCTAGATGCGAAAAACTTATATCGATACATTGCCAAGATTGTAAATTAATGGATGCAGTTCGGCGCGATATCGATGATGCGCCGAATTTTCCGAGCTAGTTGGATTGATTTAATTTCTTTAATGCAACCTTAGCCACCGTGGCAAAGTAGTTTGCTCCGGTAACGAGTAATTCGTCATTGAAATCATAATGAGCGCTGTGTAGAGGCGTACCGCCCTGTTCTTTTTGATGACCATTACCAAAAAAGACAAAGTTGCCTGGTACTTTTTGTAGAAAAGCACCAAAGTCTTCTGAAATCATCATAGGTTGAATATTGTCTTCAACATTACCTCTTCCAACCACTTGTGCTGCCGACTCTACCGCTAAGCTGACGTATTCCTCCGTGTTCACTGTCGGAGCAAATTCGTGAGTGTAGATAACGGTTCCATTAGCGTTGTGCGCATCACATATCCCTTTAACAAGACTACGCATACGCTCCTCAAGCTGTGCTTGAATCGCTTTGGAATAACTACGAGTGTCACCTTTAATTACTACTTTTCCAGGAATGGCGTTACGCAACCCATCCGTTAAGATCTCTGTACAGGAAACCACTGCCGGTTGGCTTGGGTCTACGTTCCGCGACACGATAGTTTGCAGCGCTAAAATAATGTTTGCCGCTATCACCATCGGGTCATTGCCCATGTGTGGCCGCGCAGCATGAGTACCACTACCTTCAATGGTTATTTCAAAGTTATCCTCGCTAGCCATGATACCACCAGAGCGAGTAGCGATAGTCCCTAACGGCATTCCTGGCATATTATGACCACCAAAAATTGCGTCTACTGGGAAACGCTCAAACACGCCATCAGTCATCATTGCTTTCGCACCACGACCGTGTTCTTCCGCCGGCTGAAATATGAAGCGCACAGTTCCATCAAAATCAGGATTATCGGTAAGCAATTTTGCTGCGCCGAGTACCATAGCCATGTGGCCATCGTGGCCACACGCATGCATCTTCCCCTGATGTTGAGAAGTATAGTGACGCTCATTCGATGCCTCACAAATGTTTAAGGCATCCATATCAGCACGAATAGCAACGACTTTATGGCTGTTTCCTCGATTGATACTGGCAACTAATCCTGTGCCTCCTATACCTGTGGTTACCTTTAGCCCCATATCCGATAGTATTTGGCAAACAAATTCAGCAGTCTGATACTCTTCGAAACCGGTCTCGGGATACTGATGTAAATGGTGACGCCAGCTCATTAACTGTTTTTTAAACGATTCAATAGATGACATTTCTATTCCTTATTGTTTAGCGATGATTTCTTCTGCCGAAATACCTGTTAATTCTTTGAATAGATCTGGCGCAGTGGCACCTTCGGTATTAACGATTAAAACTTTGGAGTCCGCGTTTAGACTCAGCGCATTGAGCTGAGTCAGTTTTGCCAGCTTGGTCAATAGTGCTAAACCCGCCACCCCAGATTCACCGCCGACAATTGGTGCGTCCCCATATTTACTGTGAGCAAGATGCACCATGCTGTCGATCGCATCCTGATCTTCAATCAAAGTGAAATAATCCACACTTGGTTGTAGAAAGTCCCAAGCGATTTGTGAAGTTTCACCACAAGCCAGTCCTGCCATTACGGAATCTACCGACCCTGTTGCCGCCGATGGTTTACCCTGGATAGCACTCTGGTATAAACAGTCTGCCTGTCTTGGTTCGACCACAATAAATGTTGGGCGCTCAACTCCGTATTGCTCCCAGAAATAACTGAACACACCTGCAGCTAAACCTCCGACTCCACCCTGAAGAATTATATGGGTCGGCTTCTGCTCTTGCGCTTCGAGTTGTTCAGCAGTTTCCGTCGCCATCACACCATAACCTTGCATAACATCTCGAGGTATTTCCGTGTATCCTTCATAAGAAGTATCCGAGACGACAATCCAGCCATTTTCTTTCGCAATACGGTCAGCTTCTTCTACCGACTCATCATAGTTTCCAGTGATACGAACCATAGTTGCACCATACTCAGCAATGGCGTCTTCCCTTTCTTGGCTGACTTGTGCATGAATCACAATGGTACAAGGACAACCACTCGATTGTGCTGCTGCTGCTAATGCGCGTCCGTGGTTACCGTCAGTTGCACTAACCACAGCAAAGTCTGCAAGTTGTTCTCGGTATTTACCCAATAGGATTTTATCGGCTTCAAATGTTGGGAAATGGGTCAGGATTAAATTGATAAGTGCATTGGGAGCACCTAGTGCTTTAAAGCTCCCCAGTTTGGAGCGTTTGGATTCATCTTTTATCCAAAGCGTGTTAATGCCTAGTGCTCGAGCGGTTCCGGTCATCGACCTGAGTGGCGTGGCGCAACGGCTAAGCAAAGGCCAAGTAGACAGCCATTGCTTACTTTTATGAGCCGTTTCTTGGTTTAACACCGTTGCCAATTTTGTCGGATATGGTGAATTGGTGGCATTTGGGTTTTTAAATAGCATGATAAGGTCTCTCAAACGATAATTGGATTAGCCAGAAACGTTGCTGAGCAAAGAGTCTACGGTGGTCAATAGAACTTCAGCGCCGAGGATTAAATCTTCAAGTTCAGTGAACTCTTTCGGGTTGTGGCTAACGCCATCTTTACTTGGTACAAAAATCATTGCTGATGGCGCAATGCGGGCGATCATTTGTGCATCGTGACCTGCACCTGATGTCATTCGGTGATGAGAAATATTGAGTGAATTGGCAGCTTTCTCGATAGAAGCGACCAAGCTTTCGTCGAAGATAACAGGATCAAAGCGAGCTAATACCTCCGTTCCTATCGTGACACCTTCTTCTCGTCTTAATATCTCTAGTTTCTCTGCTAATGCCTGCTCGGCAGCCATTAACATCGTGTTATCCGGATTGCGCAGATCAACGGTTAATTCGGTCATTCGTGGGATGACATTAATCGCATTCGGTTCGAATTTTATGCTGCCAACTGTCGCCAAAGTTCCGGGCATCGTTTCCGTTATCTCTCTCAAGAAACGCAATGATAGAAGCGGCGACATATCCTGCATCATGGCGCATCGACATAGGCGTCGTGCCTGCATGGTTAGCTTTTCCTTTGATTTGAATTTTTTGCCAAGAAATCCCCTGCAGATTGGCAACAGCACCAATTTTGATGCCCTCACTATCTAAGATCGGGCCTTGCTCGATATGCAGTTCAAGGTACTGACTGGGGATAAGCGTTCCTAGAGGCATCGTTCCGGCGTAGCCTATGCGTTGCAATTCATCTCCCAAGCGCGTCCCATCCGTGCCGATACTATTTAAAACTTGCTCTGCGGTGAGGCCTCCTGCATGGGCAAGGGATCCCATCATATCTGGTTGGTAGCGAACCCCTTCCTCATTGGTGAAAGCCGCCACAATGATTGGCCGTGAAGGAGAAACATTCTGGTCCCGATACGCTTTGGTGACAGCCAATCCGGCTAGAACGCCGTAGCAACCATCAAGTGCACCAGCATTGAATACACTGTCGATGTGGGAGCCAATCATCAAAGCGTCGTTTTTTGTGTTTCCTGTGTTATCAGGGAGAATGCCGAATAGGTTACCGATTTCGTCAATATGAACTTCCAAGTCCAATCCCTTCATCCATGTAACCAGTTGATCTCGTCCTAGCTTTTCTGCATCAGTTAAAGCAATTCGAGAGCGACCTTCATTGCTAGGCTCAAGGCCAATATTTCCAAGGGTAGTGATATTTTCAAGCAGCGTATCCGCATCTAGCACAAGTGCTGTCATAGGAACCTTCCTATATTTCGGTGTAATAAGTCATGTTAGATAGGACTAGTATAGAGAGCAGTGATCGTATAAATTTTCTAAATTAACTGTGTTATCGCAATTTTTTTGCGTTTTATTAGCGATTAAGTGGAAATTTTAATGATTGAAGTGGATGAATTTGATCTAAAGATCCTACGTGCTATCCAAAAAGATGGGCGAATGGCGCAAAGTGAGTTAGGTGAAGAGGTAAATTTATCAACGGCCGCCGTAAATAGACGACTCAAAAAGCTCAAAGCCAATGGCGTGATTAAGCAATATACGGCACTGCTTAATCAAGAAGCGCTGGGATTTGGTTTAACCATCATCGCCAACATCGAAGTGGAGTCAGAACAAATCCACGAACTGGATGCGACCCGTCGCGATTTTGAAAATTGCCCATTCGTACAACAATGCTATTACGTAACAGGAGAATGGGACTTTGTGTTGATATTCGCGGTGCAAAGTATGGATCAATACAATGAGCTGACAAGAGAGCTGTTTTTCCAAAAGCCTAACGTCAAACGTTTTAAAACGCTCGTCGCCATGTCCAAAGCCAAAGTTGGTGTTGGCCTTGCGTTATAAGACCAACACTCCATTGGTTTAATCGGGTTACGAGCGCTTCCTTGCCGAGCCAAGTGTGATCGTCGCCAAGACTAACGGTACAAATGAAACCAACAGCACGGTATGCCAACCATAGAAGCTAAGGATACCGCCGGAAGAAAACGAGCCAATCGCCATCAAACCAAATATGATGAAATCATTAAGCGACTGCACTCGGTTCTTTTCTTTGGCTTCGTGGCATTCTAGTACTAACGCGGACGCCCCTAAGAATCCAAAGTTCCAGCCAAGACCTAGCAGTATCAATAGCGACCAGAAATGCACGACCTCTTCTCCCATTAAACCAATAACAGCAGATAGCCCAGTTAGGAAAATACCCAATGCGGAGATTTTCGCAGCACCAAAACGCGCAATTAGCTTACCGGTAAAAAAGCTTGGCGCGTACATAGCAATCACATGCCACTGAATCCCCAAGTTCGATGACTCTTGGCTATGGCCATGCATGTGCATAGCCAGTGGAGCCGCTGTCATTAAAAAATTCATGATCATATAAGAAGCCGCGCCACAAATAACCGCACTAATAAAACGTGGCTGAAGTACAATATCTGCTAATGCTCGCCCACCTCGCTCTGTCTGCCTTTTTGGTGCTGGCGAATGGACACCGAAGAGTACAATGCCAGCCAATAGCGCAACTATCGCTTGTGCCAAAAAGGTCACGGCAAACATTTTCTGTGGCCACAAGTGCATGGTTTGCGTAACCAATTGTGGCCCTATGATCCCTGCCACAATCCCGCCAGCCATGACTAGAGAGAGCGCTTGAGGGCGCTTGTTCGCAGGTAAGCCATCGGTAGCGGCAAAACGAAAAGAAAGCACAACCGCGGCGTAAGCGCCACCAAAAAATGTCGACAAACAAAATAGCCAGAACCATTGTGTAAACAGTGCTGCCATAGCAAGCAAACCGGTAATCACGCCAGCCGCAGAGCCAACCAAAAATGCAGCGCGGCGACCATAACGAAAGGCAATTTCTCCAACAGGAAAAACACATAGCGCCATGCCGACAACAAAAATTGAAATGGGCAAAGTGGCCAACATCGCTGATGGAGCAAGCATATTCCCGACAATCGCCCCCGTTGCATAGACCACCACCGCATTCGCGCCAGATAGGGCTTGAGCCAAGGTTAACCGCCAAATATTCGAGCGGTTTTGTGATTCCGTGTATTCCGACGCCTCAACAATCAAATCGGTCTGATTATCCATATTTGTTCCTAGCCATAGTCTGTTCTAATCTCACAACTGTTCTTGAAGTAGAGTCAGTGCACGTTTGAGGTCGATTATATTGTGTAGTCATTGGCAAGGTAGTCTAGTGAAAGACGTAGACGGCGAATCGACTCTTCCACAGTGGACCGTGGGCAGCCTAAATTCACTCGCATATATCCATGACCTTCTTGACCAAACTTCTGCCCTTTATCTAACCATAGACGCGCTTTAGTCAACATAAATCGGTCTAATTCCACTGCACTGAATCCCAACTTGCGACAATCAATCCAACTCAAATAAAGAGAGTCGGCCCGAAGTACGCTGATTCTATCCGTCATCGCATTAACCTCTTTCGCAAAATAGTCATGGTTACCACGGACGTAATCGACCATCGCATCCACCCATTTTTCACAGTGTGTATAGGCCGCCTCTGCCGCTACCATGCCCAGTGTATTAACCAATGGGAACATATTTCTCTCATACAGCCGTGCAAACTGATTTCGTAGGTTTTTGTTAGGAATAAAGACGTTCGCACACTGTAATCCAGGCAGATTGAATGTTTTACTTGGCGCGGTACAAGTGAGACTGTTTAGCTCAAATTCACGCCCCAAAGAGGCAAACGGAGTATGCTTTTTGAGCGGATTCATGATCAAATCTTGGTGAATTTCATCCGAAATAACCAGTATTCCATGTTTAAAACATATTTCGCCCATGATTCTTAATTCTTCTTCCGACCACACATTACCGGTAGGATTATGAGGATTGCTCAAAATGAATATTTTAGTGTTCGCTTGAATCGCATCTTCAAACACTTCAGGGTTAAATCGATAGCCCTGGTCAACTCGCTCCAGTGGAGCCAATGCCAGTTGTCGACCATTAATAAGCACATCGTTATGAAAATGAGAATAGACTGGCGGCTGAATTAAGACGCTATCCCCAGGGTTTGAAAATGCTTGAATTGCCGTTTTTAGGCTTGTAATGATTCCGGCGGTTTGAACCACCCACTCCTCTTGTACAGCCCAGCTAAAACGCTTCTTTTGCCAATTTATTACCGCATCCACATAACTTTCGAGCGCACCACCCGGATAACCAAATACGCCATGCTCAACAGCGTCATACAGGGCATTTAACACAGGTTTAGGCGCTCTGAAATCGGTATCTGCAACCCACATTGGCAACGGTTCCGCCGCGCTTTCTTCTAAACTGAGCAACTGTTTACTGAATGCCCACTTCATCGAGTTTGAGTTTTTGCGCTCTATCACTTCATCAAAAATGGATTGAGGAAATTCTTCTGTATAGTTCATGTAATACTCCGCCAAATCAGAAAGTTAACAATATAAGTATCGGTAGTCGCTATTTTTGCAGGAGTTTTATCATGATTAAAAATGGTATTTATTCATTAAATGATGAGTTATGCTCATCACATAATCAGGAAGCGGGTCGTAGTTATGATTGATGTGAGATATCTGGAAATTCTAAAGGAAGTAAAGTCTCAGGGCAGTGTTACCGCTGCTGCAGAAAAGCTGCATGTGAGCCAGTCTGCCCTTTCGCATATGATCAGAAAACTTGAAGAGCGCTACAACACAAAAATCTGGATTAAACAGGGTAGAAACTTACATTTTACCAAAGCCGGTGAATACTTAATTCAAGTTGCTGAGCGAATTTTGCCGCAGTTAGAAAATGCCGAGGTTATGCTTCGCGAATATGCTTCAGGCATGAGAGGACACGTAAAAGTCGGTATGGAATGCCATCCTTGCCAGAAGTGGCTGATGGCTATTGCTGATCCTTATCTAGAGAAATGGACCGATGTGCGTTTCGAAGTCTCATCGTCTTTTAATTTTAGCGGTATAAATGCTCTCAATGAACATGAAATAGATATATTAATTACGCCTGATCCCATAGATCACCCGCTTCTTACTTTTCAACCGGTGTTTGACTATGAGTTGGTCTTAGTTGTACACAAAGCTCACCCACTCGCTAAAAAAGCCTACATTGAGCCACACGACTTGGTTAATGAAGAAACTGATTACCGTGCCAGTTTCCGCGGACAGACTAGATATTTTCACCCAATTCTTAATCCCGTCCAATTGCAGACCTAAAAACCACGTAAAGATAGAAACATCCGATTTGATCCTACAATTGGTTTCTCATAATCGGGGTGTAGCGGTACTCCCAGACTGGCTTGTAAGCGCGACAACAAAAAGTGAACATCTTGAATGTATTAAAATTGGCTCAAAGGGGATCCAGAAGTGCATACATGTGGGAATGCGAAAAGGTGAGCAAGAGATTGATTATTTGAAGGGTTTTGTCGAAATAGCAAAAAACATAGTCCCAATTTTGACTTGAATCTATACCTTCTAATAGTTGCTTTTCAAGAGACTGAGTTATCCCATATGGAACTACCATTACATTACGATAATTTTATGAAAAGCTAGTGATGTCATCTATCGGCTTCAATTATCTAGCAAGGTTTGGAGCAAATTCGTGTCAGTCAAGAGCTCACTGACACGTTGATGTTTTATTAGATTTAGCTCTCACTTCTTGAGTAAGCTGCTGCTTGTTCAAAAAGTTCCTGGCTCGGTTTCATTCCGGTGTATAACTGAAACTGTTCAACGGCTTGAATAGCAAATACTTCACTACCCGTGATAACGCTTTTATTGATAGATTTTGCAAACTGTACTGCGGGGGTGACAGCCGGGATGGCAACAACATCAAATAATACTTGCGCATGTTCAATTTCATGCTCACAAAAGCACAGTTTTCCTTCTTCTATACCACCACTCATGCCGAGTGGCGTTGCATTAATGAGTAAATCAGCCTCGATGCCACTCATATCGGTTTGCCATTTGAATCCACACAAATCGGCTAGCGCCCTACCGCTTGCCTCATTTCTCCCTACAATAACGCCGTTGGTGAATCCCAAGTCTCTTAACGCGCATGCCACCGCCTTCGCCATCCCACCGCTTCCTTTTAAAGCAAATGAAAAATCCGTTGGGATCGCGTATTGAGTCAGTAACGTAGAAATAGCGATGTAGTCAGTGTTATACGCCTTAAGATGTCCATCGGTGTTCACGATAGTGTTAACGGAATTAATCGCTGCCGCAGAGGGATCGAGCTCATCCACCAATGCTATGACTTCCTCTTTAAATGGCATGGAAATAGCGCAACCGCGAAAATTGAGAGCTCTCACCCCCGCTATCACGCCAGCAAGATCTTTACTGGTAAATGCCTTATAGAGGTAATTCAGATCCAACGCATCGTAGAGGTAGTTATGGAAGCGCGTACCGAAATTGGTAGGTCTTGCCGCCAAAGACATGCAAATCGTTGTATCTTTATTAATTTTTGTGTTCATCAAAACTTTCCATTTCTTTATTCACGAATAGGTAGAACTACGGCAAAAATGCCTCGAGATCTTGGAATACTCGCTTGCTCATAGTGAGGTATGCCTTGTTGATGGAAATAGAATGGTCTAAATTGAGGTGATTAAAAATTGATGAATTCAAATAAAATAAGTTCCTCTTTTATGGCCAGCAACAGACTCGAACAACAATATCTCAAGCTGCTTAACCACTTTGGCGAAAGCAGTGTGTCGGTAACATTACAAGAGCTGTCTGACTGCCTTTTTTGTACCAAACGGCACATGCGAAATCTTCTACTTCAAATGCAAGAGTCCGGATGGATTGATTGGCAAGGGGAATTCGGGCGAGGGAAACGCTCAACACTAACGCTATTAAGCAATAAAAACCAGTTACTTAGTAGAAAAGCTGAAAACTTAATTGATAAAGGTCGCTTCAACGAGGCCATTGATCTTCTCGGAACAAACAAGCACTTAGTTGCGCCATTATTGCGCTCAAAGCTGGGGTTTAGTATTAACCCAGACAACCAGGTTTCTGCGTGTTCCTTACTATCGGACTATGTACAATTTGTACCCGGGAACACCTTTGCGCCGCTCAGAGCGTCACCTTGTTCGTCAGATCTTCAGTGGATTAACCCGAATAAAAGAGGAAATAGGTGAAGTCGAAGGAGACTTAGCTCATCATTGGAGACAACTTACCCCATCTATCTGGCGTTTCTATATAAGACCTGCGGTTCAATTTCACGATGGTCGTCCGTTAACTAGTGACGATGTGGTCACCTCCCTTAACCGTGCTCGTAAGCACGCCCTTTTTTCACATATTGAGCAGATAAAAATCATCGGACCGCATTGTGTGGAGTTTGAACTCAGTGCAGAGGATGATAACTTCCCACAACTGTTGGCTACATCCTCAGCACTGATCCTACCTGCTAACCATGCTGAAATAGAGCATTTTGCGCGCTTACCTGTTGGTACAGGCCCCTACCAAGTGATACAAAATGACGAACGCCGTTTATGTCTTAAAGCCTTTGATGGTTATTTTGGCTTAAGAGCTCTTCTTGATCAGGTCGATATCCTGATGTGGACGAATTTAACCAATAAATCCGATCAAGAAGCGGAAGAGACAAAACAATCACTATCAACCGAAGCAAATGCAACGTGGTTGAGTTCAAGTTTGAGTGACAAAGAATATATCTCAGGTGTTGCATCTGATCTGACTGGAGGGCCTTCTGACCGTTTTGAAGAAATGTTTTTAGAACAAGGGGGATATTTTCTGCTGTGCGATAGTCACTCTGACAAGTGGCAGCAGCCTGAAAACCGGGCTTGGTTGCAGCAAATTCTGAATCCTTACTCCATATCACAAGAAACTGAGTCCAGTTATTCGTCATTTGTGGGTGCCAGCAACCAGTTTACTGCCCAATTGGTGCCACCGGATCGCACCGATACATGCCACTTCTCCTTTTAAAGATACAGTATCAAACACTGCGCTTCGCTTGGCCTATCATGATCATCATCCTGAGTTTCCAGCTCTCGCCAATGCGATGGCTACCTTACTAAAGCGTAACAATATTGCTCTCGAGCTAATTGAGTTGCCTTATGAACAGTGGGCGCAAGGTACGGCTGATAATATTGATATCTGGTTGGGTACCATCAATTTTCCAGTCCCAGAAACCTGGCATGTTGGCGCTTGGCTGCTAGGCTCATCGCTGATGCGCAGATCCATCTGTGGCAGAGATA
Source organism: Vibrio sp. CDRSL-10 TSBA (assembly GCA_039696685.1). Lineage (NCBI taxonomy): Bacteria > Pseudomonadati > Pseudomonadota > Gammaproteobacteria > Vibrionales > Vibrionaceae > Vibrio > Vibrio sp. CDRSL-10 TSBA. The sequence goes on along the minus strand of CP155566.1, from coordinate 523,619 downwards.
ACGATCTGTTGCATCACTGGCACAATCAATGGCGTAGTGGTGATATGAGCTCCGAACATCTAATTTGGCAAGTGGTACATTCAGGTTGGCTGCAACCACAATTTCACCATTGGATGCGCCTTAAAGGTCCAGAAAACGCTCAGGGTATACACCTCAATAACTTAGGTTGGTTTGATTTTCGGTCTACTTGGTTTGAGCCAGAAGAACAATAGCTGGAGCACTAAAGGCTCCAATATGAGCCATTTACCTATCTAAAATAATATAAAGCTCATCAATGACACCCAAGCAGTTTACACGGCCCATTTTTGAGCTTATATTTATAAAAAACCGACATATGGTTCATATTTGACATACCAGAGGCAACGCTATGAATCCTAAAGTGCTACAACTTCGCAATCTCACAACTAAGCTTGAGTCCGAAATTCACGAAGTTTTCGAAGAGATGCTTAGCAACGTTGAAGCCTCAAGCAACCGCCCTATTTCAAGTTACTCAATTTACGAGACCAACACTCTGATTGATGATATGCAATCACGCAAGAAGAGTATCTCATTAGAAGACCTTGAATTGCAGACGGATATTTCTAAATCAACGATAAAACGAATGCTTAAAGACCCAAGTAAGACTTCGCTGGATAACTTTTTAGCCGTTGCGAATGAACTCGGAATGAAAATATGGATCGAAAAGTAAAAGTTCTTTTGTACGGCAAGTTTTGCGGTGTTTTGACTCAAAACGAACAAGGTTATCTATTCGAATATGAACCTGGTTATCGAGGCCGGAGCTTATCGCTGAGTATGCCTGTCGCCGATGGGCCATTTGAGAGTAAAGAGCTGCATCCTTTTTTCCTCAGTCTTGCCCCCGAAGGATGGCTGAAGAAGCGCTACTCAGAAACTACAAAAAATTGATGAAAACGATCCGCTGGGTATGCTGCTGTCCAACGGTAAAAATTTACTTGGTGCAGTCCAACTGTTGAGGTTAGAAGACCATGTATCCGAGCAATAGAAGCCTCATTAGCCTCGATGAACTCAATGAACAAAATAGAGAACAAGTCGAGTATAAAAAGGGGGAGATCAAAACCCTACTAGGTTCGAATAGATTTCAGATCCAATTGCCTTTTTCGCGCGCTGAATTTGTTACTGAGTTGCCAAAGAAACAAAAAGGCATGAGTATTTCCGGTTATCAACCCAAGCTTTCTCTGGCTATTAATGACGAGAATCAGCTAGGGGTTGTGGAGGATAAGGCGCTATTTATTCTCAAGCCCTCACCAGAAGAATTTCCTCATCTTGCCGAAAACGAACACGCAACCATGTTAGTGATGAAATTCCTCGGTTTCGATACACCTCCATTTGGATTAGTTCGATTTAACGAGCCAGACGGAGAAGGTGAACTCGCCTTTATGATTAAGCGCTATGACCGCTTAAACGCAGGTGAAGAGGCGATTCATCAGGAGCAACTGGATGCCGCTATGGCCGTGCCGGAAAAGTACGGCAAGACAGAAGGTGATGCCGAAGGATATGTGAGCTACGAGCAAGTCTGTAAGTTCTTAATTCATCAAGTAGACGGCAGCTTAAACTTTAAGAAAGAGCTGTTTAACCGAATACTCGTCGCCTACTTTCTCGGTAATAATGACCTACACCTTAGAAACATTGGTTTGCTGCTACCGGAACAAGAGGCCACGCGACTCGCGCCAATCTATGATTACGTATCTATAGCGCCCTATCCTGGCTACATCGCAAACGAGAACCCATTAGCACTACCTCTTCTCGCGAGTGAAGAAGGCGATAATTTCAATACCAGTGGCTATCAATCACATAGTACCTACACCGGCTATGACTTTCTCACCTTCGCACAAAATATTGGTCTCAACCCTAAACTGGCGACCAAAATGATCAAAGAGTTGTGCGCCAAGCAAGAGGCGATTCTCGATATCTACCGTAATAGTTTCATGCTGCCAGAGCACGTAGAGAAAGTCGCTGAATGGATATTGAGTCGAGTCAACTATTTGGGTCAATTAGAGCATGTTGCTGTTTAATACATGGTTGAAGGCGGACTAAGTGATCGGCAAGTCGCAGCATCAGCGGCCACAAATCAATGCAGATGCTACGCCGCTACACTCACCTCAGAGCCGAAGACCTGGACGCAATTGCCAAAGGGAGAAAGGCTTAGCCAACACCGCCCCTCAAGTGTCAATGAAATGAGGTTTGTGCCGATGTGACCTGGCTGTACTCAGTGGATGAGACTGGTTTGTTGACACTTGGGGGGGGGGGCAACATTCACTTATCGACAAAGATATAATCTTTAAAGTGCTGGATAGTAGAAAATCAGATTCCCAACAACCCGCCATGAAGATGTCATGACGGGTTGTATATATTATGAAGTTTTTGATATCAGCTTTTGTTGTTGATGGCTTTGCATTGGAATGTAATTTATTTTAAGCGCAGAACAAACAGCTTTCCTGTTGCGTTCTGAGTCTTCAAACATGTATAGGTAGTCAACAATTAGATCCCTTAAAACATTTCCTGATACGGTATTTATTTTAAAATCTCTTCTCATTTTCTTTATTTTTTCAATAGACCCTAAATTACCCAAATCTAATTGAACTGAAAGTTCAATTAACCTTATAGCATTGGACTTGTCTTTACTACTGTAAGCCTTTTCTATAAGAGGGATAAGATCTCTACTTCCAATCGAAGAAGATATTTTTTTTATTATTGAATATGATACAACTCTAACCATGTTGAATAAAAGCTGCCTAGCTATTAAATCAATATCATTTTTAGACTTATCTGGTACTTCAAATTCTTCCTTAATCTTTTTCTTGAGCATATCTATAAGTGTTTCATGATCTTCACGCATTATATTTAAGATTGCTTCTAATGCTCGTAATGGTGCTTCTATTGCCTCCGTTATAAGATTTACTTTTGGTTCAGTTTTTAGAGACTCATGATAGTTTCTGGTCAGTTGTCCAATTAAATCAACTGACTTGAAAGCGAGGTTAAAGTCTCGCAATAGATTGTTTAATGATGAATATTGCTTATTACTATCTTCTTCATGAACGCTATCATCAAACTCTGCCTCATGATTTTGTTGAATATCTTCATATTCTTCTTGTTCTTTGGCAGCTTTAATCCTATTTTCTTGAACATTACCTTCAACAAATACAAATTCCTCTAAATTTAATTCATCAATTATGTTGTTAATAAAGAGTACATCTTCGTCTAGACGAGAGGTATTGTAATCGGATAGTATAGTTTTGGAGTGACCAACTATACCATCAAGTATACGATTATCCTTTGAATGATGAGTTAAAAACATTAATGTATTCATGTTTTTTCTTTTATCTAAACCTGATATAAGGTTTGAAACAATATTTTGAACACCATCATCTGATAGATTGTCAGATAAATATTTAGATAAGAAATAGTAATATACATAAGGATATCTAAATGAATAGTAACCGTTATTTTCTTTGACTATTTTTGCAGAAACAAGCTGATTTAGCCTACTGTCACAATCTATCTTAAGCGTATACTCTTCATTGATCTTAGAGTTAAACTCCCACAGTGCGTCTCTTGATAGCTCTTTATGTTCTGAGTTATAGAAAAAATAAGACATCTCAGTAATATAGGTAAATATTCCATCTAGTTTATCTTTTTTTACGCCAGCTAGACCTAAACTACATGTAATTAAGTAGTGATAATAATGACCATAAGAACTAGTATTTAATTCTGCCGCTATGCTCGTATCCATGGACTGTAACATTGTCAATAGAAAGAAAGGAGTTGAAGGAACATAATTTCTTCCTATTAGTCGACTAATTTCTTTATTAGCATGATCTGTTCTAACGATTAATTCTTGTGTTGACTCTCTACATTCATATTTTAAGTTGTTCCATTTAGTTATCAGTTCCCAACGAGAAGCATGACCTAACTTAAGTATCTCTAGTTTGGTAAATGACTCATTTAATATGCCATCACCTTTTATTTTATCGTGATTTAATGTGTATGAATCAGAAACAGTTAATATTAACTTGGTAAAATATTTCCTTAGGGTTTTAATTAGATTTAATAAAGATTTCTCATCCCCCTTCACCAAATTAAAGTTGTCTATAAATATGTATCTATCTTGACTATTTGATAATAATCTATCGAAGCTAAAATCTTCATATTGATTTTTTATATACTCTTCTATTTTACTATCTTTGAATCTATCTGCTCTATTTATATCAGAGCCATCTAAGAATACAGAAAACTTACCATCATTTAATGTATCAAGGCAAAGTTTCTTTAAAAGCGAGGTTTTACCAATGCTTTCTTCTCCTGATAGAGCTATATTATCATCAGGGTATCTAGAAAAAATATCTCTAGAGCTTTCTCTTTTAATAGTTGTAGTTGAGTTTGAGTCAATGTTTTTTACATTCTGGTATATAAAAATATCATGGATGTTAAGTTCGTCTTTTTCTGGATGAGAGAATCCTATACCAACATCAACTAACATTTCATAGTAACTATCCCTTACTTTGAACCCGTTAAAATATAAAGAGCTAGAGTCTATTATATCACTTCTTTTTTTGTTTTCTAAACTAGTAAAATGATCGCCTTCCCAAATGTGTTTTTCTATTAAAATATCTTCATTCTCTATGGTAAAGCTAATAAACCCGTTATCATCTACATGAATATCATGAAATGAACAAGTTTCAACGATTAGTGTCTTGTTATTATCAGTTTCAACTTTAAAACTAGTTTCGATGTGTTCATGACCAGATATAATGATATTTCTATTGCTATTAAGGAAGTTTCTAACCTCCTTATTGTTATTTGGTTCTAACCAGCTTAGCGGATGATGAAAGAATACAATCTTGATTTCCTCATTGCCAGAAGGCTCTATTAGCTGGTTAATAGGAAACAGTTAGGTCTCCACCTTTTTCATTAATTTGTGAGCACCATGCTGTATTTATTGTTTGTATAGATACGTTATTACTAAGTTTAAATTCTTTGGATAGCAGAGTGGAGCTAGAAGCCTCAACGTTACAAATATCAGATTCAAAATCAAAATAATCTTGTTGGCCAGCTGCTACAATTTGATAGACAGATTCGTCAAAAGTAAAACCCTTTGAACTTATCAATACATCACGAGCTCCGCCTGTATATTTGGAAAAATCATGGTCATGGTTACCTGGAGTGAGTATTACTTTGAATTCATCTGAAAGAGATTTGAAAGACGATCGTATTAGGTCGTACTCTTCACTAGAGCCACTAAAAGCAATATCACCAGCTACTAGTATCGCTACAGAACTATATTCACCACATATACACTTTCTTTTTATCCATTCTTTTAGTTCAGTAAGTCGTTTATTAACTTCATCACAGTTATTTTGTCTTGCATGTATATCGCTAATAACGACAAATAGCCCATTATCCATTCTTTAAATCCTATTCTCCAACATTGAGACGTCTGCTTTTATTGAGTCATGTGCCAATAAAAAGCTCTAAGCTGTTGTGCTATCTCGATGATAGTCCATTTCTTTAAGTGTATTATCCCTGAGTTGCTAATGACGGCACAGGTAGAAAATGATTCCATACAAAAAACTTTTTTGGATCTTCAACCATGATACATACCTCGTAAAGTTAAGCGTCATATACAATTACTATATACAACAAAAAACGCATTAAATCAGTTTACCCAACTGCACGTTTATTAGGAACATGAGAGAGTGGAAACCATTGATTAAGTGATCAGCATAACTATTTTTAGAGCAGAAAGTGTTTCAGCCAGGACGAGCTGACACTGCTTTCCATACATGGGGCGTCGTTAAAGCTGCCACATACCCCTCAATGTCAATAACACCACCATAACATTGCCTCACAACCTCTCTCAGAAAATCGTACTTATTGACATTTAAGGGGCACGACCATGAGGACTCAAGACTTATCTCCTATTTAGTGAAAACATCAGATCTCAATTTCATAAAAAAATAGAATATTTAGGAATAAAAAGGTTTGTTTTAAGATCCTTTAGTAATTTAACTACAACTTTTCTTAGTCTCGTCACTATCTCTGTCAATTCACCGTCTACAACCTGAACACTCTATATTCCCCTCCCTTTTAAACAGTTAAACGCCCAACGTGAAAAATCAAATAAACCAATAAAAACAATTGATTAAGAAAACAAAACTGCTAATAACCCATTTAATTTCGATATATCGAAATAAATATATCCCTTTTCTGAATTTTAGCGGCTAAAAAAGCCATTCTAAAAAGGCAAAAACAAAAGAAAACGCAACAAAAGTATAGCTAAACTTTGTCTAATTTAGGTTCAAATACCGACATTTAATGAAAATTTGCAGCAATTAAACGCATTTGACGACACATTTATCTTATGATTATCCTTCAATAGTTCCCCACACCACCGTTTAGCAAAATAGGCTTCAAGGGTGTTCTCGTGGGCCATTATCCCAATCATTCACGAGTGTAAGGAAGGAGAGCAAAATGATGACGACTGAAGAATGGTTGTACAACAAATACGGCAATTCTCCGCTGCTTTCGTTTACCCAGGTTGCAGAGATCCTGCATCGCAGTCCTGAAGGCTTGAGAATTACTCTTCGCACTAACTGCGATTTAGCCAATAAGCTGAAACCCAATCGACTCAAAATTGGCAGACGCGTTTACTTCAAAGTCTCCGATATCGCCAACTTAATTGACCAGGCTACCCCGGACAATATGGAGGAAGCTTGAGATGTCGGATTACGTCAAAGAGCTGCAAGCCTGGATTATTCAGCGCCAGCCCAAAACTCGCCCTCCGACCAAGCAGGAAGTCCTGGCAACCTTCCTTGGCGTTCAACCCTTCGTAGAGGAAAGCATTGAGACCGGATATAACCTCAAAACCATTTGGGAATACCTGACGGAGCAGAAATATATCTCGTTCCGCTATGAAACGTTTCTGCGCTACGTAAAGCAGTACATCACGAAAGCCCCCAAGCCCTGCACAACCAATAAGCCAGCGAAAGAGAAGCAAAACGTTTCTCGCAAGATCAGCGGATTTTCGTTTGATGCCAAGCCAAATACGCAGGACTTGATATGAATACGCAGCCACGCCGTTTTCCCGCTGTCAGCTCGCAGTCGCGGCGCTACCAACGCGCAACGCAGACACAACTTTGTGTGTTTTTCGCTAGTATTGATGTGGTTTGTTCGTGTTTTTGCCTGCTTTTGGGATGGTTTACGCGCAATTGCGCGACAGCAGCGCAGCATACCTGCGATATCCAAAACACAGTTGCGGGTGATATTGCGGGCAGGATAGGTGAAGTGGTCCCCCCGACAAGTCGACGGTTACCACTTCACTTCCCTTATTCGCGCCAAGGCGCTCAACGCTAATCCTGCCCTGCGGGGCCGAGTCAGTAACAGACGGTTCGAGACGGAGGCAACACATGAATCATTCACAGAAAGTCACCAGGAAGAATACGACACCAATCAAAGTCTATTGCCTGCCGGAAGAGCGTGAACTGATTGAAGCCAACGCCAAACAAGCCGGGCTGAGCGTATCCACTTACCTGCGCAGAATTGGTCAGGGACGCCAAGTGAAAAGCGTCGTCGATGCTGAGCAAGTACGAGAACTGGTTAAGGTAAACGGCGATCTTGGCCGTCTTGGCGGTTTACTCAAACTCTGGCTGACCAACGATGTTAAAGCTGCGCAAATCGGTGTGCCGACCATCAAGGCCGTGCTGAACCGGATTGATACCACCAAAGATCAAATGAGCACCATCATGGAGTCGGTCCTGCGCCAAAGGTGATAGTCATGATTGTTAAACATATTCCGATGCGTTCCACGCACAAATCTGATTTTGCCGGCTTAATCAATTACCTCACCGATGCTCAAAGCAAAGAGCACCGCTTGGGGCACGTTAAGCTGACGAAACTGCCACGCCGATTCCGTCCGGGACGCAATCAGCGAAGTGCTTGCCACTCAGCAGTCGAACACCCGGGCAAAGAACGATAAAACCTATCACCTGATCATCAGCTTCCGAGCCGGTGAACAGCTTGAGCAGAACGTGCTTTCAGAGATTGAAAATCGTGTGTGTGACAGCCTTGGATTTAACGGCCATCAACGTATCAGCGCCGTGCACAACGACACGGACAACCTGCATATCCATGTTGCCATCAATAAGATTCACCCAACGCGCCACACCATGCATGAACCGTATGCCGCCTATCGAACCTTGGCCGAACAATGTGAGCAGTTAGAAAAAGCGTTTGGACTCCAGCAGGACAATCACAAGCCGCAGCAAACTCACAATGCTGCGCGCGCCGCCGACATGGAGCGACACTCTGGCATTGAGAGCCTGGCCGGTTGGATTAAACGTGAGTGTTTAGAAGAGATGAAAGCCGCCCAAACCTGGGCTGAACTGCACGATACCTGCCGCGCACATGGCCTAACGCTATCGGCCAAAGGTAATGGCTTGGTTTTCTCGGCTGACAGTGGCATCACAGTCAAAGCCAGTACCGTTGCGCGCGATTTCTCAAAACCCAAATTAGAAGCACGATTCGGCGCGTTCCAATCGGCTCAGACCGATAGCAATCACTCAGGCCAAGCCGCGCAGCGCAATTACCAAAAGCAGCCGCTAAAAACACGCATCGATACCAGCGAACTGTATGCACGCTATCAGCGTGAGCAACAGACGCTCGCAACTCATAAGGCCGCCGCTTTAGAGCAGCTTCGCCACAAGAAAAACCAGCAAATCATCAACGCCAAAAATAACAACAAGGTTCGCCGCGCCGCCATCAAACTGACCGGCAGCGGTCGATTTACCAAACGCGTACTGTATTCCCAGGCAAGTCAGGCGCTGCAAAGCCGCTTGGACTCTATCCATAAACAATACCGACAAGAACGCCAACAGGTTTATCAAACTCACAGCAAGCGCACCTGGGCAGACTGGCTGAAACACCAAGCGCAACAAGGTGACCAAATCGCATTAGCCGCGTTGCGAGCGCGAGAAGCAGCTCAGGCACTGAATGGCAACACGCTCCAGGGAAACGGGCAGACACGCAAAGACCAGAGCAGTGTGATCGATTCAATCACCAAAACCGGCACCGTTCTGTTTCGCTCCAAAAATGGCGCGGTCCGTGACGATGGTCAACGCCTCCAGGTTTCGACCCAATCCGACTCCGAAGCGATAACTCAGGCGCTGAAAATAGCTCTGGAGCGTTATGGCAATCAAATCAGTGTCAATGGTTCTCCGGAGTTTAAAGCTCGTGTGATCCGCGCAGCGGCAGACACCGGCCTGCCCCTTACTTTCAGCGATAAAGGTCTGGAACAACGTCGATTAGCTTTGCTGTCTGCCAACCATCAGGCCACACCGGCTAAGGCTCAACGCCGTGGTGTTCCACCGATTGGCAAAGCGCCGCCAGGCATCAGGCGCAACACGCTCAGCACTCTTGCTCAGCTTGACGTCATGCGTTTTGACAAACCACAGGAGCAAAGGCCATCGGCGCTGGAACAACGTAAAGCGCAACTTCGCGCTGAAATGGCGCAGAAAAAACAGAAACAAGCCAAGAAGAGCAGAAGTCGATAAACCACTTAAACGTCAGTAAGGAATACACGATGAACATCAGCACAAAAATTTTAGCGGCTAAAATTCGTCTTTTAGCACTCGGCGGGATCATGGCGCACGCTAGCCCTGTTTGGTCCGGTATACCGGTGGCCGACGGCGTTAACCTGCAACAAAACATCATTTCGGCGATGGAAGCCGTGACGCAGACTGCCAAACAAATCCAGCAGTATCAGTCCCAATTGCAGCAATATGAAAACATGCTGCAAAACACGATGGCTCCGGCTTCCTATATCTGGGACCAGGCTCAATCCACAATTCATGATCTGACTCAGGCGACCAATACACTCTCCTATTACCAGAATCAGCTCGGCAGTCTGGACGAGTATCTGGGCAAATTTCAGGATGTGGCCTACTACCGCAGTTTCTCCTTGCTTTTCCTCTTCAGGATGTAGTGAAACGGAAAGGACTGCCATGATCCAAAACCGTCGCTTAGCGTCTGAATCTCAGAAAAAAGCCAACGACGCGTTATTCAACAACCTGGCACTCCAGCAAGACAACTTACAAACCGATGCCCGCCAGCTTCAGCGATTGCAGTCAGCCGCTCAGGGAGCCGATGGTCAGATGGCCGCTATCGGTTATGCCAATCAGCTTGCCAGTAACCAGGCTAACCAACTGCTGCAAATCCGCAGTTTATTGATTGCTCAGCAAAACGCTGTGGGCGCTCGGATGCAGGCAGACGCCGATAAAGAGGCACTGCAACAAGCAGCCCACGAAGCACTTTTTGATTTTGGTTCGCCAACCGACCGTTCTCAAAACAGAGGGTTTTAAGCATGAAAATTACTTCACCTATCACTTTGTGCCTGCTTACGTCATTGCTTCTGCTTGGCTGTGACCAATCCCAAGACATCAAAGATATCGATTGCGACTCACCGGGCCTGACCAAAGCCGAAAAACAACAAGCCAACTGCTTTTGGAACATGGGTGACCCTACCGATCGCAGCCAGAATAAGGGGTTCTGATTATGAAGGCTCGTCAGGTAATGTCCTTGGGCTTGATTGTCCCTTCGGTGACCGCCCATGCTGCCATTAATAACAACGGTGTGCTGGATGATGTCGCATTCCAGTTCATGACGGTCGCCAGTACCTGGATTGGCGTAATGACCAACTATGCCAGTTGGCTGTTCTGGCTGCTTGGTACTATCTCTCTGGTTTGGACCGGAGGAACCCTCCTCCTCCGCCAAGCGGATATCAGGGAATTCTTTGCCGAGTTTATCCGTTTCATCATGACGTTCGGCTTCTTTCTGTGGCTGCTACGCAATGGTCCTGAATTTGCCACGTCCATCATCGATTCACTGAGAATCATTGGCGCAGAAGCTGCGGGGTTACCGCGTGAACTGACGCCATCTGAGCCAATCAGTATCGCGCTGGATATTGTGGCTAAATCAGGCAATGCCTACAGCTTTTCGAGCCCTTTCGACAGCCTGGCGATCTTTATCATCACCCTGCTGATTGTCGTTTGTATGACTATCGTTTCTGCCAACGTGTTAGTGGCCTTGGTGTCGGCCTGGGTACTTTGCTACGCAGGCATCTTTGTGCTTGGTTTTGGCGGCTCGCGCTGGACTTCCGATATCGCGATTAACTATTTCCGTAACGTCCTTGGCCTAGCGTTAAAACTCATGACGATGACTCTCATGATCGGCATTGCGATGTCCATCATGGATTCATTCCTGGTCAACCTATCTGATGACGCTCCCATGCGAGAGCTACTGGTTATTTTCATTGTTGCGCTGGTCCTGGTGCTACTGATCCACTCCGTTCCCAATATCGTTGCCGGTCTAATCCCAGGCGCAGGGGCCGCTGCCAGTTCGGGCAACATCAGTGCCGGAGCAATGGCCGGAGCCGCAATGACCACCGGGGGAATGTCGGCTGGTGCAGTGATGAGTACTGCCGGTGGCGCATCCGCCCTTCAAGCCGCGTTTAAATCGGCGACCAACTCAGAGATGGCTGAGATGATGACAGGCTCAATTGGCAGCGATTCTGCCAAGTCCGAAGAGCCAGGTACAGGTGACACACCGTTTGCCAGAGCCGCAGGTATGGGGCGTGAGTCGAATTGAGTTTCACTGGCCGGTAGACGGTTGGCTAAAGAATCACACACCGAAGTTCTGAGAGAACATATCTCCAGGATTTCACCACCAGGCATAGAGGAGAACAAGCATGGAACTACATTTTCCACCTCAAAACTGGACCGACTTTGGCGCGTTTTTCGCGGTCATGTTCCTGGTAATGCTGGCGTTTTATTTTGCTGGTCAGTGGGCACACTCCACCAAATACAGTAAGCAGCTTTATCGCTTAGCTGACGTGCTGGAAGGGATTCAAAACAAAGTAGCAAACAAGGCGTATCGAGGAATGATGTCGTTGAATAAACAAACCAATAAAACCAAAGGTTGGCCGTTCAAGTAACGCAAATCATAAAGACACACAGGCCGGTGCTCGCAACACCGGCCCGCATTTTCACATTAACCTTCCTGAGAGGTATAACATGACAATAAAACATTATAGTGCACACTTTAAAGATATAAAGTGCTCATTTTTCACCCTGACATATTCTATCTTCAAAGGGTGATCCCATGACCAACAAAACCAATAGCAGCACCCGACAAAATAAGCACCGTTTTAACAAGTATCGAGGGAAAAGGCTCAAAGCAGTACCAGAAACCACTCGTATAGTCTCAGACCGAGTCGCTAAATTCCCGGTACGTAGCTTTATGCTCAAATCTCTGGATATATGCCGCAAAGACGCTCGCCTCCGAATGTATCGAATACTCGAAACCTTAATTGATGCGGTAGATTGGTCGACTTTGCGTATCGGCGTAGCCAAAAAAGAGTTCTTGGATCCGATTACATACAAAGCCTTCATGAAACGCCATGAACGACTGCACAACGAAACGATTCCCCGTTCCACTTGGTACCGGTATATCAAAAAAATTACCGATGCAGGCTACTTAAATAGTATTACTGCAAGAATGAGTACGAGTGAAGGAAAGGTCTTCAACAAGCCCGCTTATAAATGGTTCACGAAAAAATTCATGACTGAACTCGGGTTCAAAAAAGATTGGCTTTCTCAGCAACAAGAGCACGCGCTGAAATCTCTCAAAGCTAAAGGGCTAAGTAATCAATGGCGAGTATTTAAAGGCCACAGTGCTCGCATAACTCATTCTATGGCGATATCACTGCAAACAACGCAGGACTATCGTTATTGCGAAGCAGAGCCTTTTAGCAACGAGAGCTGACGGTACCTAAATCAAGCTCAACACTTCAATGCAACACGCCGGTTTACTCCGGTCATATTCGCACGCCTGGCATCTGGAAATGTGCAATTTTGCGCCACTAATGAGCAATTCTGACCCCACCCCAAACTACAATTTTGACTGCTTTACTCATCAATCACTGTTCAGTTGCCCTTAAAACGAAGCAATTTAACTCGTACAAACCATATCGTCGATAAAGTGAGACTCTAAAACGGGACCACGGGAAGCACGAAAAGTGAGAGCTGTACAGACTTCCTAACCTATTACTTCATGCATTGATTCATGCCTCGTACCTCCCCATGAATCAATGTCTTCGCGAACTAACGTTCGCATAGAATTTGAAAGTTTACGCTGCGCTATGCCCAAAGGGGCAAGCCCCTCTGGACTCCCATCGGGAGCTTGATCACCAGCTGCAAGAACAGCTCACATATTGAGCACCTGAGCATATGATGAGATGATAGTTTTTACGCCAGGAAGGTAATCGACTCAAAACAGCAAAATCTTCTCACCGAGAGAGCCAGACGCAGCATGAAAAGAAAAGCCCCCAATACAGAGCCACCACGCCCCCTCACAGAGGCCGAAAAGGACAACTTGAGGCAAGATATGCTGGAGTCGTCAAAATGGGCCAGAAAGGAGCTGAGAAAGAGAAAAGAAGCCAAATCATCCAGTTCTGAGCAACTAGACCAGGATGGACCAAGACCACTCACACCTGAAGAGATTGAAGATCTGCGTCAGGACATGAAAGATGCATCGGCCAAGATGCAAGAAGAGTTAAAGAAAAGAGGTCCGACTAAGCGATCATAATTTGATTGATCACATCACGTACCCAACGATGTGCACTGTGATTATGAGTACGTTCATGCCAAACCATCCCTACAGAGAACCCGGTTGATGACATAGGTGGAGAGACTATTTTTAGATCAGTTCGACCACTCACTAAGCGCTTCGGAACTAATGCTACAAAGTTGGACTTAGCAACTATTTCAGGAACGATCAGGAATGTAGCTACTGAAAGTACGACATTTCGCGAATAACCAAGCTCTTTTAAAGCTTGATCGTGAGGCGTCAAAAAGTTTCCACCATCAAGAGAAACAACAATGTGTTCAAGTGAGAGATAATCTTCAAAACTCATACTGTCTGAAAGCTGTGGGTGATTTTTATGGCCGATCAGTACATACACTTCATCGTACAAATGCCTAGTTCGTAGCTCGGAAGGAGCCTCTTCCGGCGTCATAAGAGCAAGATCGACCTCACCATTCACAAATTGCTCGTTTAATCGAGATGGCTCTAAATTCCGTAACCCAATTTTAATACCAGGTGCATGCTCCCTTATCGCTTCAATTATGGATGAACCAATAACGGATTGAAGATAGTCGGTGCTAGCAATCATAACCGTCAGATATGCTTTTTCCGGTTCAAAGCTTTGATGTGTCGATAAAGTGTCTCGAACGTGATCTAAAGCCTGACGCAACGGTGCGCGCAACTCCAACGCCTTCGCCGTTGGGATCATTCCGCGACGCGCTGGAATCAGTAACTGATCATTAAATAGATCTCTTAACCGACTTAATTGCGTGCTAACGGCAGGTTGGCTTAGATGTAGCCTGGCTGCTGCTTTACTCACATTTTTTTCTTCCAGTAAGACCTCTAGCGTAGCGAGCAAATTGAGATCTGGTTTTTTGGTATCCATCAAAACTATACCTACACATGAATGTTTAGATTTCAGATATACCAAACTTTCCTACACACTGCATTCGGTATCAAGAAATGATCAGATAGCTCGTTGAAGCACTTTAGGAGAGAGCCATGTCAAAAACCGTCTTAGTTGTTTACGCACATCCTGAGCCAAAGTCACTGACCCGAACATTTGTGTCTAAAACTTTGCAGACATTAGAAAGCCTGGGATATAACGTTCTGAAATCAGATCTTTACAGTATGAATTGGAAAGCCACTTTCGATGAAGCCGACTTTCCCAACAGAGCGAAACTCTGAGAAATTGATGTTTATTCAAGAGTCTGAGCATGCTTATACGACTGCTCAACAAACCCAAGATGTTCACGCTGAACAGCAAAAACTCCTTGCGGCTGATGCCGTTATATTTCATTTTCCACTGTGGTGGTTTGGTATGCCAGCTATTCTAAAAGGCTGGATAGACAGAGTGTATGCGTATGGCTTTGCGTACGGCTACAAAGGACAGGGTAATCGATATCGATATGGAGATGGGATATTCAAAGGTAAGCGAGCGATTCTATCAGTGATGGTAGGAGGACCAAGCCAGGATTACTCACCAAGAGGCATTAATGGTCCTTTAGATGAACTGCTGTTTCCTATCACTCACGGAGCTCTCTTCTTTCCAGGATTCGATGTACTACCAACTCATGCTGTTTATGGTACAGGGAAAGTGGAATCTAGTGTGATTGAAAAAGAACTCAGCTCTTGGAACACTCGCCTTGAGCACCTGTTTGATGAAGCCCCTATACCATTTCGACGACAAGACAGTGGCGATTATGAATCGAACACTCTAGTCAGTCATCTAGCCACGGATAAAACCGGCTTAAGTATCCATATGGATGATTAGTTTCTCATTTTTACGGTACTGAAGCTCCCCACCCCAAAAATTCGTCGGACTTTAATAAGTCAAAAGAAATGTAGTATGTTGTATGTAGCATACAACATACTACAATAACACCCAGTCGTAACATGCCGACGTATATCAAAGCGAGATTTACATGCAGTAAAAAACACTATCACTCAGAGCTATTTGTTTCGAATATAAGATTCTTTGATCTCATGCCAAGATGCCTAATCTCCAACTAATGACTATCTTAAAAATGCAATGATTAATCCAATTGCTGTTAATAGTGCCCCAAAAAATGGAACCTGAAATAAAGACACTCCATTAGTAATGAGTACCCCTCCTAGGAAAGCACCAGCAGCATTACCAAGATTGAATGCAGCAATGTTACAAGAAGAAACCATACTCTTTGATATATCGCTGCTATCAAGTGCCTGTACTTGCAATGGCGGAATAGTTGAAAACATAGCCATACCTAATAAAAAAATCGCAAGACAGGCTGTAGGCTCGGATAATATTGCAATAGGAAACAAGCATAGAACGACAATTAGAAATAATAACGTTATAGTAAGTGCCTTACGAGTTCCTTTGTCAGTCAGTTTTCCACCAAAATAATTCCCAACAACCATACCGATACCGAACAAAACTAAAACTGGCGGTATTAGATTCTCATTCATACCTGTAATATCTTTAAGCATTGGTGAGATATAAGTGAAAGCAGTAAAAACTCCTGAAAATCCGAATGCCGTAATCAATAAGCTTTTAAAAACATTAGGTATTGTCACGACTCTCAATTCATCTATTATCTTGATTTTTGGTGCATTTTTATTTCTTACATTAGGAACAGAGGTTATTATTGCCAATGCAGACAATAAGCCAATAAATGTGACCATAAAGAATGTATAACGCCAACCAGCAAACTGCCCCACCCAGGCACCAATAGGTACTCCCATGATGTTAGCTAACGTCGCACCAAGAAAAACGGCAGATACGGCAGAAGCCCTTCTATCAGCAGGTGCTAATTCGGAAGCATAAACGGAGCTAACACCAAAGAATGAAGCATGAGAAAAAGCAGTTATTATTCTAGCAATAATTAATGTACTAATACTTCCAGATAAACCACACCACAAATTACCTATTATGAATACGATCATAAGAAAAATTAGAACCGGTTTTTTATTATATTTACTAAGCAATGGAGTTAGTAAAGGGGCACCTATTACGACTCCAAACGCATAAGCCGTAATAGAGTAAGCAGCTAGTGTAATAGATATATTAAAATCACGAGAAATAGTGATCAGGAGCCCCATAATTACAAACTCTGTAGTTCCTATACCAAAAGAACCTACAGATAGCGCATATATTGAAGCTGGCATACTTGACGAACGAGAAACAGCGATGTTCATAAAAACCTTATTTCCCGCCATGCTGGCGGGACATTTATTTACTGAAAGAAAAATGCCTGAAATTAATCATTCTATTTATCGATTAATTCAAAATCTCCTTCATTGTATCTTAAGCCATGAACATTATTTGGCGTAAAGATATTATCTATATGTTTAATGTCATCACTGGAGATATTTAATGTGACAGCACCAATATTATCTATTAAATGCTCTATTCTTCTAGCACCAGGAATTGGAACAATATTGTCACCTTTACTCAATACCCACCCTAATGCCAATTGAGCTAACGTACACTCATGCTTAGATGCAATATCTTGCAACTGGTTTAGTAGTTGCTGATTTTTCAATATCGCTTCTTGCTGAAAACGAGGAAGGTTGCGTCGAAAGTCATCATGCGCAAAGCCTGACTGATCCGTTATCTTTCCTGTTAAAAATCCGCGTCCTAACGGGCTATATGGAACAAAGCCGACCCCAAGTTCGTGACAAGCTTTAAGAATGCCGTCTTCTGGTTTCCCGCGTCCAAAGCGAGTATTCTGTCTGGACCGCAGTAATAGAATGGACTTTAGAGGCTCTAAGCAAAGTATCACCAGAGACTTCTGATAAACCGATATGGCGTATTTTCCCTTCTTTGATAAGATCCGCCATAGTCCCGACAACATCTTCAATAGGTATATTTGGATCAACACGGTGCTGGTAGAGTATATCGATAGTATCAATGTCTAACCGTTTGAGAGAACCCTCAACCGCTTCTCTGATGTGCTCTGGTCTACTGTCAACACCCGCCATACGTTCAAGTCCCTGACCTGTAGGAAGGATTCGAAACCCAAACTTAGTTGCGATCTGGACTTTATCCCGAATACCTTTAATCGCTTTTCCGAGTAACTCTTCATTCTGAAAAGGACCATATACCTCAGCTGTGTCTAGAAAGGTAACTCCCATATCAACAGCAGTATGAATAGTATTAATCGCTTGAGATTCTTCAGCACCTCCATACGCAAAACTCATTCCCATACAACCAAGCCCAAGTGTTGAAACTTCGAATTGTTCTTTTCCGAGATAACGTGTTTTCACTTATTTGTCCTTACTTACCTAGTGTTTTTATATGTATACTTTCATTCCAAACCCAAAACAATTAACATATATTTAATGCACTATTAGAAGATTATAAACAATGAAAAACATTCCCGAATTACAGCATATTGAAATGTTAATGCTTATTGTGAGACACGGAAGTTTTCGCAAAGCAGCAAAAGAATTAAATGTATCACCTCCGTCTCTGACAACAGCCATAAATAATTTGGAGGAAAAGCTAGGAGTGAGGCTTTTAAATCGTTCAACAAGAAGCCTCTCGCTGACAGTTGTGGGTGAAGAGTTCTTAAATGATGTTATACCTATTTTTAATCAATATCGAAAAGTCATTGATAATATAAATAGTTATAAAAATAAGCCCGAAGGCGTCATAAAGTTAAACTTACCAAGAGTAGCACTTGATATTTTTTTCAAAGAATATTTATTAAAATTCAAAAATGAACATCCTAATATAACTTTAGAGTTATTCACAACAGATAGAATGATTAATATCATTGAATCAGGTTTTGATGCAGGAATTAGATACAATCATGATGTACCTAAAGATATGGTTGCAATTCCAATTGGAGATAAGCCATCCCTTATTCCAGTAGCCAGCCCTATCTTTTTAAAAGAATTTGGCATCCCAGAAACCCCTGAATCACTGACCAAATTCAAGTGTATAAATCGTTGTTTCCCTAGCGGAAAAATATATCGATGGGAGTTTTTAGATACCGAGGGAAACATAAGAGAAATATCTGTAAATGGAGATCTTGTTCTTGATTCTGATATGGCTATGATTCAGGCCGCGGAATCCAATATAGGTATAGCTTTCGTCTACGAACACTTAGTCAAAGATAGAATAAACAAAGGTCATCTTGTTCGTTTGTTACCTAACTATAATTATCCATCTGAACACTTCTGCATTTATTACCCAAGTCGAAAATATGTTCCTGTGTCTTTGCGAACTTTAATAGATTGGGTTAAGTCTAGAAATACAGACTCCTAAAGCAAAAATCGCGCAATCGAAGACAACTTCAGACCTTGAAGTAACATGGCGAGGAAGAAGAGTGATAGACCCAGCATGAAAAGAAAAACCCCCAATACAGAGCCACCACGCCCCCTCACAGAAGCCGAAAAGGAAAACTTGAGGAATGATTGCAGGAGTAGTCAAAATGGGCCAGAGAGGAGCTTAGAAAGAGAAAAGAAGCCAGAGCATCTCGTTCTGAGTATCTAGATCATGATGGACCAAGACCACTCACACCTGAAGAGATTGAAAATCTACGCCAGGACATGAAAGATGCATCGGCCAAGATGCGAAAAGAGTTGGAGAGAAGAGGCAAGGCTAAGCGATCATAATTTGATTGCTCACTATAGGTACTGTTTGGAATGTGAATATGGTAAAAATTTAACTACTGACGCGAGACTGTCCTGATTTCTGTGTAATTGTCTAAGCTTAAGCCTTAAAAGGCTAAGGATAGACATTATGGATAAGAAAGCACTGGAAGCATTTGCGCGTGAAGCCGCCAAATCAATCAAGACAGAATCCGATCTGGATGACTTCCGTAAAATGTTAACCAAGGTGACTGTTGAAACGGCGCTTAATGCTGAACTTGATGAGCACCTTGGTTATGAAAAACACGCGTCAAAACCCAGTACCAACTCCCGCAATGGGTACTCATCAAAGTCGATCATCACTGATGATGGTGACGTTCCAATTGAGGTGCCTCGCGACCGAGAGGCAAGCTTTGAACCCCAGTTAGTTCGTAAGCATCAGACCCGATTCCAATCCATGGATGACAAGATCTTAAGTCTGTATGCGAAAGGCATGACCACCCGAGAGATCGTCGCCACATTCAAAGAAATGTACGATGCAGATGTCTCCTCCACCTTGGTATCTAAGGTCACTGACGCCGTTCTGGAGCAAGTTATCGAGTGGCAATCTCGTCCTCTGGATGAAGTGTATCCCATTGTTTACCTTGACTGTATCGTGGTCAAAATTCGCCAGGACAAGCAAGTCATCAACAAGTCGGTTTATCTAGCACTCGGCGTCAATATGGAAGGTCAGAAAGAGCTACTCGGCATGTGGTTATCTGAAAACGAAGGGGCTAAGTTCTGGCTGAATGTGCTGACGGAGTTACAAAATCGGGGCGTCAAGGACATCCTCATCGCTTGTGTTGATGGGCTAAAAGGCTTCCCTGACGCCATCAACACCGCTTTCCCTAACACTCAAATCCAGCTCTGCATCGTCCATATGGTGCGAAACTCAATGAAATATGTGCCGTGGAAAGATTACAAGGCGGTTGCTGTGGATCTGAAGGCCATCTACCAATCGAAAACCGAAGATGAAGCCTTGCTAGCATTAGAGAAGTTCGCTGATAAATGGGACGCTAAGTACCCTCAAATCAGCCGCTCTTGGACAACTCACTGGGCTAATCTCAATACGCTGTTTAACTACCCTGAGGACATCAGGAAGGCGATTTACACGACTAACGCCATCGAGTCGTTGAACAGCGTGATTAGAAAAGCCATCAAAAAACGTAAGCTGTTCCCAACAGATGAATCGGCAAGAAAGGTCATCTTCTTAGCGATCCAGGATGCATCCAAGAGGTGGACAATGCCTATCAGAAACTGGCGACAGGCCCTGAACCGCTTTATGATTATGTTCGAAGACAGACTGCGTGATTATATGTAACCCCGACAATTACACAGAATTATTTACAGTCTCACTGACGCCATGCTCGTTTGTTATGCCTTGGACCACAAAATTGCTGACACACCATATTTAGGGAATAGAGCGGTATATTTATCTTCTGTAATATCCAAGATTGCTTCAAGCTCGGGCTCACCGCTGTAACCTTGTTTCTCAAAAACCTCACGTAAGCTATCTAGCTGACTATCTAGATGTTGTTCTAAGTTTCTGAGAAATATTTTTTGGCGATCTTTTCTCATTACAGCCTGTATATTAAAACCAGAACTTACCATTCCACCACCTATCGGTGCATAGACAGTCCCATCCTGAACAGTTACGAAGCTATTGGCATTTCTTTTACGGAGAGTTAAACGTTCTTGCTCGGTTAAAGGAGTCGACGATACGATGCCTTTAATTTGGTACCGCTCGACTACGCTAGACCAATTACGGTGAATAATTTCAACTATATCTTGGTCTGCCCATGAGCCATGGTTAAAGATACCGATTGCATAGAAACGTATCCTCGATGAGCAGTGCAAATAGAAGTGGTCCAGTGCGTTCAATAAAGTCACCTTTCATATTTTCACCTAAATGAAAATGATGAACTCCCCAATCATTGAGCATGGAATCTTTGTTATTCAAATTGTTTACCAATTTACTCAAATTAGGGGTTAAGTCATGACCTGATTTAATCAAGCCTTTTAAACGTTCCCATCCGGACTCTAAATTTTGAGGGCAAGAAAAAGTATCAGCCAAAAGCAATTGCCTAACTTTGGCTTCAGGACGGCGCTGCTCAGCATTGAAATATACAAAAGGGATCTCATTATCCGGTACTGATGAAACATCATATCCCCAGTGGTTCATCAAAATATCTTTCTGGATATTGACCCAATCACAAAAAAAATCTGATTTTAATCTCATTCTTACTCCAAAGGTTAAAATATTGGGGAGGCATGACGCCTCAATAACCGGCAGCAGAAGCGTAGCGCAGGCGCGTAGTTAATTGACTTGTTAAGTGATTCAATTGCACAAGACTCGATTGATCTCATTAAACCAACTCTCCCTGTGAATAATCCGTTCTTTGTGTAGGTTATTCTCTAGGATTTCAGCCTTAGTTAAACCAGACAGAGCTTCCCAATTTTTTTCAATGACATATGTGGCATTGTTTGTTTGCGTGCTTTCCAAGATGTATAGATTTTTGTCAGGGAAACCAAAGATCAAATAACCTGAAAATCCAGCTCTACCTACTGCAACAAAGTCGGGCTCATGTACATTGATAGATTCCAACCTTTTATCAATAACAACTTTATTTCCTTCCGAGAGATTCTCTGTAGCTTCATTTACAAGTGGCTTTAGCTCGCCCCAAGGTTTTTTCCCTGGAGGAAGGACATCCCAATTCAGCTTACGAAGAGGAGCCCTAATAATAGAATCGAGATTCTCACTCCTAATCTCGCAATATCCAAAAATCTCAAGGAATAAGTTGATTATATGAACCAGATGATCTTCGTTCTCGGTAGTAAATTCTATCGGGTCTGAGACGATGAATTTTTCACTGTCAGCATTTGTGGCGATATGCAGTTCAACAGCCGGAGGCTCTACATGCTCTCTGGGATAGCGCTCATAAGGAATATCTACGATTTTTGACTTTTCCTCAAAATCGTATCTACCTCTGAACTCTTTCCAGGTCCATTCTTGCTGTCTATAGTGTGTTTCCTTTGGCTCGTCTTTTAGTGGGATTTCTTTACCCTCGGCATTGAATTTAGAAATGTTGCCAATTGCTTTCGGAAGGACAGTTTCCCCAGGAGATAAATCAGGACTAAAGCCAACATTTATAGCTGCGACACTATCAATATCTGATACTCCAACGCTCACAACTATGGGCTGACCCTCTTGCAACGCTTTAGTGTACGCGCCTAGCGTTCTGATCCGCTTTTTATTGATAATCATAGATAAGACTCCTTTCTGTATTCACTTAACGCTTCAAGAAACCGGTGCTGCTTGCAGCATCCGAGTTACTTGACTTGTTAGCTTCACATACTCCATCACTTGAAGAAAAAATCCCTCGAGAATGCGTTCTAACATACCAATCGTACTCGTCACTGATTGAATATTTACTATTTAAGGCACTAATCTGGTCAATTAGAGCTTCGCCTTGGTAATACCTACTTGTGTAATCTTTATCACACCAATCAGGCTTTCTAATATTTACACCTAAAGCCGAAAATTCGTTCATAGCTTTCAATATTAGCTCTTCGGCCTTCGCTTTTAGGGCTTCGTTTGAATAATATGAGTATAGTTCGTTGACTTCTTTGACTTTGCTTTGATACTGATCAATCAGAATCTTAAGCTCGCTTTCTTTGGCCTTAATCAAGTCACTCTTAATTGACTGCTTGCTAGATAGAGAGCCCTTAAGTTTATTAATTTCGTCCTCTAATTCAGCTTTAGTATGTTCCAATTTTGCTTCCTTTGTGGAAAGCTCAAACTCCTTTTCTTTTAGCTTTGATTGCAATATCGCCTTTTCTTTCTCCTGCTTAAGTTCTGCATCCTTCAATTCTGACTGCAAGAGCGACCTTTCCTTTTCTAGTTCTATCTGTGCATCTTTCAGGGATAGTAACTTGGTTGATACGGCCTCTTTATCAGCCTGCACTGCCTTGTACTCATTCCACAAAAACACACCTGCAACTGCAAAGCAGACAACAAAAGTTAAAAAACCTGCCAAATAGGATTTTATGGCGTTAAAAATCTCTGTAAAAGTCAAAGTTGATCCTTTATGTATTCGTGATTTGAGGCTTAAGCTAACAGTCTTTTTTAAGCAGACATTGTCTATATAACATTTTAAGAAAATACAGACACCATAACATCAAGATTCTGATTTATATGGTTAATTTTATTAAACACTCTGTAACGACAGAACATGTCTATCTAACCACCAATAATCCACTAAGCTCATAATCTGCCATTGATAAAAGGTGGTCAAGAAATGACAAAAGAAACGTGTCCATTATGTGCTGGCTAGCCGGTTTTGTTGTGGGAACAGATCGCCTCTTCGGTCTTGGGAGCAGGAGTGGTGAAGGCGATCGATCGGAGCATTCTGAAATCACAGAGTATGAGTACTGTACCGAAAAAAGGTACACTAGAGGTACAGTCACTAGTTTTGACAGTTTTACCAAAACTACGCTAAACTACTGTTTAGTAAATACTTTAAGGTATTTTTAGTTACGTTTAATTTACCTCGGTTTTCCTAGGCTTCCTGCGTTAGTGGCTAACTCATAATCGATTGGTCCCCAGTTCAAGTCTGGGAGGGGCCACCATCTTTCAGAAGGCTCGTAGAGAAATCTACGGGCCTTTGTCTTTTCTGGTCCGATCGATATCCGGTCCGTAGTCTTGTCCGGTAAGTACCAGCTTTTCTGCCCGTCCGCATCAGTAAATGAAAAAACAAAAAAGGACACACACCCTCGCAACAAGGTGTGTGTCCTTTTAAGAAGCGTTATATCCTGATGTGAGGCTACACTCACATCTCATTGCCCTTGATCAGGCACTCTGCAACTGCTCCAGCCCCTGGCAAACGTCCTCACTCAAATCACGATGCTGAGTAGCGGATGCGTTAAGCTGGCTGATGCTGGCGTTCATTTGTTGCAGGCGATCCAGGATATCCTGCACAAACTCCACTTGTTCAAAGTTAGCCACCACCGCGAAATCGACGTTATTTCTGATGCGCTCCATGCCTTTCGACGACGAGTTGGCCTGGTCAATCACGGTCGCGATACCGCGTTCAATATAAGTGGCGGAAGACTGAGCCCGGGTCGCCAGTTTTCGTACTTCATCAGCCACCACCGCAAATCCGCGGCCGTGCTCCCCGGCTCGCGCCGCTTCAATCGCGGCATTCAGTGCCAGCAAATTGGTTTGCTCAGAAATATCATCAATCTCCTGAACCAAACTACTGATGCTGGACACGGTTTCGCTCAAGGTGGTGATGTCGCCTTTAAAGCCGCTGATAAAATCTGCGTCGTCTTTGGTCGCTTTGGCGCCCAGCGATAAACCTTCCCAGGATTTAGTCAGGTCCGTAATCACCTGGCGGGTCATTTCCGTGATCTGCTCAGTCTGGGCCATCATGTCCGCCGCTGTATTACCCATGTCCGATGCGCGATTGGCAACCGGCTGCAATTGACGGCTCAGATCAGGCTGACGGTTTTGCTGCTCAAGACGAGCGATTTCACGCTCAAGCTGCTGCTGGTTACTCTCCAGAGCGGTGATGTTAGCCCGGCACTGTTCCAATTCATCCACAACAAAAGTCGCCGCGGAATCTAAGCGCGATAAAGGATCCGTTGCGTAGGAAGTGCGCTTCACCAGCTTGCCGGCAATCGCCTGCAAGCGATAACACAGAGACATATAAAGCAGCGCTGCATTTACCATGACAGTCGCAAGTACGACCAGAAAGATGATGGTTGAAGACAAGCCCTGTTCAGCGAAAAAGAAGGCAAGGATTAACCCGACCGCCACCACAATATCAGCGGCTATCAATTTAGAAAAAACCGGTAATTTAGAAAGCATAGACAACTCAAAAGACTGATTAGAATAACGACCTTCTATCGCGACAGATGAAGGTATGCGTAAGAGAGCGCAGTATACAGTACTATTGACGTTATCAGCTATATCTTGTTCAATTTGCTCATTTTAATGCTGTTTGCTGGATTTTAACCTCATTTAGCCCGCAAAACCGGTCACTGAGCCTCTCGTTTGGCTCTCACATCAGCAACAATAAACAGCGCAAGAGTAAAGAGGACACACACTTTAAGCGCTCCTTATGCGAAACAAGAGCAAACAGCGCGTGTCCTGCTTTTGACATCCGTCAGGGACCCGATATGAATACCTGCCGGATGTCAGTCATCGGGTTGACGTGAAGTGATATCAACGGTTTGCGCTTAACCAATCACAAACACATTCAGCAGCCCTTTCTGGTTTTCTGATTCACGCGCCAGTGAGCGGCTTGCATTGGTACTTTCGGCGATACCTGCAACGTTCTGGTTGACGATGTCGACCGTCGAAGCGATGTTGTTGGAGATATCTTCAGTTACGCTCGATTGCTCACTTGCCGCCGTCGCCACCAGCGTGTTGACGTCAGAAATAGTGGTCACCGATTCGGTAATTTTCTTGAACGCTTCCTGCACGGTATGTGCGATTTGCTGCGAATCATCAATCAGCTTGCTGTTGGACTGCATAAACTGATCGGCTTTTTCCGCTTGTGACTGCAACTTGGTGATAATTTCCTGAATGTCTATGGTCGACTGCTGGGTTTTGGCTGCCAGTGAACGTACTTCATCGGCCACCACCGCAAAGCCGCGCCCCGCTTCACCGGCCCGCGCCGCCTCGATCGCCGCGTTCAGGGCCAGCAAATTAGTCTGCTCTGAGATGCTGTTAATCACATCAATCACTTCACCGATATCGGTCGAGTACTCTTTGAGCTGATTCACCAGACTGGTCGCCTCACCCAACGAGTCGCCGATCTTGAGGGATATTTTATTCGACTCAATCAGCGATTTATTACCGACTTCGACATAAGCTATCGCCTCACCGGCTGCCGTTTCTGCGTTAGCGGCGTTTCTGGCTCATTTCCAGTGCGGTACTCGACATCTCCGTCAATGCGGTCGCGATCTGCTCAACCTGAGACAGCATATTTTGCGAGTTGGCATCGGCTTGGTTCATGGTCGATGCCAGAGTTTCTGACGACAGCGCGACGTTATCGGCAACCGCAATCAATTTGCTCATCAACTGCGACAGTTTGCTGGCGGCTTGATTGTAACTGTCCGCCAGAATCCCCAACTCATTGTTACCTAACTGTTCAATACGAACCGTCAGGTTCCCTTGCGCCATTTTGCCCATCGCATCCTGTACCAGGCTGATTGAACTGGTCAGATTTTTAGAGATAACCAAGCCGGTGGCAATAACCACAATCGTCACGACAACCACCACCGCCAGCATCATTTCAATTGCTTCTTCGTAGATGACATCGCCGTACTCACTGGCTTGATTTGCCGAAGCTTCATTCAGGTCTGAAAGTCGGGTCAGCACCTCTGAATAAGCCCGGTAAGCGTCGCGTGACTGCCCCAGATACAAGGCCTTAGCTTCTTCATTTTTATTTTGCTCCGACAGTGCCAGCAGATTGCGTTGAATCACTAAATAGTCGTTATATTTCTGCTTAAACTCCTGCAGCAGGCGCTTTTCTTCGTCACTGGACACCAGTTGTTCATACTCAGAGAGGGTCTTTTGTATTTCAGCTTTGGAGTCCTCAATCGCTTGAGTGGCAGACGCGATTTGAGTCGCGTTGGTAGAAATAATATGGACAGATTCTCTGTTTCTCAGATCAGAAGTCTGGGTATTTACCCGTTCCACTAACTGCACCGACGGCAGCCAGTTGGTAGAGATAATCGTCGATTGGCTGTTAATCGTGCCCATTTCAGTAATGGACAACCACACCAGTCCGATAAGAGCGATGATGGGAATAATAAAACCACCCAACAGTAGTGTTCCGATTTTAATATTGCGCATAGATACCTTCACCGTGGCCGTATTGATAACGTTATTGTTAACTGATTTTTTAACAATTATAGACACAAACAAAAAGGACACACACCTTACTGAAAAAGTGTGTGTCCTCTTTAATTATTAGTACCGATAAGGTGTGTGTCCCCGTTAACTTCCCCGTTAACTGAGCATCGCTCAGAAACAAAAATAGCCCACATTCAGTGAGCTATTAGCGATTGGCAATTAAAGCGATTAAACCTTAGCGGTCATCACTTAAGACAGCGCAGAGACCAATGCTTTGCCGACGCCATGTGCGCTGGTCGGGTTTTGCCCGGTAATCAGTCGCTCATCCACAATCACGAACTCCTGCCAAGGCTGCACTTTGCTGAAACGCGCCGCTTTGCGGGTCAGTGACTCTTCCAGCAAGAACGGAATGTGTTCGATAGTGCCAAAATCAATCTCTTCTTCGCGGGTGAAACCGGTAACCGATTTTGTCGCCAGTAAGCTTTCACCGTTGCTCAGGGTAATCGGCAGCAGTGCCGCCGGGCCATGACAGACAGCCGCTATCGTACCGCCGCCTTCATAGTGTTTAGCCGCCAGTTGCGCAAAGCTGGTGTTGGTGGCCAGATCAGACAGCAAGCCGAAGCCGCCCGGATAAAATACCGCGACATAGTCGTCAATATTTATTTGCGAGACCGGGATGGTGTTGTTGATTCGGTTTTGAAAATCATCATCCGCCAGTACTCGGCTGTTGACTTCATCACCTTCGATGTCAGTGCCATACAGCGGCGCTTTGCCACCTTCAATCGACGCAATGTCATACTCAAACCCGGCCGTGGTCAGCTCATGGATGACGTGCGTGATCTCTGGTGAGTAAGTACCGTTCGCCTGGTCGGTATCGCCCAATGTGGCATGATTAGTTACCGGAATTAGAATCTTCTTCATTGCTGTCTCCTGCATGATTGAGTACAGAAAAGATACTAATTAAAAAACATTTCAATGATAATACCGTTAATCAACAAAAGATTATTGCTAAATAGCAAAGATAGAAGGTTATGAACAGTTTTGATGGCATCATAGAATTTGTCGCCGTGGCGGAAAGTCAGGGCTTTTCGGCGGCCGCTAAACAGCTCAGTTGCAGCACCAGTCACGTCAGCCGCCAGGTATCGCGGTTGGAAGATCGCCTGGGGGTGGCCTTGTTTGCCCGCTCGACCCGGCTGGTCAATTTAACCGACGCTGGTCAGTTGTATTACTCGCAATGCCGAGAGCTGGTGACCGGGCTGGAGCAGGCCAATGAAGGCTTAAACTCACAGCAAATCACTCTAAGCGGCACTCTGCGTGTCAGCGCTGCCGGCGCGTTTGCCGAAGAGCACGTCGCCCCAGCCCTGATGCAGTTTGCCCAGCAATATCCAGAGCTCACCATCGAGATGGATTTTAACTCGCGCATGGTCAATTTTATTGAAGATGGCATCGACTTCGCGATTCGCTACGGCGCGCTCAAAGACTCGGGCCTGGTTGCCAGAAAGCTGGTTGACCGCCCGATGGCCGCGGTCGCCAGCCGTGACTATTTACACCGCTTTGGTGAGCCGTCCCATCCAAATCAACTCAAACAACATAGCTGCATCATTACCAATAACGATCACTGGCAATTTGCCAACGACAACAAACCTCTCAGCGTGCGAGTGCACGGGCGCTGGAAAAGTAACAATTCCAACGCGGCCATTGCTGCCTGCGAAACAGGGGCTCGGCATCGCCTATATGCCCAAAAGCAGCCTGGCCAAAGGTATAGAATCCGGCACGCTGCTTCCGATCCTGCAAGACTTCTGGGGGCCAGGCAACAGCAGCTGGATTGTGTATCAGAACCAGCGCTTTCTGCCGTTACGCGCCCGTCTGGCGATCGACTATCTGGTCAGTTACTTCGCTGACTGGGCACAAGCTGGCAAATAACGGTAAGGTCACCTATGTTCCAAAAGCTCATCAAACTGAGCATAAAAAAGCTGTACATCATAAATAACTGTATTTAAATGAAAATAATTAAAATCACAGAAAACCAGGCAAGGATGGTTACCTATAATCCAAAAGCTTTCAGAGCTGTACACAGAGGAAAATACCCATTAAAAACGCCTTGAACGATTTGATGCGACAACGACTTAATGCGTGTGTCCTGCTAACGGTTTACTGCTCACGGTTTGTCCTGCTAAGGGTTTCTGCTAGGATAACTCACGCCTGTTTACTGCTTGGACGCTCACCATGGCCCTCATCAAAGTTCACCAACAACTGACCGACATTGCGCAGCCTGAGTGGGACGCGCTACGCTGCTGTGACTATCCGTTTCTATCTTATGCCTACCTGAGCGCGTTAGAACAGAGTGGCTGTGTCAGTGATGACAGTGGCTGGCATCCGCTCCACCTGACGCTGGAAGATGAGCATGGCACCATACTGGCGGCGATGCCGATGTATCTGAAAAGTCACTCCTGGGGCGAGTACGTGTTTGACTGGTCATGGCAGGAAGCCTACCAAGAGGCCGGTGAAGAGTATTTTCCCAAGCTGGTGAGCGCGATTCCGTTTACGCCGGTCAGTGGCCCGCGCCTGCTGTATCGTGCCGATGTCATCAGCTATGACGACGCTCTGCAGCCGATGCTGAGCGCGGTGCGTCAGCTGTGCGCCGAGCATCAGTTTTCCGGCTGGCATGGCCTGTTTGTTGAAGCGCAGCATATCCAACAGTTCAAGCCGCTCTCGGTGCGGATGGACTGCCAGTATCACTGGTATAACCGCGGCTATCAGCACTTTGAGGATTTCCTTGCGACCCTGACTTCACGCAAACGTAAAAACCTGCGTAAAGAGCGCGAGAAAGTGACAGAGCAAGAGATTGAGCTTCGAGTCATTGAAGGCGCGCAGTTAAGCGATGACGACGTGGCGGTCTTTTTTGAGTTCTACCAGCTGACTTATCTCAAACGCGGCCGTTATCCGCACCTCAATCAGGATTTTTTCGAGAGCCTGCGCCAGCGTATGCCGCAGCATATCGTATTGATTCAGGCCTACCATCAGCAGCAGCCCGTCGCCGGTGCCTGGTTCTTTAAAGACAGTCACACCCTGTATGGCCGCTACTGGGGCTGCAGCGAGGAGTTCGACCGGCTGCACTTTGAAGCCTGCTACTATCAGGGCATTGATTACTGCATCCGCCATCAGATCGCGCATTTTGACCCGGGCGCACAGGGCGAGCATAAGATTCAGCGCGGCTTTGAGCCGACCGCAACCTGGTCCGCGCACTGGATTGAGTCCGCCACGTTTCGTCCGGCCATCGCGCGCTTCGTCAAAGAGGAGCAGCGACTGGTCGAGGCTCGTATGGCCGAGCTCGCCACTTACCTGCCCTACCGCCTGCAACACACGCAGCCGGAGATATAATTTACTCTGACGACTGCTCCGCCTGCGGCGCAGTAAACAGCTCACCGATGTCACTCAGAAACTGACGCGGCAGCAGCGGATGGGATTTAGCGGCCACCAGCAACACGATATCGACCGCCGGCAGCGGCGGAAAATCACTGAGGATGGTTAAATCGTCAGTGACACTGAGCCGCCCCATCGCGCCCACTGCCAGCCCCTGACGGACAATCGCCCGCTGCGCCGATGAGGTGTTACAGCACGCTACTAAGTGAAACGGCACACCGCGCTTAGTCAGGCTGTCGATGGCAGCCGAATGATAACGGCAGTCGGTCTGAAACAGGGCCAGCGGCAACGGCGAACGCTGAACAGTCTCAGCATCCGGCTGCGCGCAGATCCACACGCCCTGGTCACTGGTGATCCAATAGCCTTCTTCACTGTTGGCAGAACGGGTCACAATCGCGGCATCTAATTTGCCCTCATCCAACCATTGGCGCAGCACGACACTCGGTTCATTAAACACCTGGATTGAACAGGTCGGTTTGGCCGCCAGTAACGCCTGCATTAATTTCGGCAATACCTGATCGTTATAGTCTTCCGGACAGCCGAGGCGCAGCGGCTGTTTGTGCTGAAACTTTTTCAGCTCCAGCAGCGCCTTATTGTGGCGCTCTAACAGCTCATGCGCATGGTTCACCAGCCGGATACCGGCTTCGCTCAGCGCCAGATTTCGTCCCTCTTTGACAAACAGTTCACTGCCGATTTCCTGCTCCAGCTTGCGCATCTGCGCACTGAACGCCGATTGGGTGCGGGCTATTTGCTTGGCGGCGCGGGTAAAACTGCCGGTGTCAACAAAGGCCAGAAAACTGCGTAACGAATCAATATCCATACTCATCCATCGCTTTTATTAATGGTTATTATCCAAACAATCCGTTAGTCAGGCTGCGATTGTTTTTCTATGCTGAGCAACAGACAAGACAAGGAGTTATGTATGCAACTTTATATCGCCAATCAAAACTACTCAACGTGGTCACTCAGAGCCTGGCTGATTTTCGCCCATTACCAGCTGCCGGTCGAGAGCCGTAAACTACAACTCTGCACGCCGGAGTTTTATGCCACGCTGCAAGCCATTACGCCGACAGGCAAAGTCCCGGCGCTGCAGGATGGTGACATAGTGGTGTGGGATTCGCTGGCCATTCTTGAGTACGTCAATGACAACTATCTGAGCGGCCAAGCCTGGCCGGCGGATAAAGCCGACAAAGCCAAAGCCCGGGCCATCAGCTGCGAAATGCACTCAGGGTTCAATGCCCTGCGTAACGAAATGCCGATGAACTGCCGCGCGCGCCGTCATATAGAATTAAGCGACGGGGCGCAGCAGGATATCGCCCGTATTGACGCATTATGGTGCGAGCAGATGGCGCGCTATCCGGGCCAATGGCTGTTTGGCGAGTGGTCAATTGCCGATGCGATGTTTGCCCCGGTCGCGCTGCGCTTTAAAACCTATGGTATCGAGCTGTCGCCCGGCGCCGCTCAATACCGTGACCACGTCCTCGCCAGCCCAACCATCCAGCGCTGGCTCAGCGAAGCCAGCTTAGAAACCGAGATTGTGGATATCGACGAAGCTGGGACACCAATCTGATTTTTAGTGGGACACACACCGTAAATTTTGACGACTGATGAAAGTGTGTGTCCTGCTAACACATCCGAACAGGACACGCACCTTCCTGTACAATACAACTGACCCTGTACTTATCTTTGGCTCAACATCCCACTCATGCCAGCCCCAATCAAATCTATACTGATGAAGTAAAGCAGCATCGCCATACAGGCAGTAACCTTGTGAAGGCAGAGGTGGTCCATGAAACGTCGCCAAATCCAACTCATTGCTATGATGTCATTTATCGTATGTTCGCTTATCAGCGGATGCGCCAGTCAGCAAAGCCGTGCACGCAGCAGCGTGGTCGATTATCTCTATCCCAAGGGCGCTGAAACCATTGTTGAACCGGCGGTGCCGGTGTTAACGCTGCCAATTAACGTCGGAATAGCGTTTGTGCCCGACCAGAGCGCTTACGCCAGTGGCTCTAATTTCTGGGCAGGTTCTTTGTCGGCCAGCACACTGACGGATGCGGAAAAAGTGGATCTGCTGGAAAAAGTTGCCCGCCATTTTCGCCGCTACGACTACATCAATGAGATCACGGTGATCCCTCCCGCCTACCTTACCCCGCACGGCAGTTTTGCCAACCTGGGCCAGATTCAGACCATGTACGGCACCGATGTGATTGCTCTGGTTTCCTATGACCAGGTGCAGTTTACCGATGAAGGCTTACTGTCACTCACCTACTGGACCTTGATTGGCGGCTATTTCGTGGCTGGCGAGAAGAACGACACCAGCACCATGCTCGACACCGCCGTGTTCGATGTGAGAAGTCAGAATATGCTGTTTCGCGCGCCGGGTACCAGCCAGGTAAAAAGCAGCGCCACCCCGGTTAACCTGAGTGAATCACTGCGTAAAGACAGCCGTAAAAGCTTTGCCGAAGCAACCGATATGATGATCCAGAATCTCGATATCCAGCTCGCTTCATTCAAAGATAAAGTCAAACAGCAGCCGGAAAAAGTGCAAATAGTACACAGCAAAGGCTACTCAGGCAGCGCTCTTAGCGGGCCGGAATTTCTCCTGCTGGCAGTGTTGGGCTGTATTGCTGCGCTGCGCAGACGAGCGGGCAAAAGAGGCTGAACAGCATGGGTCTGAACAGGAGGGTCTGAACAGGACACACACCGTAAATATAGCGGTGTGTGTCCTCGTTAAAGATTCACCCATTAGGCTGAACAGGACACACACCTTAAGCCGAAAAACCAAAAGTGTGGTGTCCTTCGCTATCAGAAGGAGTACAAACAAATGAATGCTGATGAAGAATATGTTTCAAGGAGTCTCAGAGAGGAAATGAATAAATACAGCAGAAACGGATGTGTACCCGGTTTTAAATAACTAAGAAATGACGATTCCCAGCATACGCTGACGATTTAACTGCGATTTAGCATGCATGAGGTGACGCTGCGAACCAACCCAGGCTCTCGGCTTCTTCTCAAGTTCAGAGCAAAGCGTTAAACACTCTTTCTGCACCAGTGATAAGCGCTGCAGAATGCCCGGTGATCTTGCATCGATAACCCCACGTTTGCCTTCTCTCATCTGCCGTCCCAGCCAATCAAGCAACTCCAGGTAATCCATCAATCGGAACGGGATACCACGCGTGTTTTCCAGGCTGTGATAACCGATAAAATCCAGCAAAGCATGCGCAGAGGTTTTACCTCTATCCAGAGCAATCAGGCGCGCTTTTACCGAAGTATGGTCAGACTGCTCGGGCGTATCCGCGACTTTCGCCCGTACAGGGTTGAGGTCAGTGTACGCCATGGCTGCCAGCAGAGCTTTGTCATCCAACAGCGCCTGAGACTTAAACCGCCCTTCCCAGAACCGTCCGGTACACTGATCTTCTTGATTCGCCTGCCTAGCTATCTGGTAATTTAACTCTTTCATAAACCAGCTGAGTGAGCACAGACGAGTGCGCCAAACTTCGATAATTTCCCGGCACTTTTGCCATTCAGCGTCAGCTAACTTTTGACCTGATTGGTAACGCTGAATAAGCTTGGGTAAACAGTGTTCTATCCCCCAGCGTTCAATGACGTCTGAATCGGAAAGCGCAGCCGCTCCGGTCATGTCGATAAAGGCCACCAAGTGATAGTGATTACTCATCACTGCATAAGCGCAGATCTCAATACAGTAAATGGTCGCCAGAGTTAAAATGCGCTCTTCCACCCAAGCGCGACGATGTTGATAAGACTGACCGGTATGAGAATCCTCACCACATAAATACGAGCGGCGTACGCAGCGGGAAACGCAGTGATAATAAGGCGTGATGTCAGGGCAAATCAATTGAGATCGTGCTGTCGTCATAGGTCATGTCATTTATGGGTGATATGACGAGTCTGGCCCACAGAGCATAAAGCGCAAACGCACAAATAAAAACTGCAGCCCGGATATCGTAACAGCTGCAACTTCACTGTTTATAAAGTATTAGAAAATGTCCGCTAATACGGGAAAATAAAGAGGACACACACCATCAGTCACACTGAAATAATGGTGTGTGTCCTGTTTAAAGATTCATCCATTAACGGTGTGTGTCCGGCTAACATGCTCCGGCTAACACGCTGCTAACAAACGGGCTAACACTACTAACATGGCGATAAACCGGCGATGAATGGAGCCATGTAATGGTGGGCATCAAACACACAGGCGAGGTGTGTTGCACCTGGCATCTCTTGACTTTGCAACAAGTCATTCCCGTGTTGATTTGCAAAATCGCACATAGCCTGACGATCAAACAGCTCATCGTGCTGAGCAAACAGCAACAAGGTTGGGACTGATAACGACGATAACTGTTTCTTGGGATCGCGCGGTGTCAGAGCATTAGCCATGTTGACGCTATAACGAGAAACAAAACCAGGTGAAGAGCTTAATACTTGATCCGAAAAATGCAGTTTTACAGCCCAGCATTCACCCAACAGGTAGCCCGCGCTCATCGCATTAACAATGAACGGCCACTGGCGCACCTGAGCGAAGCGCTGCCTCTCTCCAATCGGACGCGCTATTCCGGCAAACGGGCCAAACTCAGGCGCCACAAGAATCAGACTGTCAGCTGAGTGCTGATAATCGTAACGGGTACAATAATTTATCAGCATACCAGCCCCGCTGGAGTGCCCGACAAGATGCCGCCGCGCGTCAGGAAAGTACCGCTCCATCTCCCCCATAATCGTATCCACATCCTGCCAAATGAGATCAGGCCGGGCAACGCTTCCCCGCTGACCATCAGATTGACCATGCCCGCGAATATCGACCAGACAGACCGCAACATAAGGGTCGGCGCACAACTGGTAAGCCAGCACGGGGTAACCCGCGTTGCGGTGAAACGCCACCGCCATGGTAAATGATGAACACCTCTGAAGGCACATCGCTTTGCTGATATAAACAAAAGCTCAAACCCGCGACCTTCCCCTCACGAGTTTTCACCGCAGCATATTGTGAGTAATCGAACTGCTCAAGCTGCCGGGTATAACCATTAAAGTCAATCAAATCAGAATTCCGTTCATGTTGTGTGTCCGCTTCAGACTTTCCTTAGAGCGTGTGTCCGCCTTAAAAAGCCCTCATTCCACGGTGTGTGTCCCCCTTAAAAGCTTTCTCCTTAAAGCTCACCCATGAAAAAAAATACCAAAAGTAATAGGTCAACACACTTATTAGAGATCTTTTGTAATCTGTTACATCGCTCCCTTTAAATGCATCAAGTTTTACAATATGACGCATGGTATCTGTATATTTTCTTTATCGATTTTCGATAGAGAAATATATGAAAAGTAAAAACATAAAACTGAAGCAACGCAGCAAGCTTAGCCAGTTAGCATTGAGCTGTACATTAGGCTTATTGGGCTCCATGGCACCCTTACATGCAAAATCCGACGATAACACGCGACCAATGGAATACCTCGACCGTGGTTTGGTGGCTTTGGAGCGCTCCGATGGCGTCTATTTGTCTTGGCGAATGCTGGGCGCTGATAACCGTGATATCGGTTTCAATCTGTACCGCAATGGCGAGCAAATCAACACTACGCCGATCACCACATCGACCAATTATCTGGATGAAGACGGCTCTGCCTCTGATACCTACAGCGTCGAAACCGTCTTGAGCACCGGTAATGAAGTCTCTAATTCGGTGTCGGTCTGGGAACTGCAATCACCTTATTTGAGCCCAACCAAGTCTAAGGTTCCCTTCAAACGCATCCCACTGCCGGAAGCCCCGCAGAATGATGACATCACATATACCCCGGGTGACATGAGTGTCGGCGACCTGGACGGTGACGGTCAGTATGAATTAATTTTTGAATGGGAACCAAGCTCAGGCCTGCACTCCTATGTTGAAGCGATTGATTTGGACGGCAACAGCCTATGGCGTATTGACTGCGGTCCAAATACCACCAAGCAAATCCTCAACATCATGGTGTACGACCTCAATGAGGATGGCAAAGCCGAAGTCGCCATGACAACCGGCCCGGGTACCATTGATGGTACCGGTAGTTATTTGAGCCAGGGGCCCGCCGCCGATGACGATGACACCTTAGTTATTGAGCGAACCTCAGGTCACATGATGAGTGACCCATCCTATATCACCTTGTTCAACGGCGAAACCGGTAAAGAAATGGCGACCGTCAATTACTGGCCAGCGATTGGAGCAACTGAGGATATGGAAGCAACTTGGGGCGACGATTACGGTAAACGCTCAGCATCGAAAAAAGCCGCTGTGCTATATGATGCCGAGCAAGGTCCGCTGCTGGTGTTTGCCCGGGGGATTTACAGCCGAATCGGTATGGCCGCTTACAAGTGGGATGGTGCCAACAGTTTAACCACGGTGTGGAAGTTTGACTCAGATGATGAAGGGAACGAAGGTTACGCCGGCCAGGGTAACCACAGCGTGGCGGTCGGCGATGTCGACAATGATGGCTCTGACGAACTGACCTACGGTGCAATGGCGATCGATAACGATGGTAGCGGCTTGTATACCACACAACGCGGCCATGGCGATGCGCATGCCATTGGCGACCTGATACCAGATCGTGACGGGTTGGAGTTCTTCCAACCACACGAGAACAGTACCTACGGCATTGACATGCGCGATGCCGCAACCGGTGAGATTTTGTGGGAAGTGCTGAGCTCCGATGATGTCGGGCGCGCGTGGGCGGCTGATGTCACCGCCGACTATCGCGGTTCTGAAGTTGCGGCCGTTGGTCTTGGCACCTTTGATGCCGAAGGCAACAGCCTGGATACTGACTACAACTCCTATAACCAACCGATCTATTTTGATGGTGATGTACAGCAAGAAATGCGTTCAGGATCCAATATCAGCGGCTCAACCCGCTTACTGACCGGCTGGTACTATGGCGCAGCCACCGTGCATGACTCAAAAAATGACGCTAACCTGGTGGCCGATATTTTAGGTGACTGGCGCGAAGAGGTTATTTTCCCTAATGTAGACAACACTGAACTGCTGCTGATCTCGACCTGGATTGAAACCGAGCACAAAAACTACACCTTGATGCATGATCCTATGTATCGCATGAACGTGGTGGTACAGAAACGTCGGTTATAACCAGCCAGCTCATGTCAGCTACTACTTCCCGGACGGCGCTCCGACGCCGAACATCACCTTGATAAAAGCTAGTCAAAAATAACCAGCCCCCGCACGATGAACGTCGTGTGGGGATATTAATTTAACCCTAGACGAGAGCGACTCTCGGCTATGGTCTCAGCGCCGTCGGTGTGCTTAATTGAGATCGCCCGCCTTACCAAGAATACTGTATATTGATCAGTGCGGTGTTGTAGCCGGCATTCTCATCATACAGCCCGCCGTTCGAGTAATGGACATACATCAGGGCGAGATAAACCGCGTCATATTTAAGCCCGGCCGCGATCCGGTCCTCAAACTGAAAGTGGCCGCCCATATCACGATCATTGACATAACGGTCGCTGATGTAACTCACCCCGATCCCCAACTCAACCACAGGGACGCCGCCGAGCAGCGGTTGAGTGAACTGATAATAGAGGACCGGCGTCAGCGCGATGATACTGAAATCATCATCGTCGCGCAGAAACCAGCGGTTATAGGAGGCATCCCAGTACACGGCGAGGTGGCCGCTGTCACTCTCCAGCCAGCGGTAATCGAGATCGTGCTGCAGCCCGATGCGCCCCAGCAGGTCGTCATCAAACGAATAACCGGCCCCGATGCTGACACCGTCAACCAGGCTCTGACTGTAACTGGCAGGAACAAACAGAATAGACATTATGACTATCAATAGATTACGAAATAAAATATTCATAGTTTTGCTTTCTTGTTGTTATTGATAAAAGACATTTTAGTATAGGCACGCCAATAGGAAAGTTGTGTAGCAGATCACGTTTTGTACTTTTCTGGCGCGCCTGACTAAAGACACAACCAGCGCGGCAAGCGATGCAGGCCACTGTGCCGTGACGAAACCAGGTTAAAAAAGTACCAACGGCGCGTGGTCGTTTTCTTTTTCATCCGCTCAATGTTTCTTGGTCATCCGCTCAATGGCTGCCGTCCGGTGAACATCTGTCATCTGATGATCAGCGACCATCGCGTCAATATTTGTCATCCCGTGAATTAACCGACTACGCTTATGGCTAATCCTCTCCTGAACAAGGTTAGCATAATGAACAAAATCAGCTCTTCCCTCTGTCTGGTACTCAGCGCATTCTCTCTGCCGACGCTCGCCGCAGGCGATTACATGCTCAATTCAGACCTCTCGTCGGTCAGCTTCGCCACCATCAAAAAGCAGTATATTGTTGAGCCGGCCAGCATACGTACCCTGAGCGGACAACTGAGCGAAGAGGGTAAGTTCTCAGTCAATATCGACCTGAAAGGCATCAGTACCGGCGTGCCGACTCGTGATAGCCGCCTCAACGAGATCTACTTTGAAAGCATGAAATACCCGCAGGTCATGGTCAGTGGCATGGTCGACAGCAAACTGCTGTCCGGGGCAGCCACCAGCACGACCATTCCGGCCCAGGTCACCCTGTACGGGCAGAGTAAAATGGTCGATTTCCCGGTGGTGATCATGCCATCCGATGGCAAGGTGATGGTCAGCTCCAGCGCTCCGGTCATCATCAACGCCGCGGACTTCTCGATTCCGGCCGCCAACCTGAGCGCCCTGTCAGAAACCGTCGGCGGGCTGAGTTTGTCGGACAGTGTGCCGGTCAGCCTGACCCTGCTGTTTCAACACTAACGTCGACAATAACGGCTACCGTAGTACGCGGCACTTGAGCACTTGATGGAATCAATAACTTAGTGACAACAGCACCAGCCGGCGTCACTAAGTTGTATTCAAGTTACTAAGTTGTAATCAAGTCACCAATTTGTAATCGAGTCACTAAATTGCAATCAAACCGCCATTAAAGCCTCATTAAAGCGCCGCGAATCTGACACACAGGCTGACTAGCATAACGTCAACACATAGGATTGTGAGGACGTTATGCTATCCACCAGCCCCTTCAAATTACCGCGTAAAACCCCGTTTGGCCTTGGCGAACACCTGGCAGAATGGGCGACCGGATTAAGCCAGCTGGATAAATTCTACGCCCAGCGCCCGGCCGGCTGTGATACCGCGCAGTTCCTGCGCTTTACCCTCGAAATTCTCGGCATCGACTATCAGCTCAATAAAGGCTCGCTAGGTCATGTGCCGCAAAGTGGCGCCACGGTCGTGGTTGCCAACCACCCGCTCGGCTGCGTCGAGGGCGTGATCCTGGCCGAAATGCTGCTGACCCGCCGCTCTGACATCAAGATCCTCGCCAACCACTACCTCAAAACCGTACCGGAACTCGACTCACTGTTTATCGGCGTCGATGTGTTTGAAACGGAGAAATCGGCCAAAGCCAATCTGCTCGCGATGCGTCAGGCACATAAACACCTTGAGCAAGGTGGTTTACTGCTGATTTTCCCGGCCGGTGAAGTGTCGCAACTGGTCGATCGCAAACAGCGCCGCCTGGAAGACAAAGAGTGGAGTCACTCGGTCAGCCGCCTGATCAAAAAACACAAAGCCAAAACGGTGCCGGTGTTTATCGACGGCCATAATTCGAAACGCTTTTACATGGCCGGCAAGATCCATCCGCTGCTGCGCACCCTGATGCTGGGGCGCGAGCTGCTCAATAAAAAACAGAGCTGCATTTCAATCGCGATTGGTGAAACCATTCACTACAAAGAGATTCACGATCTGTGCGACCAGCAACTGGTCAATTACCTGCGCCTTAACACCTACCTGCTGCACAGCCAGCACACCATCACGCGTAATAAGGCGACCCAGGACAGCGCGCTGCAGCCAATCGACAGCCGTCTGCCAACGGATGATCTGCGCCAGGACTTAGCGCGACTCTCCTTCTCCGACCATCTGCTGCGCCACAACGAATTTGACGTCTACTGCACCCGGGCCGAAAACATTCCGGCCATCATGCACGAGATTGGCCGGGTACGAGAAATCAACTTCCGTCAGGTCGGCGAAGGCACCGGACTGGCGCTCGATATCGATGAGTTTGATCGCGACTACCTGCATCTGTTTATCTGGGATCGTGAGCGTCAGGCGCTGGTCGGCGCTTACCGTCTCGGCCTGGTGGATCAAATTCTGGCACAGCGCGGTATCGACGGACTCTACTCCAGCACTCTGTTCCATTACGATCCGCGCTTTTTGCACAACATGGGCAATGCGATTGAAATGGGCCGCTCGGTGATCGACGCCTACTATCAGAAAAGCATGGCACCGCTGTTGCTGCTGTGGAAAGGCATCGCCACTTACGTCAGCCGCAACCCACAGTACACTCATCTGTTTCGGGCCGGTCAGTATCAGCAATGATTACAGCGATCAGGCGCGCCGCCTGCTGGCCGATACCATGACTCTGCACTACTACGACAAAGCGCAGGCGGATCTGGTCGAAGCCACCAACCCGCTGCCGATCGGACACAACCTGTGGAACGCCAGTCTGCTCACTTCACTGGCCGATCTACAGCTGCTGTCGCGGGTGATTGCGCGTATCGATGAAGGCAAAGGGGTCCCGGTGCTGCTGCGCCAGTATCTCGGCCTGAACGGTAAACTGGTCAGCTTTAACATCGACCCGGACTTTAACGATGCCCTCGACGGCCTGATTGTGGTCGACCTGCGCAACGTGCCGCAGCGCACGCTGGCGCGTTATATGGGCAGCGCCGAAGCTGAGCAGTACCTCAATTACCATCAGCAGTAATCTGGCTGCCCGCACAACCTCGCTGTCTTTTAACAGGATGTCTTTTAACAGGACACACACCGTAACTAAAGGCGCATCTCTTACGAGGACACACACCGCAATTAAAGGTGTGTGTCCTCGTAACAAAGAGGCACCGTAACGGCGTGTGTCCTGCTTATTTTTTCTTTCTGCTTACTCTTTTCTCTGCAGGCTTAGCCGCTGCGGTGGCGCGGGTGCGTGATAATTTCGCTGATGATGTGGTCGCGAAACCAACGGTGCGCACTGTCATTATTGAACTTTTCGTGCCAGTAGACCGAATGTTGTGACTGCGCGACCCGAAACGGCAGCACCCGCACCACCAGGCCGAAGTCCTGCGCCATGTATGTCGCCAGATGCTGCGGCACCACAGAGATCATGTCGCTGCTGCGAATGGCACTGAAGGTCGGGATATAGCCCTGAGTGGTGAGTTTGATATTGCGTTTCAGACGGCGCTGACTGAAATAGCGGTCAATCTGTTTCGAGCTGCCGCCACCGGTCACGGTCTGCACAAACGGCTGGGCGAGTAACTGATCCATGCTGATCTCAACCTGATTAGCCAGCGGATGATCCGCTCTCATCACCATCACCCAGTGATCTTTATCGATCACTTTGCGAATAAAGTTGGGCGCAAAATCCTCATCTATGGTGATCACAAAGTCGATCAATCCTTCCAGCAGCAGGCTGCGCGCCTGCACATCCCAGTTGATAACATGAAACGACACCTGCGACTCATCAGCCAGATAGGGCCGGATCACATCCGGCAGAATGTAGGCACTGACATAATCCGGGCAGGCAATAATAAACTCGCGCTTATCCTTATCCGGATCATAACTGGCGGCGAAAATATCATTCAGCCCGTCCAGCACCAGCGTCAGACTCGACTGGATCTCAAGCGCCGTTGGAGTGAGCTGCATGTGCGACCCGACCCTCACCAGCAGCTGGTCGTTGAGTAAGCGGCGTAACTGGGCGAGATGCTTACTCATGGTCGGCTGGGCAATGCCGAGCGATTCTGCTGCCGCAGTAACACTTTTGTACTCCAGCAAGGCGTTGAGCGGGATCAACAGATTCATATTGATCTGATTAAGCGGTTTAACCTGCTTCATAAACATTCCAAAACGTAATATTTCACATTCATTTTAGGTTATGGATAACTTGTGCTCAATCTCTATACTGGGCTGCAGATAACGGGTTGCACGCTCTGCGACCCGTTCACAGCACCACCCCGCGCACTAACGGCGTATCACCCGCTTTGACAAACCCGACAAATCACGCCCGTCACGCACAGCGTTCATGCTGGGCCGACGCACGCCCGTGATTGCCTTGCACGCCTCAAAGCCGCTACCCGCCATTGTGCGTTAAACCTGAAGTCGCAGCACACAACAGTTGCGAGGAGACAAGATGAAAAAATACCGCCCTGAAGATTACCAACGCGCCCGGGAAGAGATCACCGACCTGCGCTCCGCGATTCAATTTCTCTCCGAATATGAAGGCCAGCTGCTGGAAACCGATATCGAAGTCGATCCGGTCGGTGAGCTGTCCGGCGTCTATCGCCATATCGGCGCGGCCGGCACGACTATGCGCCCGACCAAAGAAGGCCCGATGATGCTATTTAATAACATCAAAGACTTTGAGAAATCACCGGTTGCGATTGGCGTACTGGCCAGCCGCGCACGTACCGCCCTGCTGCTCGGTCATGAACCGGAGCATCTCGGTCATGCCATGATGCAGGCCGCCAATAATCCGATCAAACCGATCCTGGTCGATCAAGCGCCGTGCCAGGAAGTGGTACACTACGCCGATGATCCGGACTTCGATATCCGCAAATTGATCCCGGCGCCGACCAACACAGTGGAAGATGCCGGCCCTTACGTCACGCTCGGTCTGGTGTACGCCGAAGATCCGGAAAACGGTGACACCAATGTCACCATTCACCGCCAGTGTTTTCAGTCGCGCGATGAAGTGTCGATCTTCTTTGCGCCGGGCCGCCATATTGATGTGTTCCGTAAAAAAGCCGAAGCCATGGGCAAACCTCTTCCCATCACGGTCAATATCGGTCTAGATCCGGCAGTGTACGTTTCCGCCTGCTTTGAGCCACCAGTGACCCCGCTGGGCTTTAACGAACTGGAAATCGCCGGCGCGTTCCGTAACCGTCCGGTTGAACTGGTCCAAGCCAAAACCGTCGATACCAAAGCCATTGCCCATGCTGAAATCGTGATTGAAGGCGAGATCATGCCGGACTACCGCGTGGTGGAAGATCAAAACAGCCACACAGGTAAAGCCATGCCGGAGTTTCCGGGCTACACCGGCGAAGCCAACCCGAGCCTGCCGGTCATCAAAGTCAAATCGGTCACGACGCGCACCAACCCAATCACCCAAACCTGTATCGGCTGCAGTGAAGAGCACGTCAGCCTGGCGGGGATCTGTACCGAAGCCAGTATCTTGTCGATGACCGAGCGCGCTATGCCGGGCCGTGTCCTGAACGTCTACGCCCACTCTTCCGGTGGCGGTAAGCTGATGGCGGTGATGCAGTTCAAGAAACTGAGTGCCAAAGATGAAGGTCGTCAGCGCCAGGCCGCACTGGTCGCCTTCGGTGCCTTCCCGGAGCTGAAGAACATCATTCTGGTTGAAGATGACGTGGATATTTTTGACTCTAACGACGTGCTGTGGGCGCTCAATACCCGCCACCAAGCCGATGTCGATACCATAGTGATCCCGGGCGTCACCACCCACGTACTCGACCCGTCACAAATGCCGGACATGAGCCCGTCGATCAAAGCGCGCGGTATGTCATGCAAAACTATCTACGACTGTACCGTACCGCTGGAACTGAAAGAGACCCGCTTCCAGCGCTCGCAGTTTATGGAAGTCGATTACCAGCGCTTCTTACCACAAGACTGATCATCGATCTGAACTTCGCTAAGCAGGACACACACCGTAATAAAGGTGTGTGTCCCCGTTAGAAAAAGACACCACAACGGTGTGTGTCCCCGTAAGAACGAGACACTACAACGGTGTGTGTCCCCGTAAGAACGGTAAGAAAAGAGACACCACAACGGTGTGTGTCCCCGTAAGAAAGAGACACCACGACGGTGTGTCCCCGTAAGAACGAGACACTACAACGGTGTGTGTCCTCGTAAGAAAGAGGCACCACGACGGTGTGTGTCCTCGTAAGAAA
Organism: Vibrio sp. CDRSL-10 TSBA; assembly: GCA_039696685.1. Classification (NCBI taxonomy): domain Bacteria; kingdom Pseudomonadati; phylum Pseudomonadota; class Gammaproteobacteria; order Vibrionales; family Vibrionaceae; genus Vibrio; species Vibrio sp. CDRSL-10 TSBA. The sequence continues at coordinate 479,093 of CP155566.1, read as the reverse complement.
GAGACACCACGACGGTGTGTGTCCCCGTAAAAAAGAGGCATCACGACGGTGTGTGTCCCCGTAAGAAAGAGGCGGTTTGGTGGGGTAAATCGCAGGTATAAAAAAAGGTGGCCTTGGCCACCTTTTGCTTTGCTGATAGTGAGTGCTTACAGATTAGATCTCTGCACAGCCCCATTCAGGGTAGTGCTTACGCACGTACGCGTTCAGTTCTTTTTCTGCCTGAGTGTAATGACGCACGTTATCCTGGCCATCGTTCAGCGCGTGAACCATACCGGCACCGACGGTAACGTTGGTGTAACGGTCGATGATAATGAATGCACCCGTTTGTGGTAGCGCACTGTAAGTATCAACGGCTACTTTGTCAGTCAGCGATACTGAAGTCAGCGCGATTTCATTCAGACCCAGAGATTCACTGTTCTCTTCATGCTGTTCCAGCGTGTTCACATCCACCTTGTGATCGATGTTGCTGATACGGCCGGTACACGTCTTGGTCGCGAACTTGAATGAGTACTCTTTTTGAGTACGCAGCGGGTTCTCGTCCATCCATACCACGTGAGCAGACAGCTTGTTAGTCACCACTGGCTCATGACCAGAGTGAACCAGCATATCGCCGCGTGACACATCAATCTCGTTTTCCAGAGTTAGCGTGATTGCCTGACCTGGGTACGCCGTTTCCAGCTCGCCATCGTGAGTGTAGATGGTTTTGATGCGTGAAGTCTTGCCTGATGGCAGAGCGGTCACTTCATCACCCACACGTACAACACCTGATGCCAGCGTACCGCAGAAGCCGCGGAAGTTCAGGTTAGGACGGTTAACGTACTGAACCGGGAAACGCATGTGCTCAAGATCTTTATCCTGATCGATTTTAACCGTTTCCAGCAGCTTCATCAGAGTGGCACCAGGGTACCAGTCCATGTTTTCGCTTGGCGTTACGACGTTATCACCTTTCAGTGCCGAGATTGGCACGAAACGAATATCGTCGATGTTGAAGTTTTTCGCCATTTCACGGTAATCAGCTTTAATTTTCTGATACACGTCCTGGCTGTACTCCATCAGGTCCATTTTGTTAATGGCCACGATGATGTGCTTAATACCCAGCAAAGAACAGATGTAGCTGTGACGACGAGTCTGAGTCTGGATGCCGTAACGGGCATCAACCATCACGATCGCCAGGTCACAAGTTGATGCGCCGGTTACCATGTTACGGGTGTACTGCTCGTGTCCCGGAGTATCGGCGATGATGAACTTACGCTTGTCAGTTGAGAAGTAACGGTAAGCCACATCGATAGTGATGCCCTGCTCACGTTCTGACTGCAGACCATCCACCAGCAGCGCCAGGTCAAACGCTTCATCGGTGGTATTGAATTTCTGTGAATCTTTTTCAATCGCTGCCATCTGATCTTCATAAATCAGCTTGCTGTCAAACAGCAGGCGACCGATCAGGGTAGATTTACCATCATCAACGTTACCACAGGTAAGGAAGCGAAGAAGGTCCTTGTTTTCATGCACTTTCAGATACGCTTCGATATCTTCTGCAATTAGATCTGATGCGTGTGACATTTTTATTCCTTGATTTTCTCTACAACGACGAATGGCTCACCACTCGTCGATTGATAACTGATACAAATTTCTAGTTAACGATAAAAACTTAAGTGTTAACGATAAAAACAGTAACTGGTTGTACCCCGGCTCAGCGATAAAACTCCGTCAGAACCGAGATAAACTTGTGCTTGGCATCGAGCGGTAACTGATTAATCCCCGCGGCCGCTTTACGGCCGCCACCGGTATCAAACTGACAACACACTTCATCAGCACCAGTACGGTTTTCCAGTGGTGCGCGCACACTCACGGTATAATCCTGCAGGTTCTGGTTCAGGGTCAGCACTGCGTGCGCCTTGGCCGGAGACTGATTGGCCAACTCATTACCGAACACACCGCTGATGCGGCGCGCCCATGCTTCGCACGGCAACTCATACACTTCAGCCACTTCACTACTCTCAACCGGAGACAGCGCTGCAATGTGCGCGTAATCGGCGGCATAGCCGTTTTTCAGCAGGTAGTAAGGCGACTCCGGATCGTTTTTCAGATCAAACGGAGAAGCGTATGGCATCAGCATCGCCAGCAAATCAGCCGGCGGGATATGCAGGTCGTCAATGGTCGCGCCATAACCGTTGTAGTTGATCAGCGTGCCGAGCTCTTTCAAAAACTCACGCTGCTCTGAAGTTAAACCGATTTGGTCGGCCAGCGCTTCAGCAGTACTAAACAGATTATCGCCGTAGATACCGGCTACCGCCCACTGCGCATAACGATGATTCAAATGCTGGCTGATGAGCAAACTGGTACACACCTGGGCATCCAGGTTAACCAAAGCCGTGAAGTTACTCGCCTGAGGAACCTCACCAGTTTCGGTGGTGGTCACAATAGAATACCGGAACGTCACGCTCAATCAGCTCATACAGAGCATCGATGTTTTTCTCCATCGAAATATCAAGCACAGTTACTCCGCACACATCCTTTTGTGCAGCCACTTGTTGCAGCAGTTTAATATCACGCTTAACGCCGGTGATCAGAGTTGAGCGTTTTGGCTCCGCCTTACGTAGCTGCAGCAGAGCAATGATGCCATCAGCATCGCCGTTAAATACATCGTAATGCATAATTAAATATACCCAAGCTTAGTTAGCTGTTCGACCACGGCCTCTGCACACTCTTCCACGCTCTTATTTGCGGTTTGAATGTGAATTTCTGCATTGAGTGGCGCTTCATAGGCAGAATCAATGCCAGTGAAGTTTTTGATCTCGCCGGCACGGGCTTTCTTGTACAGCCCCTTTGGATCGCGTTGCTCACACACCTCAAGCGGCGTGTCGATATACACTTCCAAAAATTGCCCCGCATCAAGCAGCGCTCTGGCCTGTTCGCGATCGGAAATAAACGGAGAGATAAACGCGGTCAGCACAATCGTGCCCGCATCAACGAACAGCTTAGCCACTTCACTGATACGACGAATATTCTCGATGCGGTCTGCATCGCTAAAGCCTAAATCCTTGTTCAAGCCATGACGGACGTTGTCGCCATCTAATAAGTAACTATGTTTATTCAGGCTAAGCAGCTTGCTCTCAACGGCGTTCGCCACCGTCGATTTACCCGAGCCACTTAATCCGGTAAACCAAAGCACAACCGGCTTTTGCTTCTTTAATTCAATCCGATCCTGATGAGTTACCGTAGTGTTATGCCACACTACATCATCACTGACCGATTGATTTTCTTTTTTAATGTATGGAGAAGTCATAGTTATTTGCTTCTGACTGGTTACACCAAGATCAGAAGTAGCCCTCACGTTTTTTCTTTTCCATCGAGCCTGAGCTGTCGTGGTCAATCGCACGGCCCTGACGCTCAGAAGTCGTGGTCAGCAGCATTTCCTGAATGATTTCAGGCAGCGTCGTCGCTTCAGATTCAACCGCACCGGTCAACGGGTAACAACCCAGAGTACGGAAGCGAACCATCTTCTCTTCAACCACTTCACCTTCTTTCAGTTCCATGCGCTCATCATCAACCATGATCAGCATGCCGTCACGCTCAACTACAGGACGCTTGGCAGACAAGTACAGACCCGGGATTTCGATGTTTTCCAGGTAGATGTATTGCCAGATATCCAGCTCAGTCCAGTTCGACAGCGGGAAAACACGGATGCTTTCGCCCTTGTTCACTTTACCGTTGTAGATGTTCCACAGCTCAGGACGCTGGTTTTTCGGGTCCCAACGGTGGTGTTCATCACGGAATGAGTACACACGCTCTTTAGCACGAGACTTCTCTTCGTCACGACGTGCGCCGCCGAAGGCCGCGTCAAAACCATGCTTGTCCAGTGCCTGTTTCAGACCCTGAGTTTTCATGATGTCAGTGTGCATTGAGCTGCCGTGTACAAACGGGCTGATGTTCATCGCCAGACCTTCCGGGTTCTGGTGCACAATCAGTTCCATGCCCAGCTTTTTCGCCATGTAATCACGAAACGCGATCATCTCTTTGAATTTCCACGTGGTATCCACGTGCATCAAAGGAAACGGCGGGATACCCGGAGCAAAGGCTTTCTTCGCCAGGTGCAGCATTACGGAGGAGTCTTTACCTACCGAGTACAACATAACCGGGTTATCAAACTCAGCCGCGACTTCGCGCATGATATGAATTGACTCAGCTTCCAGCTGTTTAAGGTGAGTCATACGTTCTGGAGAAATATTCATTCCAATCTTTTCCATTTGTTGAATTGGTGAAAATGTAACACACAATGTATCAAACATCCCGTTAAGGAGTTCATTCTAACGCGCAGTTTTTACAGTCCAAACATTACGCTGATACTGCTGACCGTGATCAGACCATACACCAGGCTGACCGGCAGCCCGACTTTGACAAAATCTTTAATATGATACTGGCCGGCGTTAAACACCATCAGGTTGGTCTGATAGCCGTACGGGCTGACAAAACTGGCACTGGCGCCAAACGCGACCGCCAGGATATAGCCGGTCGGCTCCACGCCCAGCGTTTTTGCCAGACCAACCGCGAGCGGGAACACCAGTGCCGCAGCGGCATTATTGGTGACCAGCTCAGTCAGCCACCAGGTCATGATGTAAACCACACAAAGCCCGGCAAAGGGGGTGAACGCCTGCTGATTATCCAGGATCAGTAAATCGAGCAGTTCGGTCGCTTTGGTATTATTGAGCGCATGCGACAGCAGCAGAGCGGCGGAAATAATCAGCCAGATCTGCGTCGGCAGGCGCTGCAGGATTTCATTCGGCTTGAGCATGCGGGTCAGTAAAAATACCCCGAGCAGCATAAACATGCTTTTAAACAGCGGCACTAAACCTAACGCGGAGAGCCCGATGGCAGCGACAAAGCCAAGTACCGCAACCCACTCTTTAGTTGGGGTCAGGGTTTGCTCAGTTTCTACCCCGCTGACAAAGAAGAAGTTTTTACGCAGGTTATGACGAGATTTAAAATCTTCGCCCACCGCCAGCACCAGGTTGTCACCGGCTTTGAGCACCACCTCACCCAGCTTGCCGGATAAACGTTCACCATCGCGTTTGATCGCTACCACAGCCGCATCAAACAGCGCGCGGAATCCGGCGTGCTTCAGGGTGCGGCCGACCAGGGTACTTTCCGGACGGACAATCACTTCCGACAGGTTATCGAGCGGCAGGCCGTTCTGGTTGGCAAAGGATTCCAGGCCGGAAAACTGATTGAGCAACGTGACTTTTTTAATATCGCCACTAAACAGCAAACGGTCGCCCTGCTGCAGTACCTCATAAGGTGAAACCGGCGAAATCAGTTTGCCCTGACGTTGCAGCTCGACCAGAAACAGTGCTTCCAGGTTTCGCAGGCCGTTCTCTTCAATAGTGCGGCCAATTAACGCCGAGCCTTCGCGCACCTTGGTATCAATAAAGTAATCGGCCAGTACCTGAGTGGTATTGCAATGATTGGGCAGCCAGCGACTGGCAATAAACAGCGTGATACCACAACCGAGCACCAGCAAGCTGCCAACCAAGGTGAAATCAAAGAAACCCAGCGGCTTAAAACCGGCTTCAATCACCATGGAGTTAACGATTAAGTTGGTGGAAGTACCGACCAAAGTCAGTGTACCGCCGAGAATGGCGGCATAAGAGAGAGGAATTAATAAGCGGCTTGGCGCATGGTGGCGGTTGGCGCGAATCGGTGCCAGCATGGCCGACACCACCGCAGTGTTATTCAGCACCGCAGACGACAACGCGCCGAAGATATACAAATTAAGCCATGAGCGGCGATAACTGAGCCGGATAACAAAATTGGCTACCTGGCGTAAAAAGCGGGTTTTCTCCAGCGCCAGCGAGCACACCATAAGTAACACCAGAGTCAGTACGCCCTGGCTGGCAAAGCTGCTCACTACCTGTTCACTGCTGACAAAACCGCATACAAACAGCACGAGAAGCAATACCCCGAACACACGTTCAGGGTTGGATTGATACTTGATCAGCCCCGCTATTGTTAATACAAACAGCAACAAGACCGCCAAAGCCGACGTATAAGTAACTAACATTGTTGTTTTTATTCTTCCTTGGGAAAATTATTGGCTGTGTTTCTGTCACAGCTCTTCGTATACCTTTAATGCCCGCTCAAGATCGTCATAAAAGGTCAGCGTGCCCTGATGGAGAATTATCGCACTGTCACAAAACTCACGAATCTCCTTCATATCGTGGCTGACCATGATCACACTGGCGGTTTTACTCTTATCCAGCAGTGCCTGCTTAGCTTTTTTACGAAACTTCTGATCACCGACCGACGTCGCCTCGTCAATCAGATAGACATCAAAATCAATCGCAATACAGCAGCCAAAGGCTAAGCGGGAGCGCATACCACTGGAGTAATTTTTTACCAGTAAATCATACTTCACCCCTAGCTCAGCAAAGCGTTTTACCTTTTCTTCGTACTCATCCAGATTGGCCACCCCATTGACCCGGCCGATAAAACGGGTATTTTCCCGTCCGGTCATCTGCGGGTGAATGCCAGTGGCAAGCGCCACCGGCCAGGAAATGGCTTTGTCGGTTACCACTTTACCGGTGTTGGGGTATTCGCTGCCGGCAATAATGCGGAACAAGGTCGATTTACCCGCACCGTTCGAGCCGAGTAAGGCCACATTATGACCTTCAGGCAGGGTAAAGTTGATGTCTTTAAAAACGTACTGTTTACCCAGCTCTGAAGGATAATATTTAGTCAGGTTTTGCAGTTTAATCATCAGCAGCCAGCTTTGCTTCAAACTCATTTAACTTCTGCGCAATCACTGCCCCCTGCGGGCGCAATTCATGTGCGACTTTCATCAGCATGTAAGCGACTTCGATGTTGTCTTGAGCAAAAAACAGCGCAGCATCACGCACGGCATCAATGTGTTTATTCTGTTCAGAGACGGCTGGCTTAGTTTTGTGTGTGTGGGGCAGTTCTTTTTGACTTAACTCGATACCACGTTCCGTTAATTCGCGATAAAGCTTCTGGCTGTCATCTTGGTCCAGATCAATAACAATTAAGTTAGATTTATCCTTAAAGTACTGTTTTACTGCCTCGATATGACGGGAATAGTTACGTTTCCACTCATCAACAACCTCTGCCGGCGTCATGCCTGTGCTGTTGACGGTTTTTTGCAAATAACCCGGATGATTTTGTCGGCTCTGCACCCATTTATCGACATCCCGGTAATTCAAGATAAAAATTGAATTCGGATACTGCTGATCCAACTCTTTGAAGTACTGCTCTGCACTGTAAAAAGCCGTTTGGTCTTCCTCACGATGCTCCATATCAGTGAACACCTGAAAGTCCTCATAACCGGTCAGTAACGGCAAGCCCTTCTCAAAGTTAGACTTAATTGTTTTGGATAAATTACCACCTTCCCAATGCAGCGCTTTAAAGCCATCATTTTTAAAATAGTGATAAATGCTGGCCGTCGCGGCTTTATTAAAGCCAATTTGGAAGATTTTCATTTGGTTAACTTTCTCATCCAGCAGAGTAATCATCCCTGAGATTTCTGGCAGGGAAATGTTTTTTAACGCCCGCAATAAAACTTTAGCTTCGGTGTACGTCACACCGTGCTGAATCGACTTCACCAAGTTATGATAACGCTGCATCACAAACTGCTGAGCATCGGCAAGCATCGCCTCTAAAGCACACTCTTCAATCAAAGCCTCATAGCCGATGTAATAAGTCTCTAACTTATCGGGAGAAACCGTAAACTGATAACCCTGGTCATTATTAAGATAATAACCAGTACGGTTGGACTTAAAGCGATCCCCTCGCGGACGGCCCCGGCCAAGCATTGAGACATATTCAACCTGACTGCGGTACACACGGTGCACAACAAATACGTTAGGTGCCAGATGGTGCTCTGCTTTAATTTTGGCTTTGACGTCGTCAGCAAAAACTGCGGGTTCAAGATCACTATTGGCATACGCTAAATTGGCGCCATAGGCATTGTGAATACCGGCTCTCGCCTGACAACCCACTTTCACGATCGATTTTACGTGGTGATCGGTTATCAATGCATTCACTTGCGAAAAACAGCGGCTGAATTCAGTTTCACTGCGGTGAATGGCCCAGTTAAACAGCAAAACATCGTAGTTATCAGCTTCCGCCAACAATTCGTGGATTCCGGTCGAAAAATCCTTCGGCGTCCAAAACTCATCAATATCCAGAAAAGCAAGATGCGAGAATTCATCGCTATCTGCCTGCTGTAATGACTGATTGTATGCATTGGTCTGAAAGTTAGCTGGGGCCGAACGATATAAATCATCTGCCATAATGATATTGATATCAAACTTCTCCGCCAAGCGGGTCAGAATAGCCACAGTGCCATCTGAAGTGTTATTTACATAAATATCAAATGCATCAAAACCAAAATAAACATGGTGATAAATCCATTCCACAATGTATCTGGCTTCATCTTTAGCAATCGCAACGATTTTTACTTTTTTATTGTGAGCAGGCATAGAAGCTCTCTTGGTTAAAGTTACTGCTGACCATTACTAGTAATTTTTCATTATTTTTTCGTGCATGGCACTGATCAACTGATAAGCCTGCGGCTTTAACAGCCAATCCTGATTGGCTACTTTAATATTCTTAGTTCTTTTTTGCGCCTTATAGTGAACCAGGTTGGTCATAAACTTACTCTTTAAAGCATGCTCGGTAGCGCGATCAACAAAGTAATCACCTACTTCAAACGTATCCACATCATTTTCCATTAATGATTTGGCCTGCTCCATTTCAGCATCCAACGTAGGTTGCAGTGCAGAAAAAACCTCACGGGTTTTCGAGTTTTGCGGATAACCGGCTTTAACGCTGAGGGAGTTTAAACAACGTAAAACTTCAGTCGTCACCGGATCCATCGACTCATTTCTGAATCCCTGGCTCTGACCTGAGATATCAATCTGAGTACCATCAACTCCAAGCAGGTTAAAAAATTCAGTGACCAGCATCTTGCTTTCAAAAAGCGCATCAAAATCCAGAATATGAATATTATCTTTACCAAAAGCTGCAGCCATGGCATCCAGATTGAGAGTCTGCATAAGACTTTTACTTTCGCCAGGACGGATCAGATCCTGATAAAAAAACGCATGAAACGGTGTCGTTTCCGCCGTGTTTGACCGACTCCTGCCACATGGAATACATTTTTAAGCTGGAGCGGCGCCAGGCATAAATAATTTTAACCTCGAACTGAGCTAAACGCTCACTGAGGTATTTCCAGTCCTGAGCGGAAAAGTGGATAAAGTTTTCACTGGAAAGCAGTGCCTTCTCATGTCCGGATGCCAGTGTAGCCAGATCTTCATCAGAAATAGCTCTTCTTCTGACCGTATTTACCAAGTCATGGTGGCCAATCGGCGTAAAGTAGAGGGACGGAAAAGAGACGCCATGTTTATCCAATACATCCGTATTGTCCAGACAAGCTTTCTGAATCACCGTTGTTCCTGTTTTATGCGGGCCAACATGAAGATAAATCGTTTTCGTCATTGCTTTACTCACCTAAAAACGGGAAACGGCCAAACTGACTGATCAGCGGTCCCCATTTTAAAATTTGTTGTTCATTTAATTCGTTACCACCAGCAAACGGGTTATCCCAGCCAGCAGCCTGCCACTTATCGATCGGGTTGAGAATATGCAAATTGGCTAAACCAAAATCACCCGGCAACTGGGCATCGGCGACCGCATTATCACCAATATGGACAAAACGGCTCTTATCTTTCAGCTCATCACTGATGTAAGACCACATGGTAGCGTTATCTTTACGCAGCCCGAGCTGAGAAGACACAAACAAGCGGTAGCCATTGGTCACACCAGCCTTGCGCAGCATCAGGATAATCTGATACTCGGTATAATAGGTATCGGAGATAATGTAGACGGTTTTACCCATACCAATCAACTGGTTAAGGACATCAACCACCTCATCCTTGCTCTCAATCATTTCCAGATCGTAGGCAAATTCAAGCTCAGCGTACTCATGCGCCTGCTGCTCTGTCCAGTTTTGCAGTGCAGCCAGCTTTTGATAGGTTTCAAAAATGGTCACATCACCCTGAAACTGCTTGTCCTGACGAACCAGAAACTCAGCCTGGTTACGCTCCTGCACAAAGGCTTTGGCATCACTAACCACACCTTGCGACACCAGATACTGGCCTAATTTCAGTTTGGCGTAATCCGGCACATAGTGACTGCGGCGCACCAGGGTATCAAACACATCGAACGAGATAACATCAAACATCTGCACTTTATGCAACAGCTGCTGCTGGGTGCTGACGTAATTGGTAAACAGATAGCCTTTATCCTGGGTAAAGCAGGCCAGTTCCGGGTGGAAAAACAGCTGAGAATAGCCGTTGCGCTCCGCCAGTAAGCCGATACAACGCTCTAAAGCATGCAGCTGCGAACCATCATTCGGCAGTGGCTCTGCCGGGAAATCACTGTACTGGTACTCTTTCTCCAGCAGCGGCCTTAACGCCTCAGGTTTGGCCCAGAACATACCGCCGACCGGGTAAGCCAGAAACTCAGAGTGATCCTGCAGATCCCAGGCATCAAAAAATTCACCTTTAAACGGTTTATTCTTGAGCCAGTGATTAACCCAGTCCGGCATCATGCTAAATGAAGTCGGGTAGTAAAGGCCGCACTCACTGTCCTGCAGCATTTGGGTCATGACCCGCGCAATCACCGCATGGTCTTTGAGCAGGTACTCACCGAGATAGTCAGCCCACTGCGTCTGCGGACGGCCCGAATAGAGCGACTTTTTCGAGTGCAGGTGGCAAAACAGATCGTAATCGAGCAGCTTGCGGCCAAACTCGACCAGCAGAGGGCCAAAGTTACGTCCGCGGTTTGGTACTTCAGCCACTTCAATATTCTGCACCGCCGCCAATGGCGCTAAATGCTCATCAATGGCGGCCTGATACGCTTTATCACTGACACTGATAAACAGGTCCACCTGAGCGGGAAAATCGCGCAGGCAACGGGCGTAGTAAGGGATAAAATCTTCATAAAAGATATGCAGACAAACCGCCACTTTAGCCTGCTTGAGCAGTTTGGTATCCGGCGTGATATCCAGAGTGCTGGTCGGTGTCCACTTGGGTGCAAACGGCGCAGTGATACGACCTTCGGAGTGACCAGACTGCAGATAGTGCGCCAATGGGCTGATATTGCTGTGATAAACGTCAATATTGTGTTTCTGATAAGTCAGGTTATCAAAAGCAGGGCTCGGGCTGACAGAAGAAAAACGGCTTTTGTGCAGATAATCGCTGAACGCTTCCTGCTCCGTTCGAAACTGACGATTCTGCACCTGGCAATACCAGCCAAAATCAAACAGCCCATGCTGTTTGGCGTCGGCCAGTAACTGCAGATGATGAGTATCTATGGCGATACCGCTGACAGCATAGCTCTGCGACAGTTTTTTCATTTTACGCTGCAGCAGCCGGCCTTCAACATTCACAGCCAGTTTCATCAGCTGCGGATTGCGGCGTAATGTGCGCTCGACTCGCGGAAAGCGGCGCTTAATCATTGCTCTGTAATTCATACTCTTAATCCGAAGAAGTCGATGCCGTTCACGGTGCCCTCACTGGCAATATCGTCATCAATTTCAAATAACGGCCAGCTGTGGCGCGGAAGCAGCCCTTTTTTAGTCACATAGGTGGTATAGAGCGTCTCAACTTCTGGTTTACTAAATTCGATGCCCTGCTTAGCAAAACTTTCCAGTTGTGCCAGCGCTCCCTGACAAACAGCCTCAACCAGATGAAACTGATGCTGGGTGGAGACTTTACGCCCGTAATAAAAGTCAAAGGTACGATGCGGTAACGGGCTGAGACGAATATCCTGAAACTGCCCCACCGGTGCGGTGAGTAAGCCTTCCAAAAACATAGAACGGTCCAACGGCACATAGCCCTCGCCCAGCTTGACGCCCTCGTGCAGATAGCCGCGCATGGTGATGGTATTGTCACCAAGCTGCTTCTCACCGGGATTAGAGGCAATCAGATAATGGCCGCAGGTATCAATGTTATAAATCAGGCTCAGCAGAGTCTGAATGGTGCCGCCGTAGCCGAGATCCACCACATCGACCTTGTCATGGGCGAAAAAGCCTAATTCTGTCAGGTAGCGCTGATAGGCATCGGCGGACGCCGAGATAACCGGAGTCAGTTGCGGGATTTTTGCGGCTAAAAGGTCTGCAACTTTAGCGAGATCCCTCGGCAGCTGCAGACCTTTATTAAATTCTTTGGCACTGAAGACTTCACGGATCTTGGTATCGCTGAGCATAAAGCGGCTGCGCATCAGCTCATACAAGGTGCCGGAGAAGGTAAAGTTGAGTGAATAGGTATAGGTTTGCGGTTTAAGCAAACCTATCTTAAACAGGAAAGAGCGCGATACCAGCATATAGCGCGTGTCTGCCTGGCACGGTTTGGCTGCGGCATAGCGCTGAAACGCCTGCTCGAGCCAGTATCCTTCACGGGCAAGAAAAAACAGCGGCCGGTCAGCCGGCTGCTGCTGGGACAAATGCTGGTTAAAATAGGTCAGTACCGGCGACAGAAATACCGCCCCCAGTTGCTGTAAGGATTCAATAGCCATCTGATGTCTGTCTTAATAGGTAGAATATGAATACTGGTCTTTATTTTATTAGGATTGGACCGGCGGCTGCGTCAGCTGATCGACAAATACTTGGTAATCCATCGCAAACACAACAGGTTGTGGGTTGATTTTAATCCCGTCCAGATAGAGATCGGCCAGAAACCGGCGTTAAGCTGTTCTGCTTAAGATCCGGCGCCACTTCAAATGCGCAGTTTGTGCTCGGTAAGCCGGCCTGAGCCAAATCTTCACGCGCCTGGTTGGCCATCACTTCACAAAAGGTGTGATTACCTTGTTTAAACGCGACGTGCACGGCTTTACCCGGGTCGCTTTTTTTATAAACCCATCCCTTCACCACATGATTGAAACACGCATCAAGGTGGTAGACATAATCTGCGGAGGGTAAGTTATGCCCCGACAATTTTGATTTTAATTTTCTGGCAATTCTTAACAGTGGCATAGCTGTTCCATTTCATAATATCCGTTTCAAACAGTCATTTTTGACTGACACAATCATTTTTGATTTAAACACTTATGTTTATCTTAAACACGCGTGTTTGACTAACACACCTATGTTTTGCTAACACACTTATGCTTAACTTCAACAATAGCATTTTAATGTCACAAACCGCCCCATAGCGAGGCGGTGAATACCCGAACTAACACGCTAACATCTTACCACCAGACTATTCATAATCCGGTTGATCTTTGCGATCCGGATGCAACTATCATCCAACGAATAGTAACATTGATTTGAATCCGCATCATTGCTGGTATGTATTTCAATAAAAATTTTTGCATTGCGAAGGACCGACCCCAGCGAATGCTTACCGGTGAATGAAAGCTTTGTTTCTAACATTTCTTTCTCTGCCGGATAAGGATAACACTCCAATAAGGCATCGAGCAGTTGTCTGGACCGTCCGTAAGCAGGAGCAATATGCCACGACAAGATCTCTTTTTCTTCAGCGAGGGAAAGAATCGCGTTCATTTTCCCTCCCCATCGGCGGAGGTATCCGCCACTTCTTCACGGCGCTGGCGAATCAGCTTCTCAATCCGTTCGGCAAACGGGTTGGGCTGCGCATTGGCAGCAAAGTCGGCCACCAACTGATCAGCCACCCGGACAGGTAACGGGCTGCGAACCTCAGTTATCTGCCCCCCTGACACCAGATCATATTCTTTATGGGAGTTTATCGGTGCAGTGGCTGCACTGCCAGAGAGAGCAGACGCTGCCTCCTGCGGGATGCAGTTAAATGCCGTGTCGGTATGCAGTTCAATATGCAGGTGAGGCGGAGTTCGTATCTGATACAGATTACTGCGCTGCCGGCCCCGTTGATCAAACCTATGTATCAGTTCAATTAACCCCAGGGTTTCAAGCTGCCTGACATGCTGCTTGACCGTGCGCAGCGACACCTCACAATACTGCGCCAGATATTGGTACGAGGGGAAACATCGGCCGTGAATATCGGCGTTGTCAGCCAGCTTCAATAAAATCAACTTACTGATCGGTGACCCGGTTTTCACTTTCATTAATGTGGCAACTAAGGTATGGCTCATACTGATATCCTCTTGATTAAAAGAGGACTACCAAACCAGCTACAGCCGCATTAGGGTTACTTTACTGCACATGAAAAGGTGACATTAGTTCAAAAATAGAATCGACTTCGCGCTGCGAAGCTCTGACTAACAACTCTAGTTTCATCCAAGTTTGAACTGGCTCTATTTTTCAGAACACCATACTCAATAAGGCAAAATTCCCTGTTTATTTTTCATCCCTCAACGCCAAAACAGAACTAAAGTGGCCCGGTCCGACTGAGATAGGAATTAAGCATGACGATTAGCATACGTCGCTTTATTTACGTTCATAACCCGGTCCATCACCAAGAGGAGAGCTATTTTCCACCAGCTAACACACTGCGCCGTGAAGACTTTATCTGGCTGATTGCCAAAGCGGCCCACTTGCACCCATTGGGGTTTGCACTGGCCCGGTTTGTCTGGCTGCACCACGGCAGCCTGCGTGTTTTAGCAACCCGCTTCCAACTCCCGAGCCAGGAGCTGGAATATCACCTGAATGAGTTTTTCGCCACCCTGGATCAGCTCAGCAGCGCAGAGGAGAACCAACCTGATGAACAGACCTGAGACGAAACAGATTCCCGCCGCGGCGAATCTGCCTATTGAATGGATCACGATTCACTGCAGCGCAACTCACGCGGAGCAAGATATCGATGCCGCCGAAATTCGCCGCTGGCATCTGGCCAAAGGCTGGCGTGATATTGGCTATCACTGGGTCATCAAACGGGACGGAAGCATAGAAACCGGGCGCCCGCCCGGCCAAATCGGCGCTCACGTGCGCGGCGCGAATCAGGGCAATCTGGGCATTTGCCTGATCGGAGGATGTAATCTGCAGCAGCAAGCAGAGGACAACTTTACCCTGGCCCAGCGCAAAGCCCTTTTTAAACTGATAAACGAGTTACAGACCCAATACGCAGTCGATGATGCGCATGTGAAACCCCATCACTACTGGGCCAACAAAGCTTGCCCGGTAATCAATCTGCATGCCCGCGACTTTGAGCGCCATCAGTAAGCACAAGGAGGTTATGATGAGTTTATGGAGCCGTATCTTTGGCAGTGCGTCTTTTGTGGAAAAAAGCTTAGACGCCATCACCCGAACAGGAGATGCGATGTTTTTTACCAATCAGGAAAAAGCGCAGTACAAGCTCGACCTGCTCAAAGCCTTTGAGCCGTTTAAACTGGTGCAGCGCTGCATTGTGCTGCTGTTTACCGTCCCTTATATCATTTTGCACAGCATGGTGATTGTCGGCTGTATGCACGGCCTGGAATGGGCACCAATTGGCGAGATGATCAACGAGGCGTTCGGCTATCCGGTACTGACTGCCGTCGGCTTATATCTGACCGGCGGGGTATGGCCGAAAAAGTCATAGCCTGATCAACAAAAGCGCAGCTCCGTGCTGCGCTTTTGTTATTTAGTTCCATTACACAATCACCGGATTTATGCCGGCTCAGGCTGTTTCACTGCCTGACGCGCCGTCGGCTGCTGTTTAAGCTCCGCCTGGCTATCTTGCAGGTACAAATTGTTGTAACAGAAATTAGTTGCTTCGATATAACCGTCGACCGAACCACAGTCAAAACGCTGGCCTTTAAATTTGTAGGCAATGACGCAGCCTTGCTGCGCCTGTTTGAGCAGCGCATCGGTGATCTGAATTTCACCGCCTTTACCCGGCTCGGTATTTTCAATCAGCTCGAAGATATCCGGAGTGAGGATATAACGGCCGATAATCGCCAGGTTACTTGGCTCTGTACCCGGAGCCGGCTTTTCAACCATATCATTAATGCGCAGCAGGTCATCACGGATCGCTTCACCGGCAATCACACCATATTTATGGGTCTGGTCACGCGGCACTTCCTGCACCGCCACAATGGAGCAGCGGAAACTGCTTGTACAGGCTAACCATCTGCGCCAGTACTCCGTCGCCTTCGGTATTGACACACAGGTCATCCGCCAGCACCACAGCAAACGGTTCATCACCCACCAGTTCACGCCCGGTCAGAATTGCATGGCCTAAGCCCTTCATCTCACGCTGGCGAATATAGGTAAAATTAGCCGAGTCGATCAAATGACGGATATCCACCAACAGCTCTTCTTTATTGGTGCCTTCAATCTGATGTTCCAGCTCGTAGTTTTTATCAAAGTGGTCCATCAGGGTGTGCTTACCACGCCCGGTGACGATACACATACCATCCATACCGGCATGAATCGCCTCTTCGACGCCGTATTCAATCAGCGGTTTGTTCACCACCGGCATCATCTCTTTGGGCATGGATTTAGTCGCCGGGAGGAAGCGGGTGCCGTAGCCTGCGGCGGGAAATAAACATTTTTTAATCATGACGTTGTTAATCCGAACTACAAATAAATATAAATTAGTTATTTAAAAATGATAGATAGGAATTTAGCAACCTAACATTTTACTGTACTCTTCAAGCTTGCCCTTTATCAAAGGGCCATTCGGCCTTAACTTATGAGCAACTTTCATTAAATAATAGGATAATTCAACGTTATCTCTTTCTCTACTTATCGCTACATCCCTAATAAAATCAATATCACTTTCATTTTTTACATCATTCTCAGTAATAAATCCTAAAAATTCATCATCTATAGTCTTATATCTAAGAGGAATATTGTTCAGGTGTTTTTCCTTAGAATTTGAAAATAAACTTAATATTATTTCACTATCATTTTTTGATACAGACTTATTCATAGAAAGAATTGTGGTTATAAAAAAAGGAATACTTGAACGCACTGCTGATGGTACATCAACCAGGTATCGTTCAGTATTACTTGTAACTACATAGTCTGGTTTTAGGTTATTAACGATAAATTCATCTATATAAGGTATCCTGAAATGTATAACTTCTTCAAAGAAAACCCCCCAAGCTTGGAGATTCATACCTATAAAACTATCACCAAAGGTTACTAATCTTTTCTTAACTAAGGCTTTATCATTATAATAATACTGAATATTACCGGTATTACCCTTCAAATATGAGTTAAAATTGAAAATTGCCTTTTTCGTTTTAACTCCATTGACTGAGTCTAAAAAAACCTCATCAAATTCCGCAAGTCCAAGTTTGGAAGAAAGGTCACCTTTAAATTTCACCGTTGTAGTTTCTATATCGTATGGACATAAATCGTTAATATTAAAAAAATCAAGAATAGCCGATATATGCTTTAAAGCGCCAACAGAATGAGAATGTGAATCTCCAATAAAGAAATCATCTGGCTCCATATTAGGAATGAGTACAAAATCAGATACATCAAATTGTTTATAAAGAGGAAAAACATCAACACAAAACTCTTTATTTAATATCATTGCGTGAGATGTAATTTTACTCTGACATATAAGATGACAGTATTTAAAACCTTGTTTTCTGGAAAGGGCGATATTTCTATCTATATTCTCTTTAAATACTGATATGCTATTCTCATCAACTTTCCTATTTGACAAAAGATAATCACATTGGCGTTGACCTGAACCATTTTGATGTAAAAAAAAATACTTTCCTCCAAAAATAACAACATTATTTCGGAATTCAACCTTTTCGTGGCTCATCCAATATTCGTTCGTTATATCATTCATCTGGCAAACACACTAATTAAAGATTCCATAATGATTTTCCTATAAAATCAATCTAATTTAAGCGAGGCTCTATATTCTTCAACTTTTTGGCGAATAAACGGACCACTTGGTCTAGCTAAATGTGCAAGCTCCATCAACCGTAGTGCTTCCGGCAAATTTATTTTTTCAAGTTTTACGGCTTCATCGCGAAGCCAATCTACATCTTTAGATGTTTTTATATCAGTTAGTTTTACTGAATCAAGATCAAAACGAGGTTTAGGCTTAATCTTGAAAAAAGAATAGCAACGCTGAACTAACTCATCTATTTTATTCTGTGATAACGATTTTAAAGAAGATTCAACCAAGTATCTATCTCGCTCATCAGCTTTAAACTGAATAAGCCCCGCATCAAGAGCTGCACACAAATCATTAGTATTCTGTGCTAAAAATAGAACATCAAAATTGGTATAAATCTCAATATCCGCCCGAGATTTAACAGAACAAGGCCGAAAACCAAAATCATCAAATCTTACTATCCAATACCGATTTAAGTCTTTCAGTTCTAACTTAAAAACCTTTTTTTCGTCAAAAGCAAGAGTTCCGACAGGAAATAAGAAATTTAGTGCTTTAGATACTGCCTTATTTTGTAAATTCCTAGGAACGAGAACCAATGCTGCATTTAAAATTTTTTTATTCATAATTAAACAACATAAATTTAAATAGTAAAGCCTGAAAAAAATTAAAAATCCAGGCTTTATTTTTTATTTGAAGAAATAATAAAACAACTTATGAACAACTCCTGATATTAACAATTTCTTCTTGAATTTGAGAAATAATAGGTAAGCGCTTATTAATTTTTCTTGCTTGATAAAGAAGCTTTTCAGCTTCATCTAAATCACCTTCTAACATAGAGATCTTTGCTCTAAAAGCAGTATTCCTTACCTCAAGAAAGTTCATCGTCTCAATACAACGGCACCAAAGCTGTAATGAAAATTCATGATTAATATTTGACAAAAACAAATCATAATTAGATTCCTTTACTTTGACAGGACTATTTAGGTAGTCGCAAACATGTTTAGGAATTAATGGACTTTGTAAATTTGACTCCAAAAATTGAGACTGAAAAGATTCTAAGCTTTCATGAGGCATTTTTAACGGTTCATCGTTGAAATTCATTTCTTCGAGAAATTGAATCAAACGTCTTCTATTAGGGTTCAACTGATTATCGACAATTAAAGGAAGTTTCTCATTAGCCTTTGCTAGAAAAGATAATGCTTCAACACCTAAAGAAATATTATCATCCAATTTTAATTCCAACTTAACAATTTCTGAGTCATCTAAGCTGAGAGTACAATGACAGAAATCATAAACTACATCTTTGTTATACAAATGCTCTCGGGCGAATGCGTTAACTTGAATGTCAGAAAAAAATGTCCCCCACATAGCTAAAAGACTTTCATAGTTATAATATAGGCTATTAAATGCATTATCAGGAAGAGGTTTGCAATTTGTAGAAACCTGATTTTAGAGCAGTAGAAAAATGTGATACAGCTAGATCACACTGCTTTCTTAAATATACATTTATCGTCACAGAGTCAAATATATCGCTTGCCCAATCATAAATTTTTTTTATTTCATCCTCTGTTGTAATTCGACTATGTAAGTGTTCATTACTAATGACAACTGTATTGCAGTTGCTCGATAAAATTTCTTCTTTAATTTTATTTAAAAAGTTATCAGTAAATTTTGATACTGATTCAAAATCATTATTAACATCAACAACACTATAAAGTTCAGATGATGAATTATAGTCTTGAAAACAAACAGCCATCTCTACGTGATTGGACAATTTAAAACTATTTGGAATTAGTATTCCTTTTTCTTTTAGATACTCTCTATTACTATGCAAAGTATTCTGTAAAGAGGTCGTTCCAGTTTTTTCTGTACCAATATGCAATACTAATTTTCTGTTCATATCCTAGAATCTCTGTAATTCTGTTGTGTAGCTTTTAACACTTTGACTGTTAGCGATAACAGACACGCTATTTGCTCTGCGTCGTTTAAAGTGAATTGTATTCTTCAAGCTTTTATGTACTAGTCCTTTCGATGTTGTCACACAAACCCAATGATAATCTTCATGTGCAAAACCTTTGGACAAATCGTTTTTCTTGTAAGGAAATTTCTTGAACAATCTTCTTGGAGCAACACAAAGGGCATCCCAATAGTTAGATGCTCTTAAAAAACGCTTATCAAAAAATGGATCCTCAATATTTCCCTGACGAAACAAAGGCATTATGTCCACCAAAGATGAGGTTGTATTCAGGATGATAAATTAGATCATCAATAGAATGACCATTTTCAAGCGATGTCTGTATATCTTTATATACAGAAAAAAGCCAATTCTCTGACCACAAATCATCGCCATCAAGTAATGCAATCATATCACTACGACAAATTGAAATAGCTTGATTTCGAGATAAACCGGGATCGCCGTTGCTACCCTCAACTAAAAATAAATCGTACTTCTTAGACAGCTCTCTTGCCACTTGCTGTGTAATCTCATCAGGATTATCAAGAAAAATGAGTATAGAAACCTGTACATTAAATGCCTCTTTAAGACACTTGATTGACTTCTGAGCGCTAATAAACGTAGGAAGAAGTAGATCCCCTTCCTTATGAGCGGTAATAACTACATCTAGACTTGGCAAACTAGTCATTATCTTTTTCCAATCTTAGTATTATATATTTCCGTAGTACATTCATTCATAAGTGATTTTTTGTGATTGAGCATATCAACACAATAGTCAGATATATTATTCGATATACTCATCATCTTATCTACGTACGCTTGAGCATTTCCATTGCCGTCAACCAAAGACCATTCTGGTAATGCTTCAGAAACTCCGCCAACGTTACTAGCAACAATAGGTAAACCTAGATCTACCATATCTAATAATATAGTAGGTATGCCATCCCAGCCTGACGTATATAGATATACGTTACATCCTTGGTGCAAAACCTCATCTATACTTCCGTATAAGCCATGTAGCTTAATATTTTGACAAGATGAAAAATCATAATTTTCCTTGGATAGAACAGCTTTACCCCAGACATGAAATTCAGTTTCTGGCATTAACTTAGCAATTTCAATCAGTAAGTCAGGTCTTTTTTGTTCATCAAAACGACCAGCCCAAGCAACTTTAAGACTGCTGTTTCTCGGCGGGAGTATACTG
This sequence comes from Vibrio sp. CDRSL-10 TSBA, assembly GCA_039696685.1. Taxonomy (NCBI): domain Bacteria; kingdom Pseudomonadati; phylum Pseudomonadota; class Gammaproteobacteria; order Vibrionales; family Vibrionaceae; genus Vibrio; species Vibrio sp. CDRSL-10 TSBA. The sequence continues at coordinate 458,140 of CP155566.1, read as the reverse complement.
ATTAAACTTACACTCAAATGGTGTTTTAACGACTTCAACTTTATTTCTATATCTGTCAATAATAGCTCCGCGACTTTCTAATTCATATTGTAAGCTATAACTATCCAGATAAACTTTTGTCATATATTCAATAGTAGAGAAGAAATACGATGTTGGATATCCGGCTATGTTACCAAACTCATCTCTGTCATCACAGAAAAAATAGCCATACAAAGATACACTTCCTGATAAGCTTTTACCATAATTAGAAAATGCTTCCCAAGCACCATAGCTATTTACGTTGTATACTTTCTTCGCATTCGATCCAACAATTAAATCATAAACTATATTTGACTGATGAACATGAGGGATCTCACCTTTCAAAGAACTCAAGGAAAAAACATCGTCAGCATCAATGTTGCGGTCAGCTAATACTAACTCGTCAACATGACCGAATGATACGACTTTGATGATACTATTCGGCTGATTTGATTTAATCGCATTGTATAAATAGCCTAAAACTACGTCAGCACCACCAAAGTTAATTGAATCCCTAAAAATAAGAACATCTACATCTTTAAAGTATTTTTCCAGATCACGAATATAATGATAGAAATCCATGTTATATGGCATTAATGTATGGATTCTTTGAGGATCATTTAACTTTATTCTTGGATCTATTGCTGTTACTTTCTCAAACTGTTCTCTTAGTTCATTGTTTTCAACGAGATCAAACCATTGATTTTCACTAATATCTAGAGCCAGTGATTTAAGCTCAGTCCATGATATTGGCATAATGCCTGGAGAAGGTTTTACTGGCTGAGAAGTACTAGCAAAAAACTGCAGACCAGGTAAAGTACCAGAATTATATGTATTACAGATCCACATAGGATCTAAAAGAAGGCATGGCGCTCTATTTTCAAATTGACCATGATCTAAAAAATGACGGAATGCATGCACTTTTGATTTTTTTAAATCTAGATACTTGTTCAAGTAAAAATTTTCATCGAACAGTGGCGTTGTACTCAATTGTTCTGAATCAACCCATTGAGAAAATACTGCTACAAAATCCGTCAAATCTGTACTTAAATTTGAAGCTACGAAAGAAGTATCAAACAGTAGTATTGCATCATCACTAAAACTATCATCCATCCAGCACTTGATAGCTTCAGCTAAAGAATCGCAATCATAATAATCTATAAAATATTTATTATTAATAAATTTCCATAGTAAGTGTATATGACTATATTTTCTAACTAACACTGACAGATTTAGAAAGACTGAATCCAATAACTCGCCAACTTCCTCATTACAATCCGCTAAAAATGGGTAAAGCTTTTCTAAAGGATATTGGGTATATCTGCAAGTATCAGATAGACCAAACTCAATATGAAAAACAAATTGGTTTGGTTTTCTACCTTCATATCGGCCATGTAAAAGATAATGTTCAAATGGATATTTAATTCCATTTATGTCTTTGTAAGCCGAAGTGTAAAAATTCGAATTAAAAAAATTATTAGGAACAAAATCCCGATGATTTCTAAACCAATCTTTAAAGGCTTCTAAAATACTACTGTAAGATGTTAGTGTATATTTTTCCAAGTACGGAATATCAAAGAAATGAACATCACTCGGAGACCATTCATCATCAAAATTCTTCAACCCTAGTTGACTACTGATGACAATCTCTATGAATAACGGTATTTCGTGGTCATAAAGCTCGTTTAATGAATAGCTTTTATTTAATTCCATTAGATATTCTAAAGCTTTAATAGAATTAAACTTTTTTAACACTGGTTTGTATTTTGACCTTAACAGTTTCGGAATCGATACTATTAAACCAATGATAGCTCAAAACACATATATCACTATCTAGATGTAGATAGTCATCAAATATAGTACTGTAATTGAGATTAAAGACACCATCAACCCGAGAAATATTAGCTTCCCAACGTCCAAGGTTCCGCATATCTTGAATTGAATGTTTTAACTCCTCAGGATAACCTATTCTACCTTCTTCCTGGCCAAATAGTTTAAAATGTTGGATTGCCGACATTCCTGAATTCTTTACATCTTCGTATAAGTCGAAATAAAATTCGGGATCAATATAACCAGGGATAGGTAAATTATTATTGACAATAAAAGTCAATATCTCAAGAGATTCTGTTTTTTCTTTCCCTTGAACATTAAGAATATTTATAATTGTTTCATCATTAGACAAAACTTCAATTAAAGTATCATCTTCAGAAAAGTTAAATTTTTTCATGCTGACTTCTTATTAAAATCTTGTAATCTAATATCGATATAATCATATACAGTCATTGTATTAGTATAGATATCTTCATCTATCGCTTTTGATACATCCAAAACATTTGAAACAACATCATGCTGAGGCTTGCTATTGATTTTATTTATTTTTATAGGGAAATTTTTAGCTTTAACATAATCAATAATTTCGGATAGACTATTGGATTGACCAGATGCAACATTATAGACACCCGATTTCCTAGTAATAATCATGTTTACTATCATTCTGGACATATCTTGAGCATAAATAAAATCACGAATAGGGTCACAATCATTATATAGATATAATTCTTTGCCTTCTTTTATGCAATTTATTAATACGTCAATAAATCCATGTTTAGTTTTCTTTTTATTACCATATGGGTTAGATACGCGCGCACATATGAATTTGGTCCCCAAAGCATTACTAATTTTTTCGTAATGTAGTTCTTCGAACACCTTCATTCTTCCATACCAAGAAATTGGCTGAAGTAAACTTTGTTCACGGTGCGGATCGCTGTACTGCTCTAACTCTCCATAAACAGTCCCAGCTGATGACAAATGAACAAGTGTATCAATTTTTGAACTTTTAAAAGCCGATGTAAATTGCTCTACTGTTCCCCAAAACTTTTTGGCTGCAATTCCTAAATCATTTTCAAAATCGTTAGGTTTTAATGCACCAGCAGCATTAATAACTATCGGGTAGTCATTAATAATTTCGATAACTTCATCAAAGTTTTCAACTGCAATAGAACGAATCTTGGGGTGATCACAACTGTCAACTGTCACCCCTATCCAATTTATTCCACTTCGTTCTAATTCCTCTGCTATAGCCGATCCCAGAAAACCAGTCGCACCAAGTAATGTAACACCTAATTTATTAACATTCATAATGTACTAAACCTCTCTAAGAAGTTCACTCCACCAAGTTTCATTGGTCAGATACCACATTACTGTTTTTTGGATACCTGTTTCAAAGGATTCGGCTGGCTTATAACCCAGTTCATTGTTCGTCTTAGTCGCATCAATCGCGTAGCGGCGATCATGGCCGGCACGGTCAGTGACATAAGTAATCAGAGATTCTGATTCACCAGACTGAGCTGCCAGTGCTAACGGGTAACGGGAAGCCAGTTTCTGCATCCTCAGCAAACGCCTGGTTCATCAGTTTACACACCACTTTAACGATATCGATATTAGCCCATTCGTTATGGCCACCGATATTGTAGTTTTCACCCAGGCGGCCTTTGTTCAGTACCAGGTCAATACCGCGTGCGTGGTCGGTCACAAACAGCCAGTCACGAATCTGCTGGCCGTCGCCGTAAATTGGCAGCGCTTTGTTGTGCAGGATATTGGTAATAATCAGCGGGATCAGTTTTTCCGGAAAATGGAAAGGCCCGTAGTTATTAGAACAGTTAGAGGTAGTGACCTCTAAGCCGTAAGTGTGGTGGTAAGCACGCACCAGGTGATCAGAGGCCGCTTTTGAAGCTGAGTAAGGTGAGTTTGGCGCGTAAGCCGTATCTTCAGTAAACGCAGGGTCGTTCGGGCCCAGAGTGCCGTATACTTCATCGGTTGAAACATGGTGGAAACGGTGCGGTAACGGTGATCTGCCTTCCGCTTTTGGCTCATCCAACCACACCTTTTTGGCACTCTTGAGTAAACTATAAGTACCGAGAATATTGGTCTCGATAAACGCATCCGGGCCGGTAATAGAGCGGTCAACATGAGACTCTGCAGCAAAGTGTACAATAGTGTCCAGCTGATGTTCTTTGAGCAGAGTTTCGACTAATTCGGTATTGCAGATATCGCCGTGAACAAAAACAAAGTTCGGGTTATCTTGCACCGGGGTTAAATTGGCCTGGTTTCCTGCATACGTCAGCGCATCCAGTACAACCACTTTATCATTCGGGTATTGCTCCAGCCAGTAGTGGACATAATTTGCGCCGATAAAGCCTGCGCCACCTGTTACCAATAGATTACGTTGTTTCATGATGTTTCAATTTATGTTGTTAAGTGAAGTTGGGTAGTTTAGAGAAATACAAGTCGCAAAAGTTAGACAGAGTAAAATTCTGCTTCAATTCCGCGACTTTTGCGCAGCTAGTCACAGCTTGCCAGTTCATCCAGCATGGCAGCCAGCTGCTTACGCCAGTAAACGGTCTCCGTTTGGCTGGCTTTTTCAGCGCTGGTTTTATCAATCACGCTGAAACTTGGCCGTTTGGCCGGGCTTGGGTATGCCGCAGCAGGAATCGGGCGTACCGGGATCGATTTTTCGAGTAAGCCTTTTTCGATCGCCAGCTCCTGAATTGCTACTGCAAAATCATACCAGGATGCAACACCAGCATCGGTCCAGTGCAGAATTTGCGTCTGCGCTGAATCAGCACCGGTTGTGTTTTGTGTCTGCTGCTCAATCAGGTTCCAGATCATCTGAGCCAGGCCTTTGGCCCAGGTTGGAGTGCCGACTTGATCGTACACGATACCCAGTTGCTCTTTCTCTGCCATCAGGCGCAGCATGGTTTTTACAAAGTTATTGCCGTGCGCGGAATAGACCCAGGCAGTACGGATAATAGTTGCTTGACTACCAAGAATTTCCGCTACTTTTCTCTCACCGCGCAGTTTCGAATCTCCATAAACGTTAACCGGACATGGACGATCATCTGGCTGGTAAGGTGTAGTTTGATTGCCATCAAACACAAAGTCAGTTGAGATGTGAATCAAGCTCACTTTGTGATTTACACAAGCATACGCGAGATTTTCACTGCCTTTATCATTGACGGCGTATGCCATCACTTTTTCTGATTCAGCCTTATCAACCGATGTATATGCCGCTGCATTTATTAATATGTCTGGTTGATATTTCTCAATAACATTCAGAATTTGCATCTGGTTAGTAATATCTAATTGTTCAGCGGAATATGCTTTGACATCATATTGCTGAGGAGCCGTTTGCTCTAGTTTCCCAGGCTAACTGCCCACCTTTTCCGGTAATAAGTATTTTCATATAAATTTAGGTTTTCGATTTAATAATCATGGCTGCATAGTCGCATCTTACGAGAGAGAGAGAGAAAAATCGTACCATTAATATTCAAATCGACCTTGTGGATAGAAATGTGCAGAAACCCTTAACGATAACCTTTAAGAAGAGTTAATAACAACGCAATCTGACCTTTCCAGCTGTGCTGTCGGATATCTCCTTGAAGGAAAAGTCGTAAACGTTTCCCATAAGACAGACACCTTACCTCAGTAAAGGGAACAAGATTAACTCCACTCTCACTAAATTGTGATGACAGTGCTTCTGCTTGTCTTACTGTGTGCCAGAAATTCTTCTCGAACCTGTTAAAGTGACTAAAAAAATTGAATATTAGATAACAGACTGTGTGTGACTTTGCGCCCAGGCTATTATTGCTGTGCTGACGGTAATCGATAAGCGGCTCATCGATAAACACCACCTCGCCGTTTAATTTAGCCACCAGGATTAACCACCAGTCATGCATAAAGGCTGCGGGCGGAATCGGCAGTGCCAGTTGCAGTAATTGGCGGTTGAACAACATGGTGCAGCCGGAGGCGACATTCTGCTGCAGTAAGCTTTCCGTGCAGTGATGCCACTGGCGGGAGATATTACGCAGCTGAAAAAAGCTCGGGCACAACTCATTGAGATCCTGATCGACAATGCGTTTGTCGCTGAACACTAATGCTGGCCGCTGAGCTTGGATGATTTCCCGGGCTGTTATAGCCTGACTAGAGATAGCCTGAAAAGAGCGCGCAATTTTATTGGCGTGCCAGATGTCATCCTGATCGCACAGCATAATGTAATCTGCTGTGGTGAGGCCGAGGCCAAAATTAAAGTTGGCGCATGGGCCATGCAGCGGGCCGCGATTAACATGCCATTCAATCCGCTGATCGCTTTGTTGCAAGCGGGCAATAATCGCCCGAGTCTGGTCTGATGAGCCATCGTCGACCACGATTACGCGCGCCACCAACTCTGCGTAACGCCGGCAGTTTTGCAGTGAGCTAATTTGCTGCGCAACAAAACGTTCACCGTTATACGTAGCGAGCACAATATCAATACAGGGTTTTGTCGCCACTGGATTTCACCCATGTTTGGTCATACTGCTTTTTCAGCACCTTGATGCGGATATAATTGCGCACCCGCACATAGCGCCACACCACATTAGAGTGAATCGCTTTGCGCAGATGCTTGTGCATCGCCTCACCACCCAAATGATGAATCATTCTGACTGACTCCACCGGAATACAAGGAATCTCGAGTAATTTGGCTTTGTAGCACAAATCAACATCCTCGCAATAAAGCGGAAACAACTCATCAAAGCCGTTTAAGCGGCTAAAGGTTGATTTGGTGGTAATAATGGCCGAAGCAAAATACCAGTCACGCCGTTTTTGCCGCTGCCCGGTCGGCAGCCCCAGTTTCGCGCGAATTAAACGCATCACCTGATTGGTTAAACAGGGCCATTCGTTGTAGTTTTGCTGGCGTGAGCCGTCACTATTGAGTAAGCAGGGATAAAACAAGTTGCCGTCGATTTTTTCACGATGGTCGATAAACCACTTCTGGACCGAGCGGTTAATGAACTGGCAATCCGGATTGATAATAAACAGATGCTCGTGGCTCGCTTTGGTGATGGCAAAGTTATTGCCGACACTAAACGATCTCGGCTGGCTGAATTTATATAAACGGATCGACGAGTTCACCGTGCTCAGCTGCTGATTGCACTCTTCAGCCCAGCGATCAAATGCATCACTGTTAAGGTTGTCAATCAGGATCAGCTCAAACGGTGATGGCCAAAACTTGATCAGCGAAGCGACCAGCTCGCGAATATAGACTTCATGCCCGTGAGACACGGTGACCAGTGATATTGGCGGCGCACTTGAATAAGACACAGTTAAAACTTAGGCGCCGCTTCAAAACTAAGGCCAGCCACATCTTTGGCTGACAAACTTGGTGCCTGGCTATCCACCAGCGGCCACTCAATCGCCAGCGTCGGATCGTCCCATTTGACTGAAACTTCGGCTTGCGGGTTGTAAAAATCGGTACATTTGTAGGCGAACTCGGCTTCAGCAGACATGACGTAAAAACCATGGGCAAAACCTTCCGGCACCCACAGCTGACGTTTGTTTTCTGCTGAGAGTACCACCCCTACCCACTGGCCAAAGGTTGGTGACTCTTTGCGCATATCAACCGCGACATCGAATACTTCACCGGAGACCACGCGCACCAGTTTACCCTGGGTATTTTCAGTCTGGAAATGCAGACCGCGTAGGATACCGTGGCTGGATTTACTGTGGTTTTCCTGCACGAACTCACGTTCACCGCACTCTCGGTTAAACAGTGTGGTGCGGAACGTTTCCATAAAAAAGCCGCGTTTCGTCGCCAAACACCTGAGGCTCTATAATTTTCACGTCCGGAATACGAGTTTCAATAAATTTCATATTATGTTCTAACCTATATAAACCTCTGCACGGTATATCACACCGTTATAACATTAATTGCTGCCCGGCAAGGCAGCCGACTGTTAAAGCTTGAAGCCGACTCACGCTTCAAGCCCAAGCATCAGGTTCTAAGCTTAAAATACTTTGTGCTCCAGCAGGCCTAGCAGGTAATCACCGTAACCGGATTTACGCAGTGGTTCGGCAATGCGGCGAATTTCTTCTTCACCGATAAAGCCCATGCGATAAGCCACTTCGGCCGGGCTATTGACCTTAAGGCCCTGCCGCTTTTCAATCGCGCGGATAAAGACCGCCGCATCGAGCAGGTCATCCAGCGTGCCGGTATCCAGCCAGGCGGTGCCGCGCCCCATAACTTCAACGTTAAGAGTGCCGGCTTGCAGGTACTGCTCAATCAGGTCGGTGATTTCCAGTTCGCCACGCGCAGAAGGCTCCACTCGTTTGGCGTACTCAACAACATTATGATCAAAGAAGTATACACCCGGTACTGCATAGTTAGATTTCGGCTGCTGCGGCTTCTCTTCAATCGACAGCACTTTGCCTTCGCAATCAAACTCAACCACACCATAAGAGGTTGGATCCGCCACGTGGTAACCAAAGATGGTCGCACCGCTGCCATGCGCGTTGGCATTACGGAATGATTTCGCTAAATCATGGCCGTAGAACAGGTTATCGCCCAGGATCAGCGCTGCTGGTGCGCCCGCCAGGAACTCTTCCGCCAGAATAAACGCCTGCGCTAAGCCGTCTGGTGAAGGTTGCACCACGTATTCCAGCGATACACCCCACTGCGAGCCGTCACCGAGCAGGCGCTGGAAGCGGTGCTGCTCTTCTTGAGTAGTAATGATGCAGATCTCACGGATGCCGGCCATAATCAGGTTGGCCAGCGGGTAGTGGATCATTGGTTTATCATACACCGGCATCAGCTGTTTGCTGACCACCTGAGTAAGCGGGTAAAGACGGGTGCCTGAGCCACCGGCCAGAATAATCCCTTTGCGTCCATACGGATTAATCGGCGATTCGACGTTTAAATTCATAGTCCAACTGTTCCTTGCATGATTATTTTCAATGTCTTTTTTAGGGGAGTTATTTCAGTTCGCGGATGGTCGAGACGATGATATTGCCAATGGCAAACAGCATCGCAGCGAGGGCGGCAAACAGAGAAATATTGTAAAACGCATCCGGGTATTTGTTGTCTTCCGGCTGCGTGGCCGCTTCGACTACCACCAGATATTTAAGCTGGCGGTAGGCTTCGATGCGTGATTTTTCCAGTGATACCTGCGATGAAGTATACGCCTGCAGTGCCAGCTCCATTTTGACTTTTAAGTCGGTATAGCTGGCGAGGATTTCACTCAGCGGCGTCACTTTGCCGTCCTCTTCAGACAACTTAGAGCGCTCTTTAATCAGCTGCGCTTTGAGCGCTGCCAACTGGTTTTGAGCCTGCACCACTTGCGGCGCATGCGCGCTCATGATCGAAGAGAGCCCTTTCAGCTCGGCTTCTTTCGTTGATACCTGACCTTCTAAGGTATAGGTAATCTGCTGCATTGCCGTGCCTTCGGCGGTCGGATCGAGCAGGTTATAGCGCTGCTGGAAGTTCATCAGTTTAACTTGCGCTTGTTCAAGGCGCTGCTCGATATTCTCATGCTCGTGAGTAATAAACTTGAGCTGCGCTTCCGCCAGTTGATGACCGATGGAGTTGATGTACCACTCGGCACGTTTAACGATGGTTTCAGTCAGCAGATGGGCGAAACTGTTTATCAAACGCCTGGCTATAAACATGAACAATGCTCGATTTGGAATCGATATAAACTTCAAGGTGGTCCTGGTAATACTTAAGGAAATCTTCCCGGGTCGCGTCATCCGGCAGGCTGCTGAACAGATCAATCGATGATTGGCTGTAATGCTCACGCAGATTGAGCTTGTCATCCAGGTAGCTCAGCATATCGTTGGACAGAATATAAGCTTTCACCAGTTCGGTATCTGATACCCCGCTGTTGGAAACGCCCAATCCGCTCAGGATTGCCATTGAGGCATCCATAGTCGCCATACCATCCGGCTGCTGCACAATCACCTGCGCCTGACTCTCGTAACGGTCAGTAGCCCAGATCAGCTGATAAAATGCAAACAGCAGAGTCGGCGTCACCACTAACAGGAAAAAATGAGATTTCTTCAGCGCGTTAAAGCAACGGCGCCAGAGCGGCAGTTCATCGGCATCTTGCACTGCGCTATCATCCTCACTGCCATCTGCTTGTTGCGTCGGGCGTGACGCTTTGTCTGCACCATCGTTTGGCGGCGTCAGTTTGGCTTTCGGTTCGCTGTTTGCTGCCTGCTGCTTTTTCAGATTAGCAACCCGCACCAGAATCCGTTTGGCCAGTTCAGGATCTTGTTCTTCAATCTGCTCTGCTTTTGCGGTCAGAAAATCGATACTGTTGAATTCTTGCTGCGTCAGATCTTGCTGTAATTGCTTAAACTTCTGCGCTGTGGTCTGTTCGCTCATTGATACTTCTTATAAAGTTTAACTGCGCCCGACGGGCGCTATCATTTGCCATTTACAACTGACGGCTGCTTAGTCGCTGGCCATGAGACAGCGACTAAAAACATAGCGTCTACGATTAGCGGCTAATTGCCTGCTTCCAGCTGACGTGGTAACACGCCAGAGCGAAAAAGGTCAGCACCAGAGTGGTGATATCGAGATAAAAATAACTGACACCTTCAGTACCATACTGCGGATAAGCGGCATAACGCGCCAGCTCCACTGCATGTAATAGCGGGTTCCAGGTCAGGTATGGCCAGTAGTCACGCGGAATATCCTGCAAGCTGAAAAAGATGCCGGAGATAAAGAAGATCGGCCGCATTGCCAGTGAACGCAATTTATCAATTTCTGGTACATAACAAGCCGCCAATGCAAACAGTACTCCAAGACTGGTTGCAATCAGCCAGACCCGTAGCAAGATCAATAAAATTTCCAATAAATCATCGACCTGGCCATTAATCCGCAGGAAGTAGGCCAGTATGGCAATAATCAATACCACAAACAGCTTAATCAGCAGCTCAAAACCAGCAATAGCAACAATGGAGCTGATTGGCTGCACCTGACGAAACGCATACAGCGGCTTATTCTTCTTGATCGAGGCGGACACTGACCCGATACAGCCGAGAAAAAACTGCACCAGGATCATGCCAAATACCATAAAGTAGAAGGTCGGCACACCATGGGTTTCACCACCATCCATTCGCCCGCGAATGTACGACAGCATAAAAATAAAGGCGACCGGCGAGACCACACTCCAGGCCACACCGAGCTTATCGTTCGATTTGCTTTTAATTTCGCGCAAAAAGATGGCAAAAATAACATCGCCCCACACTTTCAGGGTGGAGCGTTTTTCAACCAAGGCCATGGTTAGTTAACCGCTACGTTGGCTGCCACTGCGATCTGATAGATGATCTGCGTGATGTCTTTAACTGCCTGCATGGTTTTGGTTTCCACTTTCGGCAGCACCAGAATCTGGTCGCCTTTTTCAATCGGGTCCTTGCTGTCAAATTCAACCAGGCCGTTGGCACGCACAATCGCGATGCGCTTGTCTTCTGCCCGGTCGGTAAAACCGCCGGCCCAGGCGACATAATCATCGATGGTGGCATCTTTATTAAACACCACTGCCTGTGGCATCAGCACTTCACCGCCGATTTGCACCAGATCGGTCTGATAAGGAATGACGATTTTATCGCCCTGTTCAAGCAGAATGTTGGCGATATTGCCATCGTCGGAAACAATCACTTTACCCAGCGGCTGAATCTTACGCGCGCGCTCGGTGAACTGCATCACCATCTCCGCTTCTTTGGCACGGATAGCCGCTTCACCGTCTGATGAGGCTGGTGCGGTAAATACGCTGCGCTCGAGGCGATCCAGTGATTCGTTGATCATCTCTTTCTGCTTCTGTGCCACACTTTGGCGCAAAATGTAGATCGACCCGTTATTGGCAAGTTCCGGATCAATCGGAATATAGCTCAGCAACTCATGTAAACGAGTGCGTTTGTTGACGGAGAAATAAGAAGGGCCAAGATAGCTGCCGGTGACCTGAATATCGATTACCTGCGGATGCAGATCATCATTAAACATCACTTTATCGCCATCCTGTAATTTGAATTTCAGGAATTCCTGATACGGCATATATAAAGAGAAACGGCCCGCTGTCACGGTTACCCATAACACCGACGTGGCTCACTTTCGCCAGCGGACGTGAATACTGAGTCAGCATATTGCCCGGAGTGACGGACTCTTTAAGCTCGAAACGGAACGGGTTACGTACCCCGCCCGAAACAGTAATCGCCGCTTTTTGTGGTTTGACTAAAATGACATCGCCGTCTTTAAAGCTGACTTTCGGCATCTTACCGGTCCGGATGAAGTCATATAAATCAATGTCTTCAATTGGCTGGTTATCGCGCAGGATAACAATTTCACGGTAGCTGCCACGCTCCGGGTCAATGCCACCCGCCCGGTTGAGATAATAGAGAATGCTGTCGGATGCCATACCGGCATACTGGCCGGGACGAATGACCGGCCCGGAAAGATAAATACTGACCGGCGTGGATGTCAGCAAATTGACATAAACGCTGACATTATTGGTATACACTTTCTTTATTTGCGAAGTAACATATTGGTTTACTTCACTGGCACGTAAATCTTGTACTTTAATCGGGCCGATATCAGGAATAAATATATTACCTTGGTTATCAACAGTAACCACGCTGGAATAATTAACTGCGCCCCAAATCCAAATATTAATTTTATCACCGGCTGCGATCAGATAATTATCATTTAATCCGTCTGTCCGCTCAGTTTCATATCCGCCGGCAAATAAGTTTGCACCATAAGGGGGAGGCATATTCTCACCACTTGAGGGCAACAATTTACGTACGTCGGTTTCACCCGGTAATAATAAGTTGGTGCGGTTTTCGCTGGAGTAAGTGCCCATCGCCAGCGCTTCATTCGGCGCTTGCTGGCCTTGTGCAGAAGTCGGAGTGGTATAAGCAGATGGATCTGCCGCACTGCCATTTTGGTTGGCGGCATTCATCAGTAACGGGGATGCGGCAAAGGCAGCCATCGGCAGTAACGACACTGCACACAGCAGTCGTTTACTAAACAATGAGAGATTCATAATCATAACTTAATTGAGGACGCGTGCTGGACAATGTTCGGGACGAGGTACCAGGCGCGGATTTGCTCCGGATACTGTTTTTTCTCAGCGCAGGCAACGCGCTGGCTTTTATCACCGGCTTGATCGTAGATGGTCAGGTCACGACAATCCTGGCCCAGGCTAGAGGTATAGCGGGCTCCGAGCTGAATGGAGTAATCGGAATTGTCGAGTTGGGTGCTGTCTGCCTGTTCCAACTGGGAACGATATTTGGCGGGTAATTTTTGTCCGAGAGGCTGAATAGTCGCTGCGACTAAAGGAAGGCTTGCCTGAACCTGACGTGGCGCGCTGCTGCACGCCGTTAATCCCAGCATGCTTAGACAACATAGCACTATACTTTTGCTGATAATGCTTTTAGAGAAGGTTTTTTTATACATGGTTGGTCTGTACATGCTAATTACTGTGCGCAGGCACGCTACCGCCCATTGGCTTTTAGCGTTAACCACACAACGCACATCTCCATATCTTTTGTATTATTCCGTAATGCGCACGAATGCACTGCAAGCCTTGAAGTATTCATCAAAGACTGCCTGTGTATTAGTGACGCTTCTATGAATAAGCCGTGAATCTTTGTTTACTAATTAGCAACTGCTCAATATATCGGCAATCACTAATACAAATATGAATAAACTGATTCATTCATAGGGGTATAACTATACATTTTTCCGCGCGAGAGTATAGCCTATGTTTAAATTTTGACGCAAGATTGAACGTAAGTTGAACTGGGCTAAGGCAAATATTTATTTTTACAAGGACTTTATTTACCCATAGAATGTATCCTGTGCATGGAATATGCACATCATCGATGGTTCATTTGTAAATTTACAAGGATATTATTAATGAAACACTTTGCTCTAGCAATGTTGGTGGCTTTTGGTATCTCTTCAACCGCAGTTAACGCTGCAGTAGAAGAAGGTACTGCTGGTGCATCAACGGGTACTGGTGGTACTACTGGTACTACTACAGCTGCAGGCGCCTCTTCTGGCGCTAGTACTGGTGCTGGCGTTGGTGCTGGTGCAGCAGGTTCTACTACTGCTGCTACTGCTGCTGCGACAGGCATTGCTACCTCTACAGCTGTTGCTGTAGGTGCAGGCCTGGCAGTTGCTGCTGTTGCCATTGCATCATCGAACAACGATGGTACAACTGGTACAACAGGTACTGACGGTACTGACGGTACTAACTAAGCGTGATAGTACTAACTAAGCGTGACGGTACTGACCAAGCGTTAGTATTTTGACGCCAAACACCCTTCGGCTTAAGCCAAGGGTGTTTTTTTGCTTATATTGTTAGGTAATTAGTTTTTGACGTAATAACTCTTTTGCCACGCTTCCTTTTTGACGCAAATAGAGCTTTTGCGTAAATATAGCGTTGACGTGACTAACGTACTGCTAATCGATATAACATACCGTTCGCATTAATTTATTCAGGACTTACATTCAGGACATACGGATGAGCCAGTTTACTCGCTACACTTCTGTCTTTATTTTTACTTTACTGGCAGGCTGCAGCCAACGATTTTTAGATACCGGTTCCACATTGAAAGAAGCTTTTCTCGGTTTTGAAGATGTGAACCTCTCCCAAGAACAGATAGAAAATCTGCCTTATGCCAACCTGTATGCCCGGGTAAACGGTACGCATCAAATATCCATGGTTCTGGCTTTAACTGAAATAAACCCGCAAACCGGCAATGTACAATTAAAATGGGTTTCTGCCGACCAGGCTATGATCACGACAGAAAACGGCCGCATTGTTAAAACGTTGAATTTACCCAACACCAACCTGGTTAATGTTTCAGCAACCAATCAGCTCACTTCACCGTCAGCAAATACTGCACCGCAATGGCAAGCCACTTATGACTGGCAACCCGGCTACCAGTTTGGCCATATTGCCGATGTGACCTCGCATGTTATCGGCAACGAAACCGTCACTTCCTCGGTATGGACAAAGCAGACCACGCATATTCAGGAAGATGTGCGCTTTAAGGACTCAGGCTCTCAAATGTCGAGCCATTACTGGGTTGATCAACAAGGTCAGGTGGTGAAGAGCGCCCAATGGGTTATCCCGGATCAGCTCTATATCGAGTTAGAGATCGTTAAGCCTTACGCCGTTAACTGACGTTTGCTGTTAAATAACTGATGTCTGTCATTAAGTAACGACTAACGCTTGCCGTTAAATTAGAAGAGTATTACCCATGAAACGGAAAATTCTGCTCGGCAGTTTCATTCTATTGTCTGTCTCCTCTTATGCGAAACCTCTGGTGGTCGAACTGCCCGGAGAAGGGATCGCTTTGGAATATTCTCAACCTGTTCGCCTTGATCGGGTGTTGGCTGATTCGATTGCTCAATCCAAACAGGCTTCGCCTGTGGTGTACCCTCTCTCTAATCAGCTGTTTGACAGTGACAAAGAAGGTAAAGCCCAGCAATTAAAAGCTAAGGTTTCTGGACCAACTGCAAACCTTTGCCAACACGCACAGTGAATGGACCACTTCGGTGCAGCTGCTGATTGAACAGATCAAACGCTGGGATATTGGTTATCGTGAGTTTACTTCGCTCGACTATGATGCCATTCGTCTCAAACCCGCTGCTAATCCGATGATGAGTGGTGAATTCGAACTGATTATCCCGCAGCGCAATGAGCACATCAGCATTGAAGGCTTACTTTTCCGCCCGCAAAGCGTGCCGTTTAATCCGGCTTATCATCTCAGTGATTACCTGGAAAACGTGACGCCGCTGTCGAGCGCTGACAACAGCCTGGCCTGGGTGATTTATCCGGATGGTCAGACTTTCCGCTCTGGCTACGAGTACTTCAATAATGAACGCCGCCATCTGGCGCCGGGCAGTGTTATATTTCTTGGCTTTGGCTCAGATGAACCTCAGCTGGTTGATTTAGAAAGAGATATTGTAAAACTCATCAGTATGAGAAAAGGATTATAAACAGATGAAACACTCGACTTTACTGATTGCTGTGTGCAGTGTGCTTTCATCGTCTGTTATTTACGCGGACCCGAATACTCAATGGAAAGTCTCTCAGACTGATTTTGGCGGCACCGGTTTGATGCAGACTCCGACCGGCCGCATGGCCGAAGAAGGTGAATTCAACCTGGGTGCGACCATCAACGATGATTATCAGCATTACATGGTGTCGCTGCAGTTGATGAGCTGGCTGGAAACCACTATTCGTTATACCCGTGTCCCTGATTTTAAATTCAGTAACGATGAAAGCTACAGTGGCGACAACCTGTATACCGACAAAGGCCTGGATTTTAAACTGCGCCTGCTGCAAGAGAGCTACTGGTTACCGGAAACCTCGTTCGGTATCCGCGATATCGGTGGTACCGGTCTGTTTGACGGTGAATTTGTTGCGGCGACCAAGCGTTTCGGCAACCTGGATTTTACCCTGGGTATGGGCTGGGGCTACCTGGGCCAGAGCGGTTCGGTCACCAACCCGTTCTGTAAAGCCACCGACAGTTACTGTATCCGTAACAACGATGAATATGCCGGTTCAGGCGGTAGTGTTGACCTGGATCGCTGGTTTAAGGGCCCTGCTGCCCTGTTCGGTGGGATCGAATATCAGACGCCGTACGAACCACTGCGCATTAAAGTGGAATATGAAGGCAACGACTACAGTCAGGACTTACCCACCGTCAACGGTAAGCTTCTGCGCCAGCACACTCCGTGGAACTTCGGGATCAACTATCGTTTAGGCGACTGGGGGGATGCGAAGGTCAGCTATGAGCGCGGTGACACGCTGACGCTGGGCTTTAACCTTTATACCAACTTTAACGATATGTCGACCACCTGGCGTGATGATCCAAAACCTCAGGCTCAGTTACGCCCGAATCCGCAAGATACGGACTGGCAGCAGGTCGCTCAGGAAACTTGAAGACAACGCCGGCTACGAGCTGAATGATATCCGTGTCAGTGATGATGAAATTGTCGTGCGCGGCGAGCAGAAGAAATATCGTGACCGTACGGAAGCATTGGATCGCACGGCTGCGATTCTGAATAATGCCTCTGACGCCTCGATTCGTACCTTCCGCATTGTGGAACAGCAAGCCGGTATGGATATGACCGAAACTCAGGTAGACCGTGAGCAATATGTTCAGGCGGCAAACTACATGAGCGTGAACTCTGATGTGAAGAACGCTTTCTCCGTCAGTGAACCGCGTGCTGAGCGAGGTGATAACCAGGCGACAACCCGCAAGGTGTGGGATTACAATATCGATCCATCGTTGAAGCAGAGCCTCGGCGCACCGGAAACCTTCTATCTTTACAGCCTGGGCGTTAACGCGGGCGCTAAGTTGTGGCTGGCTGATAATGTTGAGTTAAGCGGCTCGATTTACTTCAACCTGGTCGATAACTATGACAAGTTCAACTACGTCGAGAACTCGCCACACGTTCGCAACTACGCGACCCCAAGGGTGCGAACCATGTTCCGTGCTTACGTGCATGATCATCCGGTACGTCTGAACAACTTACAGCTGACCTGGTTTGCCCAGCCGACTGACGGTCTGTACACCCAGGTGTATGGCGGTTATCTGGAAAGCATGTTTGCCGGTGTCGGCAGTGAAGTGCTCTATCGTCCGATGAATGCGAACTGGGCGCTGGGTGTGGATGCTAACCTGGTGAGTCAGCGTGATCCGGATTCCTGGTTTGGTGTCTTTACTGACGACTACTTCTTCTACGACGAAGCCACTTGTGACGAGCGTATTCCGTCTTGTCAGGCTTATGTACTGAGCCGCGGAACAACCGGCCATGTGTCGGCGTACTACATGCCGCAGTGGGAATTTTTGGACAATACGCTGATCAAAGTACACGCAGGTAAGTTCCTGGGTGGCGATGTCGGTGTGATGGTCGATTTTTCTAAGCAGTTTAAGTCTGGCGTAACTGTTGGTGCATACGCGGCTAAAACTAACCTGAGTGCCGAAGAGTACGGTGAAGGCAGCTTCAGTAAAGGTTTCTATGTTTCTATCCCGATGGATATCATGACGGTGAAACCAAGTACCAGCCGCGCCAATATCGCCTGGGAACCAATTACCCGTGATGGCGGCCAGATGCTGCGTAAACAGCACTATCTGTTTACCGAAACCGATTCGCGTTCACAGTGGTACCAGAAGCCAAGCAGCGCAAACTAACCTGAGTCAGCAAGTACGTTAACAAATGCGTTAACAAGTAATTCAAATGGCGATGTTGTGTTTACAGCATCGTCATTTTTTATGCACCTAAGAAAAGGATATCGAGCTCGGACGGAACAATTTTTAAGCAGGACACACACCTTTAAACCAGCACAAACATATAGGCGAGTGTCCCCGTAAAAAAGGAACACCACGACGGTGTGTGTCCTGTTCCCGCTTCTGTTCCCGGAGCACTGTTTCCGAAAAGTAAGGAAACAAAAAGGCGCAGCCAGAATTGAATCTGACTGCGCCTTTTCTTTTTTTGGGCGGGGGCGGGTAACTGAATTACTCTACGGTTACCGCTTTAGCCAGGTTGCGAGGCTGGTCGACGTCGGTACCTTTGATCAGAGCGACGTGGTACGACAGCAGCTGCATCGGTACGGTGTAGAAGATTGGCGCAGTGATTTCGCTGACGTGCGGCATCGGAATGATCTTCATGCTTTCATCCGCCTCAAAGCCGGCCTTCTCGTCCGCGAAAACATACAGCAGGCCGCCGCGGGCGCGCACTTCTTCGACGTTGGATTTCAGTTTTTCCAGCAGGTCGTTATTGGGTGCAATCACCACGACCGGCATATCGGCGTCGATCAGTGCCAGCGGGCCGTGTTTCAGTTCACCGGCTGCGTACGCTTCTGCGTGGATGTAAGAGATCTCTTTCAGCTTCAGTGACGCTTCCATCGCAATCGGGTAGTACTCACCGCGGCCGAGGAACAGGGTGTGATGCTTGTCGGCAAAATCTTCCGCCAGAGTCTGAATCTGCTTGTCGAAGGCCAGTGCGCTTTCAATTTGCGCCGGCAGCGCGTGAATCGCCTCGACAATTTCCGCTTCTTTGGCTTTGTTGATACGGCCCTGCTCTTTACCGATTGCCGTTACCAGCATCAGCATCGCCGCTAGCTGCGTGGTGAAGGCTTTGGTTGATGCCACGCCGATTTCAGTCCCGGCGCGGGTCATGAACGCGATATCGGATTCACGTACCAGTGATGAACCGGAGACGTTACAGATAGTCATCGCGGCCATGTAGCCACGCTCTTTGGCGATACGCAGCGCAGCCAGGGTATCGGCGGTTTCACCGGACTGAGACAAGGTGATCAGCAGGCTGTTCGGACGGGTCACGAAGTTGCGGTAACGGAATTCAGACGCGATTTCCACGTCACAGCTGACACCGGCCAGAGCTTCAAACCAGTAGCGCGCCGCCATGCCTGAGTTGTACGAAGTACCACAGGCAATGATCTGCACGTGCTCAACCTTGCTCAGGATCTCAACCGCGTTCACCCCGATGCTTTCGGTTATCACAGAATCTTTGGTGATACGACCTTCCATGGTGTTGAGCAGCGCTTTTGGCTGTTCGAAAATCTCTTTCTGCATGAAGTGACGGTACTGGCCTTTATCACCGGCATCGTGTTCTGCGTTCGATTCGACAATCTCACGCTCAACCTGCTCGCCCAAGGTGTTAAACACTTTCACTTCGCGGCGGGTCATTTCTGCCACGTCGCCCTCTTCCAGGTACATAAAGCGGCGGGTCACACTCAGCAGGGCCAGCTGATCTGACGCCAGGAAGTTTTCACCGACACCAAAGCCGATCACGATTGGGCTGCCGGAACGAGCGACCACCAGACGGCTTGGATCTTTGCGGTCAACAACCACAGTACCGTAGGCGCCTTCCAGCTGTTTAACGGTTTTCTGCACCGCTTCCAGCAGTGAAGAGGCGCTGCGCAGCTCCCAATCCACCAGGTGAGCAATGACTTCGGTATCGGTTTGCGATTCAAACACGTAGCCGCGTTCGCGCAGTTGCTCACGCAGGCTTTCGTAGTTTTCGATGATGCCGTTGTGCACAACAGCGATATCACCAGACATGTGCGGGTGAGCATTAACTTCAGACGGCTCACCGTGCGTCGCCCAGCGGGTATGGGCGATACCGGTACCGCCAGATACCTGCGCCGCGTCAACCGCATCGGCCAGTTTCCTGAACTTTGCCCAGACGACGGATGCGGGTCAGCTGCTGCTCACCATCCACAATCGCCACACCGGCTGAGTCGTAACCACGGTATTCAAGACGGCGCAGGCCTTCAACCAGGATTTCTGCCACATCACGCTGCGCTACTGCGCCAACAATTCCACACATGTTTATTCTCCGTTAATTGTTTTGCTTCCGGACAAAACGACTAAGTATGCTTACGCCATTTTCAGCAAATGAAACAAGCCATGTCACTTAGAAGCGGGATAATTTGTATCAGGCCCGGATCACCCGTACCTGATGAGATTCAATTTGTTTAGCATAGTCATCAGACAGCTCTCTGTCCGTGACCAGCACGTCTATGCTGTCCCAGGCCAGTTCCAGATTGGGAATCTTACGGCCTATTTTTTCTGACTCGACCATCACGATCACTTCGCGCGACACTTCCGCCATCACTTTGCTCAGGCCGACCAGTTCATTAAACGTAGTCGTACCGCGTGCCAAATCAATACCGTCTGCGCCGATAAACAGCTGATCAAAATCGTAGGAACGCAGCACAGATTCAGCCACCTGGCCCTGGAAAGATTCTGAATGGGTATCCCAGGTTCCGCCGGTCATTAATAAGGTCGGTTCACTTTCCAGTTCATTCAGCGCATTGGCGACATTGAGGGAGTTGGTCATCACCACCAGGCCGCGTTTGTCGTTCAGTTGCTGAATCAGTGCCGCAGTGGTACTGCCGCTGTCGATCACAATTCGGTTATGTTCCCGAATCAGCTCTGCCGCCGCTTTTGCCAGCTCAACCTTTCGAAACGAAACTTTTGAATTCATTTCATCGGCCACCACTTCGCGAGGCAGCGCAATCGCGCCGCCATAGCGTCTGAGTAGTAATCCGTTAGCCTCCAATGAAGCCAAATCCTTTCGGATGGTGACTTCGGAAGTATCAAACTGACTGGAAAGCGCTTCGACGCTCACTTCACCTTTTTCATTCACCAGATTGGCGATAGCGTGTCGTCTGAGCTGCGTGTTTCGTTTCGACATGATTTTTTGTTTTGTTAGTTTCGAATCGAAAGAAATTATAATCAAGATGAAACATTTCTGTCCATTTATTTCGATCCAAAAAATTATTATTTCGCGCTAAAACCTTGTCCTAAGACAAACCTTAGACAGTGATATTGCCTTCATTCAGTGTTAGAATTCACACCCGAAAAGAAAAAAAATTACAGAATCAGACGCCGCATTAGTGTCACAAAACCCGTTCAACATGGATAAGTTGAAGATTTCTGAAATTTCATCCCATACAAATGGTCATAAAATGACTAAATTTGTTGAAAGACTTTCAGCTTTGAGGTGAGTAAAACTCGTGAACTACACTTGGCAATAGAAGAAGATAAGTTGCCACCACCGAGCTCACTTCGACGCTAACAACGAAACTTTACTTTATTTATTAAATTTTATTTACCGGAGAGACCCTTCCATGAAAAAGACCAAAATCGTTTGTACGATTGGCCCTAAAACTGAATCTGTAGAGAAGCTGACTGAACTGGTTGCAGCCGGAATGAACGTCATGCGCCTTAACTTCTCTCACGGTGACTTTGTCGAGCACGGTACTCGCATCGCGAACTTCCGTACTGTCATGGAAAACACAGGTAAGGAACTGGCTATCCTGCTGGATACTAAAGGTCCTGAAATCCGTACTATCAAACTGGAAAACGGTGATGACGTTGAGCTGGTTGCAGGCCAGGAATTCACCTTCACCACTGATACTAAAGTCGTCGGTAACAAAGACATCGTGGCAGTTACTTACGCCGGTTTCGCTGACGACCTGAACGTAGGCAACACTATCCTGGTTGACGATGGTCTGATCGAAATGGAAGTGGTTGCTAAAACTGACAGCGAAGTAAAATGTAAAGTTCTTAACAACGGCGCACTGGGCGAAAACAAAGGTGTTAACCTGCCAGGCGTTTCTGTGAACCTGCCAGCCCTGTCTGAAAAAGACAAAAATGACCTGAAATTTGGTTGTGAGCAAGGCGTTGATTTCGTTGCAGCATCTTTCATCCGTAAAGGTTCTGACGTGAAAGAAATCCGCGACGTGCTGAAAGCATTCGGCGGCGAAAACATCCAGATCATCTCTAAAATTGAAAACCAGGAAGGCGTAGACAACTTCGACGAAATCCTGGAACTGTCTGACGGTATCATGGTTGCACGTGGCGACCTGGGTGTAGAAATCCCGGCTGAAGAAGTTATCTTCGCGCAGAAGATGATGATCGAGAAATGTAACCGTGCACGTAAAGTGGTTATCACTGCAACACAAATGCTGGATTCAATGATCAAGAACCCACGTCCTACTCGCGCAGAAGCGGGTGACGTAGCGAACGCGATCATGGACGGTACTGACGCAGTGATGCTGTCTGGTGAAACCGCGAAAGGTAAATACCCGGTTGAAGCTGTGACGATCATGGCGCAAATCGCAAACCGTACTGACTCAGCTCTGAAAGCAGAACTGGGTTCTCGTCTGGACAGCCCACGTCTGCGCATCACTGAAGCGGTATGTAAAGGCGCGGTAGATACTGCTGAGAAACTGGCTGCACCACTGATTGTGGTTGCAACTGAAGCGGGTAAATCTGCACGTTCAGTACGTAAGTACTTCCCGACGGCGAACATCATCGCGGTAACTACGAACAAGAAAACCGCCGCTCAGCTGGTTCTGACTAAAGGTGTTCGTCCGGTTGTGGTTGATTCAATCGCCAGCACTGATGACTTCTACCGTCTGGGTAAAGAGATTGCTCTGGAATCTGGTCTGGGTAAGAAAGGCGACATCGTGGTTATGGTTTCTGGCGCTCTGGTTGCTTCAGGTACCACCAACACAACATCTGTTCACGTACTGTAATTTCAGTCCGCTGAGGCACTTATCCGGCCTGCGCCGGATAAGATGACAGACAATAAAAAATCGGGGCATGCCCCGATTTTTTTGTCTTTAATTTCTGTGGTTCAACTACCAGCCAAAGAACTCTTTGTGATGGGTATTCAGCAATAAAACCATAGGTAGGAAATAAAGTGCGCTCAGTTTTATGCCCAACACCAACAAAAAGCCAATGGTCAGCCTCACCAGAAAGTGATTAACCATACCTGCCCCGTTTTGCCCGGCGTCTTTATCGTGCTGTCTGTTCATCACACAGCGGTGACAACTTGTTCATCACACAGCGGTGACGACATGATAGCTCAGTACCCGGACGACTATTGATGAAAAGAACAACAGTCTACTTATTGTACAGTTTAGCTCAAGTAAAAAGAGAAATTAGACTTTAGTCGCAGTGTCAGAAAAATGTGACACTCATCAACATTTATCAGTAGTAATAAACACTAAGCAATATCATCACAGCTGTAACAGAGCGAAACCCGGTTGCGTCCCAGGGTTTTAGACTCATACAAGGCAATGTCAGCACATTTGTAGGAACGGGTGCTGTCCTGGTTCAAGTCGGTAATTCCGGCACTGATGGTCACAGTCAGACTTTGGTCTAAGTCAACCGCATGGCGCAAACGCTCGACCACCGCCTGCGCTTCATCAATGGCTGTATGCGGCATGATCACAGCAAATTCCTCACCGCCGATCCGGCTGATAAAGTCGGTGGTGCGTAACTGGCCAGAGAGAATTCGGGCTACCTGGATGATCACCTGATCACCCACATCGTGCCCTTTTTCATCGTTAATCCGTTTGAAAAAGTCGATATCAATCAGTACCAGACAAGCATCATGACTGTCGGGATAACGCGCCACGAGCTGGGTCTGCGCCTGCAGCTCCTGTTCGAACTTACGCCGGTTCCACAGTTGAGTCAGCGAGTCCTTCTCACTCAGTTCACGCAGTTTATTTTCCAGTGCTTTACGTTCGCTGATATCCACCAGCGAGGTAATGTAATAGCTGATGCTTCCGGCTTCAGTGATGGCTTGGATACGCATAATCGTGGTCAGATGACGCTGATCCGGGGTGACAAATTCCACTTCACCTTCCCAGAAACCGGGCCTGCTCGACCCATTCCAGCACTTGCAGCACATACTCGATGCCATGCTGCGATAACAGAGTTTTCAAACCATTACAGCCCAGTACCTGATCGCTGCCGAGACCGGTGATATTCTCAAACTCCTGATTGACCTTAATGACCTGGTGTGAGGTATCGGAGATCATCACCGCCGACATCCCCTCCAGAGCTGCGCGCGCCAGTTTACTGTCAATGTTACGCCGGTGGTAATGCAGCGCCATCGACAAGGTCGGCAGAATAAACACCAGCAACAGCAGACAGACAAAAATGCTCTGCTTGATGAGATCATCCACATCGCGCTGTAAACGCTCGGCAAGTTGCTGAGGAGATAACTTAATCACCAGGTGCAGCTTCTGGTCGGCAGAGAGAGCAAAGGTGGTAAATATCAGCAGACAGCCCTTTTCCTGGGTATAACCATTTTGCACCTGTTTGATTTCATTCCAGCTGAGCGGAAAACGCTGCGCCAGACTCTCGCTGCGCAGGAGGCCTTGTCCCGGCGTGTTCAGGTAGTTACGTCCCGATGCGACCAGATAGATCCCCTGCTCAGAGACCAGCTGCGGCCGCAGTTCTTTATTAAGCACATAGTTGAGCCGGTTGGCCAGATTCCACGGATCAACACTGACCATGATGTAGCCATAGCGCTTGCCCAGAATAGATACCGGCGTGATCACCCGCAGAGATGGCAGGGTAAATTCGATATTTGGCCCCAGGCTGTGCTGCAAGCTCCAGATACCAATGTCATCATCAGAGAGGGTTTGCGCGTAGCGGAAGAAACTGGTTTGTGACTGATCGGTATCATCTTCCATACTCTGCGCGGAGTGGGTGTGCGGATAATAATCGACCCGCAGTTTTTCGATGCCTTGAGTGTCAACGAAACGGATATGATCGTACCATTTCTGGCTCTTAAGTACGGAAATGAACATCCCCTGCAGCTGCGCTTTGTTATCCTCACCGGGGTCAACCGCAAAGTCTGCCGTCAGTTGGCTGTGGCTAAGCAGGTCAACCACAGAAAACAGCTGCTCCTGGCTGTTGGCAAATTCCCGTTCACTGTAGGTCAGCTGATTCAGGCCGCTCTGCGCGATTTCCGTTATGCTGGCTTGTTTGATTGCCTGGTAGCGTTGGTAATAGTAAGCAGCCGTTGCGCTCAGGATCAGGGTGCTGACAATCGCAAGAAAGATCACTACTCTTGAAAATCTCATCACTCTGCGCCACTAACCTGCCAAAAAATTTAAGTCGGGCATTATAGCACCATCGCACGCAGACAGAATATAAAATAGCCGATTCATCATTTAACTCCATGCTTTTTGTATTCAGTAGCAAATAACGTGGTACTAACATGAATTGTCGGCTAACACTGGTTTTTTATGCTTTAAGTTATCAATTTATCAGTTAACTCTCGATATTGTTGAGTTAATCGATAATATTGCGTGAAACGCTAAGCCTAGTCGGCCAGACGATAGATAACCTGTACCCGATCGCGGATAGTCAGCACGGAGTCCTGATAGGTATCACTGATGGCGCGCTTTTCACTCATGTTCATACTGCGCATCAGTACCGGTTGCTGATTGGCATCATTGTATTCTACCTGCCAGATAGAGCCGAGATTACGTTCAAAACCTTTGGCCACTGATTGTGCCTTCAGCTTGGCATCCTCAATCGCAGCCATGCGCGCCTGCATCTGATATTTACCCGGGTCACTGACTTTGAGCTGAATGTTATCCACTTGGTTGATACCCGCCGCCAGAGCAATATCGAGATACTGATTCAGATTGGCGATATCGCCTACTTCAACCGTCACATTGCGCGAAGCGCGGTAGCCGACCAGTTCCGGCTGGCCCGATTGCGGATAATGATACTGCGGGGCGACAAACAGGTTGGAGCTGGCAATCTGCTTGCGCTCAACACCGGACTCGGCCAGGCGGTCAGTAAACTGCGCCACCACTTTGTCCACCGCAGCCTTGGCCTGTTCGGCATTCATAGTGGTTTCCACCACCCGTACTGAGAACTGCGCCATATCAGGCTGAGCCTCAACCTCACCGTAACCTGTGGTCACCAAATGGGGAAAATCCGGAGTTTGTGCATACGCACTCAGTGATGTGACACTGCATAGCACTAACGCAAGCTGGGCGATCCATTTCATTTATTCACCTTTTTATCGTCAAATCCGGATCCTGACCATTCAGGCCCGGGCAGATAAGCCAGAGCAATAGCACATCAAGTTGTGCTGACTGCTCTCCTGTCTGTTGTGTTGTCTCGTCGGTACGCTTGGGCTTAACCCGCAGGTACTTAGACAGCAGGTACTTAGACCGCAGGCATTAAGCTCTAAGGCGTTTAACTTTAAGGTACTGAGGCCTTAGTTACTTAGTCCTTAGTTACAAGCCAACCGGGCACTCGACGAACACGCAGACTTTGAGCTTATAATAGGTGAAAGGTTGCACACTCTCCGTCAATCCAAGGTAAACTGACATAACTTTGACCTGACAGCCCTTACGCTACTGGCTGTGGCTATGCTGACCGCGGCAAAACACTCTGCGCAGCGCGGATGATATCGTGTGACAGACGTTTAAGAATGCCGCTCTCCAGTTGCCAGTGATGCCAGTACAGCTTTTGATCGATGCGCATGCCCGGCAGGATCTCGACCAGCAAGCCCTGCTCCAGCTCAGCGCGAATCTGTATCTCCGGGATCATGGCAAAGCCTATCCCCGCCAGCGCGCCTTTCACACACGCTTCGGAAACTGCCGACACTGTGCTTAACCGGACTTTGCATCTCATAGCCCAGCGACTTGCGCACAAAGCGCTCGTTGACAAAATCGTTGGGATCAAAAGCGATGGAGGGCGTTCTCTCCAGTGCTGCGCCGCTCACTCCGGCCGGGAAATAGCGCTGATAAAATCCCGGCGCACAGACACACAGATAAGGCATATCACCGAGCAGCACGGCCTCACAGCCGGGAATCGATTTGGCTGACTGGCTGATGGCCGCGACAACCTCGCCATTTTTAAGTTTCTCTATCGTGCGGTGCTCATCATCAACCAGGAGGTTAAGCTGAATATTGCCCTGCTCAACCAGCGGTGCCAGCGCCGGGATCAGCCAGGTCGCCAGGCTGTCCGCATTGGTGGCAATGGAAACTGAGACGGTTTTATCACTGTCATCGCCACTCAGATCCGGCAGAATTTCCTGTTCCAGAATGCATACCTGACGATATAAGCCGAGCAGCTTCTGCCCGGCCGGTGTGACACGCGGCGGTTGCTCGCGCACCAGTACCGGTTGCGCCAGCCATTTTTCCAGTTGCTTAATCCGCTGTGATACTGCCGACTGCGAGATGCACAAGACATCGGCGGCCTTTTCAAAACTGCGCTGGGCAATGATTTCA
The DNA here is from genome assembly GCA_039696685.1 of Vibrio sp. CDRSL-10 TSBA. Classification (NCBI taxonomy): domain Bacteria; kingdom Pseudomonadati; phylum Pseudomonadota; class Gammaproteobacteria; order Vibrionales; family Vibrionaceae; genus Vibrio; species Vibrio sp. CDRSL-10 TSBA. The sequence continues at coordinate 430,703 of CP155566.1, read as the reverse complement.
TCCAGTGCTTCTATCCAGCGATAATCCAATCCGCGCATTCCCGCCTCCATTAGCCTGACTTATGAGTAATTAATATTATTAGATTTATTTATTTTTACCCATGCTTTATTTTAACGCCAGATTTAATACTTACTCATTTTCCGAACATAACTATTAACTTTTCCGAACATAACTATTAATTTTCAGGTTTGACAATGAACTTATGGATTTTACTGCAGGGCTTTGGTTTCGGCGCTACCATGATAATCCCGATCGGGGCTCAGAATGCGTTTGTGCTTAATCAGGGCATTAAGCGCAACCATCATCTCACAACCGCCACCCTGTGCAGCTTTTTAGACATCTTTTTTATCTCGCTGGGTATCTTTGGCGGCGGCGCGATTCTGACTCAGAATGAATGGCTGCTGGCACTGGTGACCCTGGGCGGCATTCTGTTTCTGATTTTCTACGGGATCCAGTCGCTGAAGAGCGCCTTTGACCAGCAGCAGGAGAGCAGCGATAAACAGGCGATGCTGCGAGGCCGCCGCGCGGTGATCCTTGGTACGCTGGCGGTGACGGTACTCAACCCGCACCTGTATCTGGATACGATTGTGATTCTGGGCTCGATTGGCGGTCAGTTTGAAGGCAGCGACCGGATTTCATTTGCCATCGGCACCATTCTGGCCTCGTTCGTGTGGTTCTACTCGCTGTCGATGGGTGCGGCCAAACTGGCGCCGACCTTGTCCAAACCTAAGGTGAAAAAGGTCATCGATCTGGTGGTTGCCGCAGTGATGTTTCTCATCGCCTTTACGCTCGGCCATAACCTGCAGTGGCCGGTTTAATCCGGCGCTGCAGCATAGAAGAACGCCAGGCCTAGAAAAAGTGCCAGGCGCATAACGTAAAAACGGAGGCCGAAGCCTCCGTTTTGTCTTAGTGAATAACGTTGCTGAATGACTAATTAGTCCAGCTTGTTGAGATGCACATCCATTTGCGGGAATGGGATCTCGATACCGTTTTCATCTAGAGCTTCTTTAATCGCCTGGGTCAGATCCCAGTACACCGGCCAGTAATCGGCGCTGTTAACCCAAGGACGGACAATCAGGTTGACCGACGAATCCGCCAGAGCGTGTACGGCAATGTTGACCGCCGGATCTTTCAGCACGCGTGGATCGCTTTCGACCACTTTACGCATGACTTCTTTGGTCTTTTTCAGATCCGCTTTGTACGATACGCCAATCAGCATATCGACCCGGCGCGTGTCGTAGCGTGAGTAGTTGACAATCGAGTCGCCAATCACGGATGAGTTAGGCAGTACGATCATCTTGTTATCCGGCGTTTTCAGAATGGTCTGGAAAATATGGATAGAATCGACTGAACCGGCCACACCTGCCACTTCCACATAGTCGCCGGATTTGAACGGGCGGAATGCCACAATTAGTACACCAGCGGCGAAGTTCGACAGTGAGCCCTGCAGAGCCAGGCCAATTGCCAGACCGGCCGCACCAATCACCGCAACCACTGAGGCAGTCTGCACGCCGATACGGCCCAGTGCAGCAATCAGCACGATGATAAACAGCAGGTAACGCACCAGACCATAGATGAACTGCACCACGGCTTTGTCCATCTGTTTCTTTTGCAGAACTTTGGAAACGCTGCCGGCAATCACCTTAACGATGATGTTACCGATAAATAAGATCAGCAGCGCTGAAATGATATTGACGCCGTATTGGATCAACAGCTCCGAATTATTGGTCAGCCAGGCATTCACCTGACCCAAACTATCGACAATTGGTATTTCTACACTGCTCGACTCACCAGCCATAGTGTCTATCCTCTAGAGTAATCATTATGTATTTGTATATAACCCACTGACTATCATACACATAATCTGCCGTGACCTGACATCAGATTTTGGTCAAATTTCAGTTTGGCACAGCTTATATGCACCAATTAACATTAAATTGGCACTGTTAGTTTAAAGGCTTACCAAGCAAGAGATTATCTTGTTACAAATCTGCCTGTTACAGCCTATGCAATAAATAGCAACTGTGCCAACTGGTGCACTGATTTGTGTGCGGCGGATACAAAAAAGCCCGCTCAATGAGCGGGCTTTCGTATTAGATCAATGACTGATTACAGTACGTCAACTGAGTTCAGGTCAGAGAATGCTTGCTCTAGGCGAGTTACCATTGAAGCTTGACCAGCACGCAGCCATACGCGTGGATCGTAGTATTTCTTGTTTGGTGCATCTTCACCAGTCGGGTTACCGATTTGACCTTGCAGGTAATCGTGGTTAGCCGCTTCGTACTGGCGGATACCATCCCAACATGCCCACTGAGTATCAGTATCGATGTTCATTTTGATAACACCGTAGCCGATAGATTCGCGGATTTCTTCCAGAGAAGAACCTGAACCACCGTGGAATACGAAGTTCAGTGAGTTTTCTGGCAGGTTGAATTTCTCAGAAACGTATTTTTGAGAATCGCGCAGGATAGTTGGAGTCAGTACTACGTTACCTGGTTTGTAAACGCCGTGTACGTTACCGAAAGAGGCTGCGATAGTGAAACGGTGGCTGATTGCGCTCAGTTTTTCGTAAGCGTATGCCACGTCTTCCGGAGAAGTGTACAGCTCAGATGCGTCCATGTCAGAGTTATCTACGCCGTCTTCCTCACCACCGGTACAACCCAGTTCGATTTCCAGAGTCATGTTCATTTTAGCCATGCGCTCCAGGTACTTAGCAGAGATCTCGATGTTCTCTTCCAGAGACTCTTCAGACAGGTCGATCATGTGAGAAGAGAACAGAGGCTTACCAGTTTCTGCGAAGTGTTTTTCACCCGCGTCCAGCAGACCGTCAATCCATGGCAGCAGTTTTTTCGCTGCGTGGTCAGTGTGCAGGATTACAGGCACGCCGTAAGATTCTGCAACTGTGTGTACGTGTTTTGCACCAGCGATAGCACCCAGGATTTGAGTTTGCTGACCTTCAAGTTTCAGACCTTTACCAGCAAAGAAACCTGCGCCGCCGTTAGAGAACTGTACGATAACCGGAGACTTAACTTTCGCTGCTGCTTCCAGTACTGCGTTTACAGAGTCAGAACCGATACAGTTTACTGCTGGCAGAGCAAATTTGTTTGCTTTAGCAATTTCAAATACTTTCTGAACGTCGTCGCCAGAGATCACACCTGGTTTAACGAAATCGAAGATCTTAGACATGGATATAATCCTATTTTTGTCGTTTTAATTAAAAACGGTAAGTTTACATTCTTGTAAAAGCTTGCTTACAACTGGCGCTATTCTAGCAGAAGAAACCGGCCGGTGCAGCAAACAAGAAAGCGGGAAATCACTCCCGCTTTCTATCAATCAGTTACGCTTTAGCGCGTGCTTCCAGCATTTCAACCGCAGGAAGAACTTTACCTTCTACAAACTCAAGGAAAGCGCCGCCGCCAGTTGAGATGTATGAAACGTCTGCTTTGATACCGAACTTGTCGATCGCAGCCAGCGTGTCACCACCACCCGCAACAGAGAAGCCTTCAGAAGAGGCAATCGCTTCTGAAATACCACGAGTACCTGCTTCGAAGTTCTTGAACTCGAATACACCTACCGGGCCGTTCCACAGGATAGTTTTCGCGTTTTTCAGGATATCAGCCAGTGCCGCAGTTGAATCAGGGCCCAGGTCGAAGATCATGTCGTCATCCTGAACGTCAGCTACGTTTTTGATTTCCGCTTCTGCGTTTTCGTCGAATGCTTTTGCACACGCAACGTCAGTCGCTACCGGAATCGCACACTCGTCCATCAGTTTCTTGGCAGTTTCAACCAGGTCAGCTTCGTACAGAGACTTACCTACGTTGTGGCCTGCTGCTGCGATGAAGGTGTTTGCGATACCACCGCCAACAACCAGTTGGTCAGCGATTTTAGACAGTGACTCAAGGACAGTCAGTTTGGTCGATACTTTAGAGCCGCCAACGATAGCAACCATTGGGCGAGCCGGGTTGTCCATTGCTTTACCCAGTGCATCCAGTTCGTTCGCCAGCAGAGGACCTGCACATGCAACAGGAGCAAACATGCCCACGCCGTGAGTTGAAGCTTGTGCACGGTGCGCAGTACCGAAAGCGTCCATTACGAATACGTCACACAGTGCCGCGTATTTCTTAGACAGCTCTTCTTCGTTTTTCTTTTCGCCTTTGTTGAAACGAACGTTTTCCAGAACAACCAGTTCGCCAGCGTTCAGTTCCAGACCGTCCAGGTACTCTTTCGCCAGTTTCACTTCGCAGTCCAGCGCGTCGTTCAGGTAGTTCACAACAGGCTGTAGAGAGAACTCTTCTGCGTATTCGCCTTCAGTAGGACGACCCAGGTGAGATGTCACCATTACTTTCGCGCCAGCTTCCAGGCAGTGCTTGATCGTTGGTAGTGATGCCAGGATACGTGCATCAGAAGTCACTTTGCCATCTTTTACTGGTACGTTCAGGTCAGCACGGATAAATACGCGTTTACCTGCCAGATCCAGGTCAGTCATCTTGATTACAGACATGGTTTGTCCTCTCAAATATTCAAAGAAAATAAAGTTTTCGTCAGTTCGGCGATCCTGCCGAACCTGTCAATTCTTAAACTGGTTAGCTAATTTTTTAAACTACATAAGATATGGGGATCATGATATTTATTTCAATGCAAAAAATAAATATTTTTCCCCAATCATGGGCAGCGCTCTCCCCATTCGGGGGCAACCGCCTCATCAGGCTAAAGCGCTATTGCGCGGCCTGCATCGCTAACGCAGTATCGAGCATACGGTTAGCAAATCCCCACTCGTTGTCGCACCAGACCAGCATTTTCACCAGTTGCCCGTTACTTACCCGGGTCTGGGTTCCGTCCACAATCGCACTGTGCGGATCATGGTTAAAATCGATGGAAACGAGCGGCGCTTCAGTATAGTCAACAATGTTGCTTAATGTACACTGAGACGCCTGTACTATGGTTTGATTTACGTCATTAACTTTCACATTTGTGTTCAAGGTAACGCTTAAATCCATCGCGGTCACATTTACGGTCGGTACGCGCACCGAAATAGCTTCAAATTTGTTGGAAAATTTCGGAAAGATCCGTTCGATACCTTTGTGCAGTTTGGTGTCAACCGGAATGATCGACTGGCTGGCGGCACGGGTACGGCGCAGGTCACTGTGATAAGCATCGATGACCTGCTGATCATTCATTGATGAGTGAATGGTGGTGATGGTGCCGGAGTCAATGCCGAACGCATCGTCGAGGACCTTGATGATCGGCACGATGCAGTTGGTGGTACAGGAACCGTTGGAAACGATGTGCTGATCAGCAGTCAGAGTGTCGTGGTTAACACCGTAGATGATGGTGTTATCGATGTCCGCTGCACCAGGATGGGAAAACAGCACCTTACGAGCGCCAGCCTCAATATGTTGCAGTCCGTCAGCGCGCGAACCGTACACGCCGGTACAATCGAGCACGATGTCGACATCGAGATCGCGCCACGGCAGCAGCGGTATTTCAGCCAGATGCAGAATACGCACCCGGTCAAAGTCGCCGTTGTCATGATGGATATAAATGTGTTCCTGATCGTGGCTGATTTTTTTACCAAACCGGCCATGACTGGTGTCATATTGCAACAGGTGCGCCATGGCTTCGGGCTTGGCCAGTTCATTCACTGCCACCACTTTAATATGCTGGTTTTTGCCACTCTCGTACACCGCCCGCAGAACGTTACGGCCAATGCGTCCGAATCCGTTGATCGCCACTTTTAACATCGGTTCACTATCCCTTATTCCTTATGCCGTGATGGTAACCAGAAATGCGTATTTATTCATCTAAAATCCATCGCGGTACCCCATCTTTTACCCCGGATTCCGATTGAAACCGCTCCCAGCCAGGCCGGTGGCTGACGCTTGCCTCAATCGGTTAGGCAGCCGGTCACATAACACCAGTCATACAACATAGATGACCAAGTAACATAAGTAGCCAGGGCCAAAACAACAAACCCCGGCCAGCGGGCCGGGGTTTGACTAGACAGGATTTAATGAGGGCAGTTTTACTGTGCGAAACGACTGCTCAGATCGTTCAGGGTTTTGAATACGCTCTGGTAGCCGCCCAGTGCCAGATACCACTCTTTCGGATTGAGGTAGTAAACCTGCTCTTCCTGCCATGCGGTGGTCGCAGTGATGCTGTCCATCGCTGACAGGGTTTCCACCGCTTTACCTTCACCACCGGTGGCCGCGCCGCGATCCAGCACAAACAGCCAGCTTGGGTTTTCAGCCAGTGCCGCATCAAGACGCTGCTGACGCTCAGCCTGTTGCTGTTTTGCTTCTTCTGAGCCTGGTTTAGCGCGTGGTTTCGGCTCTGCCGCTTCCACCGCCGGTACCACAGATTTAAGGCCGGTCAGTTCATACAGCATACCAAAACGCTCACCCGGAGCATGCAGCATCACGTGGCCGTTAATGGTAAACAGCACCAGCGCCGGGCCTTGTTTGGCCGCTTGTGCATGCAGGCTCTGTAGTTTGTTATTAAATTCAACACTCAGCTGCTGCGCTTTTTCCTGCTGGTTAAACAGGGTGCCAAGCAGTGCCAGGTTATGCTGTATACCCTGCACGAAGTGGCCGGCATCAATGCTCAGATCCAGCGTCGGCGCCAGTTTGCTCAGTTCTTCATAAGCACGTGATGAACGGCCGGCAACAATGATTAAGTCCGGCTGCAGCTTTTTCAGCGCATCGTAATCAGGCTTGAACAGGTCACCCACTTTAGTGAACTCGTCACCTGAATAATGACTGAGGTATTGCGGCATAAAGGTATCCGGTACACCGGCTGCACTGACGCCCAGGGCATTCATGGTATCCAGGGTTGCCAGATCAAACACGGCCACGCGCTGCGGCGCCTGTTCAACGATGGTGCTGCCCTGCTTGTGCTGCACGGTTAACGGAAAGGCCAGCGCAGGCTGGATAAAACTCAATACGCTGGCGACTACCGCCAGGCCAACTGCCAATATTTTCATTGCTTTTCTCTTATATAGTCAGGTTTGCTCACGATAAAGCGGAAGGCCGGTATTCTATTCTCCGGGCCTTCCGCTTTTACTCTGTCACCTTAGAAGCGCATGGTCAGCGCCAGGTTGTACTTACGACCATCGAGGATGTAACGGTAGTTTCTCGTCTTTCTCCGGGTTGATCTCTTTGTTAAATGCGTTGTACACGCCCGCTTTCAGGCTGATGTCCTGCTTGATTTTGTACACCAGACCGAGATCAAACAGGGTGTAACTCGGGATTTTAAGACCATTGGTTGAACTGCCGCTGGTCCCGGTCTGCCAGCGACCGGTGGTTTTGCTGCGGTAGTTACCCTGGGTCCAGAGCAGCAGTTTCTCCGTTGCCTGCCATTCCACTGACGCGTTGTACATGTGTTTCGCCACATCATTGAGCGGCTCACCTTTGTACTCACCGCTCTTCTGCTCGGTTTTGGTAAAGGTGTACGACTGGCGCAGCAGCACATCTTCGTTGATCTGGTAATCCATGGTCGCTTCAATACCGGACATTTCCGCTTTAGCGATGTTTTCGTAGGCGGTATAACCGTATTGGTGCGCCGGATAGACAGTGCCGCCGTAGTTACACTCGACGTTGGCTTCACAGATACGGCCGGTACGGTTGATCTTGTCTTCAAACTCGGTCAGATACGCGGTCAGCGTGGCGGAGATACCCGAATCATAGCTGTCGTCAAAGCCAAGGCCGATTTCATAGTTGAGACTGGTTTCCGGTTTCAGATCCGGGTTACCGATGATCACACCACCGCGCGAGGTGGAACCAAAATCGGTTGCGCTCTGGCGCAGGCTCGGCGCTTTGTAGCCGGAAGTCACCCCGCCTTTGACCACCCAGGCATCGGTCAGGCCATACACGCTGTACACTTTCGGGCTGAAGTGGTTACCAAACGCTTCGTTGTCATCAAAACGGCCGCTCAGCACAATTGACCAGTCATCCATCGGCAGCCATTCATTTTCGGCAAAAATCGAGTACTGGTAGCGCTCCATTTTGTTGATCGCATCAGCGTCAGCAACGACCGGTTCAGACAGACCATTGGTCGCACCATCTTCCAGCTTCTCATTTTTGTAAGTCGCACCGATAGTCAGTGTGTTGGCGTCCCAGAACCAGTTGGCTTGCGAGTTGAGCGTCAGCACATCGAAATCAATGCCGTTACCGGTATTTTCATTGACGCGGGACGGGTTCTCGGACTGGTCGTAGTTGACGTAAGATTTAACGCGCATGCGGTCATAGTGACCTTCATGCTCAAGGAAATAGGTATCACGGATCGATTTGTTGTAGCTCTGCTCGGCATCACTGATGCTGCCATCACGGTTGGTGACGGTTTCGGCAATACTTACGCCCGGGTTATGGGTCCGTTCCTGCTCGGCGCGGCTGTAACCGAAAGTCAGGTTGTTTTGCTCATTCACGCTCCAGTTCAGCTTGGTGCTGAAGTTGCGGCGTTTGTATTCAGGGTCCGAGGCTTCACTGTCATCGCTGCCGATGAAATGGCTTTCGTCCTGATTGAGGTATGAACCGGTAAACTGCAGCGACAACGTATCTTCGATCAGCGGCGCATTGAGCGCGATGCTGGTCTGAGTGGAATCTTCATTCACTTTATTGGAGCTGTCTGCCAGGTTGTATTCCGTGGTGACACTGCCACTCCACTCGTTGCCGACTTTTTTGGTGATGACGTTAATGACGCCGCCCATGGCATCGGAGCCGTATAAAGAAGAGGCAGGGCCACGGATGACTTCAATACGCTCGATTTGCGAAACAGGTGGTAAAAAGTTAATCGGCGTTCCCGCTTGGGTACCATTGAGACCAAAAGCATCGTTGCCCTGCACCGGACGGCCGTCAATCAGAAACAGGGTGTAGTCAGATGACATACCGCGAATCATGATCGACTGCTCTACACCGCCACCGGAGACTTGCACCCCGGAAACATTTTTTAACACATCAGTGATGTCGGTATAGGACTTTTTTTCGATATCTTCAGCGGTAATCACCGAAATGGTCGCCGGGGCACGGGTAATATTTTGCTCGAAACCGGAAGCGGTCACGACTACTGTTTCATGGGCCTGGGTTTCTTGAGCCTGCTCTTGTGTCTCTGCTGCCAAAGCCGGGAACTGACAAACCAGGCCAAGGGAGACTGCCAATGAGACTTTAGATGGCGTCCATTTGTACATCTACTACTCCTTCATTTCTAAATGGTAATAATTATCAAAATCAAGATGAGAATTATTCACAAAAAGAGCTGCATGAATAGGGCAAGATGTGGAATACTTAGGCCCAGTTATGGAACAAAGCAAAAATATTGTTGTCACGACGGCCGTAAGAGGAAAGAAAAATGCAGGATCTCAGTGCAGTGCGCGCATTCCATGCGCTCTGCCAACACAAAAGCCTGACCGGAGCGGCAAAAGCCCTCAATCAGCCTAAATCGACGCTCAGCCGCCGTCTGACTCAGTTAGAAGAAGACTTAGGCCAGGCGCTGGTCACACGCCAGGGCAACCGCCTGGCACTGACCAAAGCCGGTGAAGTGTTTGCTGCCTACTCGGAGCAGCTGATTGATCTGGCTAATAAAAGTCAGCAGGCCCTGCATGAACTCAACAATGAGGTCAGCGGTGAAATGACCCTGGTGGTGCACCCTAACCTGACCCGCGGCTGGATGAGCCGGGTGCTGGATGAGTTTATGTCGCAGCATCCGCAGCTACGTGTGCGCCTCTACAGCCAGTTTCAGCATGATGAACAGTTGCTTGAACCGGATTTAATTATCTGGATTGGCGATATCGACCCGGCCGGTTACCGGCGCGAAACTGCTCGGTGAATGGCGCTGCGCCGTGTATGCCTCACCGGATTACCTTACCCAGCATCGCCAGCCAGACCATCCGCGCGATCTGACCAAGCACGCCTGGATTGACCTGGTGGCACAGCGTCAGGAAGCACTGACGCTGACCCACCCGCAGCAGGGCGAGTATGTCCTGCCGGCCAAAGAGAGCCGCCTGCAGTGTGACAATCTCTACATGCAGATCGACACCATTGCCAAAGGGCGCGGCATCGGCTTACTGCCAAACTGGGTCGCGCAGGGTTATGAGAAACATCACCCGGGCAGCATCTCGTTATGTTTGCCGGAGTGGTCAGCGTCTCCGTCTAACATCAACTGCTACTACCCGACCGGACGTCATCCGCTGCGGCTGCGGCTGTTTATTGATGCGCTGCGCGCGGCCCGTCCCGACGAGTGGAAATAACCGCCTGACAGAGAAGCCCAAGCCAGTGCTCTGAAAAATGCTCATAGAAACTGATTCATAAAAAACTGATTCATAAAAAAGAAAAGGCCCTGCTCAATGAGCAGGGCCTTGGCTTTCATGGTTGTCCCGTCCTAAGACAGGATCAAACCAGGCTTACGCCAGCAGTTCGTTCGCAGTGTTAACTACGTTTTCAGCAGTGAAGCCGAACATCTTGAACAGTTCACCCGCCGGTGCAGATTCACCGAAGGTGGTCATACCGATGATACGACCGCCAAAGCCGACGTACTTGTACCAGAAGTCAGCGATGCCCGCTTCAACAGCGATACGTGCAGTCACATCAGCTGGCAGTACCGCTTCACGGTAAGCCGCATCCTGCTTGTCAAAGGTGTCAGTCGATGGCATAGATACCACACGAACCTGTTTACCGGCCGCCGTCAGTTGCGCTGCGGCTTCTACGGTCAGTTCTACTTCAGAACCGGTCGCGATCAGGATCAGCTCAGGTTTACCGGCACAATCTTGCAGGATGTAACCACCTTTCGCGATGTCCGCCACTTGCTGCGCGCTGCGCTCTTGCTGAGCCAGGTTCTGACGCGAGAAGATCAGCGCCGATGGCGCGTCTTTACGCTCGATAGCCAGTTTCCAAGCAACCGCAGATTCAACCTGGTCACATGGGCGCCAGGTGCTCATATTTGGTGTCATACGCAGTGACGCCACTTGCTCTACCGGTTGGTGAGTCGGGCCGTCTTCACCCAGACCGATGGAGTCGTGAGTGTAAACCTGGATGTTCTGAATCTTCATCAGCGCCGCCATACGCATTGCGTTACGCGCGTATTCCATGAACATCAGGAAGGTTGCGCCGTAAGGCACGAAACCGCCGTGCAGGGCAATACCGTTAATGATGGCGGTCATACCGAATTCACGTACACCGTAGTGGATGTAGTTACCGGCGAAATCTTCGTTAGTCAGTGACTTAGAGCCAGACCACATGGTCAGGTTAGACGGAGCCAGGTCGGCTGAGCCGCCCATGAATTCAGGCAGGACCTTACCGAACGCTTCCAGCGCGTTTTGTGACGCTTTACGTGACGCGATGTTGGCCGGGTTGGCTTGCAGCTCAGCAATCACTGCGCTGGTTGCTTGTTCCCAGTCTGCCGGCAGTTTCGCCAGCCATACGGCGCTGGTATTCCGCCGCTTCTGCCGGGTAAGCTGCAGCATAGGCTGCGAATTTTTCATTCCAGGCTGCTTCTTTGGCAGCACCGGCTTCTTTGGCATCCCACTCAGCGTAGATATCCGCCGGGATTTCAAATGCACCGTATTCCCAACCCAGGAATTCACGTGCGGCTTTGATTTCGTCTGCGCCCAGAGGAGCACCGTGACAGTCGTGTGAGCCCGCTTTGTTTGGTGAACCAAAGCCGATGATGGTCTTGGTACAGATCAGGGTCGGACGACCGGTTTCCGCTTGTGCGGCTTCAATAGCAGCGTTGATCGCTTCTGGATCGTGACCGTCTACCGCCGGGATGACGTGCCAGCCGTAAGCTTCGAAACGTTTTGGCGTATCGTCCGAGAACCAGCCTTCCACATGACCGTCGATAGAGATGCCGTTGTCATCCCAGAATGCGATCAGCTTGCCCAGACCCAGGGTACCCGCCAGAGAGCACGCTTCGTGCGAGATGCCTTCCATCAGACAGCCGTCGCCCATGAACGCGTAAGTAAAGTGGTCAACGATGTCGTGACCTTCTTTATTGAACTGCGCTGCCAGCGCTTTTTCAGCAATCGCCATACCTACGGCGTTCGTGATACCCTGACCGAGCGGACCTGTGGTGGTCTCGATGCCTGGTGCGTAACCGTATTCAGGGTGGCCCGGGGTTTTTGAGTGCAGCTGACGGAAGTTTTTCAGGTCGTCGATTGACAGTTCGTAACCGCTCAGGTGCAGCAGTGAGTAAATCAGCATAGAGCCGTGGCCGTTGGACAGCACGAAGCGGTCACGATCAGCCCAGTTCGGGTTTTGCGGGTTGTGGTTGAGGTGACTGCGCCACAGCACTTCAGCGATGTCAGCCATCCCCATCGGGGCGCCTGGGTGACCAGAGTTAGCCTGTTGTACACCATCCATGCTCAGCGCGCGGATTGCGTTAGCCAGTTGTTTACGGGAAGACATGTCAGCTCCTAAAGCAATATGCGAAAAGTATCCGTCGGTCCGCAACTAATCTCACCGCGCTGCCTCAGGCAGGTAGCTCAGAGATTAATCGGGCAGAAAAGTGGCCGATATTGTCGCAAAGCCGGATCGGCACTGCAAACCTTTTGCTGGCGCTTTGTTCTAATTTTGCAATGCTTTACAACATATTCATGCACAAAGCCTGCAAAAGGCCTGCCGATGAGCAAACGTTTGGTTAGCAATCAGACAAAAAAAGAGCTTGTAATTTAAGCATTCAAAACTAGAATAGACGTCTAGATGTAGAAACGCCTACATAATGAACGATTTTACAGAGCAGTGACCACAGTGCACTGCTCTTTTGATTATAGAATTGGAGCAATCATGGCTAAGCACCTGTTTACTTCTGAATCAGTATCAGAAGGCCATCCGGATAAAATCGCAGACCAAATCTCTGATGCGGTTTTAGATGCCATTTTGGAACAAGATCCAAAAGCACGTGTTGCTTGTGAAACTTACGTGAAAACCGGCATGGTAATGGTCGGTGGTGAAATCACCACTTCAGCTTGGGTTGATATCGAAGAGCTGACTCGTGAAACCGTACGTGAAATTGGCTACACCCACTCAGACATGGGTTTCGATGCGGACTCTTGTGCGGTACTGAACACCATAGGTAAACAGTCTCCAGACATCAATCAGGGCGTCGACAAATCTGACCCTAAAGAACAGGGCGCCGGCGACCAGGGCATCATGTTCGGTTACGCATGTAACGAAACTGAAGTGCTGATGCCTGCACCAATTACTTACTCTCACCGTCTGGTTGAGCGTCAGGCAAAAGTACGTAAAAACGGCACGCTGCCATGGTTACGTCCGGATGCAAAATCTCAGGTTACTTTCCAGTACGAGCAAGGCAAGATCGTCGGTATCGACGCAGTTGTTCTGTCAACTCAGCACTGTGATTCAATCTCTACCCCGGATCTGCGTGAAGCAGTGATGGAAGAGATCATCAAGCCGGTTCTGCCAGCTGAATGGCTCAACAAAGAGACTAAATTCTTCATCAACCCAACCGGCCGTTTCGTTATCGGTGGTCCAATGGGTGACTGTGGCCTGACTGGTCGTAAGATCATTGTTGACACTTACGGCGGCGCAGCTCGTCACGGTGGTGGTGCATTCTCTGGTAAAGATCCATCAAAAGTAGACCGCAGTGCAGCATACGCAGCACGTTACGTGGCGAAAAACATCGTCGCAGCCGGTATGGCTGACCGCTGTGAGATCCAGCTGTCTTACGCTATCGGTGTTGCGGATCCAACCTCAATCATGGTGGAAACGTTCGGTACTGAGAAAGTATCACACGACATCATCATTGAAGCGGTACGCCAGTTCTTCGACCTGCGTCCTTACGGTCTGCAAGAGATGCTGAACCTGCTGCAACCTATCTACAAGAAGACAGCAGCCTACGGTCACTTCGGTCGCGAAGAGTTCCCTTGGGAAGCGACTGACAAAGCCGCTGAACTGCGTGACTTCGCTGGCCTGAAATAAGTTCTTTGAACTGACATGACAGCACCACACTGCAAAGCCCTTGCCAACGCGCAAGGGCTTTTTCGTATCCCCCTCTTTTATCACATTTGCCACTCTCTTTATCCGCGCTTTACATCTGTCATGCCTTGATTAATTTTTATCCGTTTATTTGTGTTTTTGCCACACGTCAACGATAGTTAATTCTAGATAGTTAATACTAACAGACGCAACATTTATCAGAACAGACGAAACAGATAATACAGACAGAATTTATACTGCGCTGCCCGGGTCAATTTAGTCTTGAAAGACACGATGATCTTGAAAAACGCTATATTCTTAACAGACATTACGTTCTTGAAAGACATAAGGCTCTGAAAAGCACCTCGCTGGCTGCGTTCCTTATCCAACTGCTGTGCCTAATCGATCAGGGAGGATTTATGCCTCGTACGGTTCACTCTTCCGACTTCGACCATAAGCAAAAAGAAGTCGGTCCTCAGGAATACGCCCGCACGCTGCCATGCAACTCGGTCAGTGTGTCTGCTCCGTTTCACTGGCTGGCGCTTGGCCTGCATGACTTTATCCGCATGCCGCTGATCAGCGCTTTTTACGGTCTGTGCTTTATGGCCGCCGCCATCGGTATTGTGCTGCTGGTGCAGTGGCAAGGCACCCACCTGGTGATCCTGCCCAGCCTGGTGGTCTATATGCTGATTGGTCCCTTCCTCGCGCTCGGTTTGTATGCCGCAAGCTGGGAACGGGAAAAAGGCCACTCCGCCGGTCTGCTGCACTCGATTAAAGCCATTACCCGTAACTCCAGCTCACAGTGGGCGTTTGCGGTCATGCTGGCGGTTGCGATGATTTTCTGGATGCGGATTGCTGCCCTGCTGCACGCGCTCTACCCGTCGGTGCAAGGCGCACCGCTGACCGATTTCCTGCCATTTCTGCTGATTGGCTCTCTGGTCGGTTTCGTGATTGCCTGTGTCATCTTCAGTATCTCAGCGTTTTCGATTCCGCTGATGATGGAACGGCGCGTCGATGTGATGACCGCGGTATTCAGCAGCTTTAACGCGGTTAAGTCCAACATTCCGGCCATGATCGTCTGGGCCGGAGTGATTTGCGGCGGGATCCTGATAGGCTTTGCCACCTACGGTATCGGTATGCTGTTTACTATGCCGATTCTCGGTTACAGCACCTGGCACGCCTACCATGCGATTATCAAGAAGAAACATGAATAATATCAAAAAGAAATATACCCAAACAACTTGGAGTTGCAGGTAGGCGGCAAATGAGTGAATCCCCATGAGCATAGAGACACTATGTGATTGGGGTGAACGAATGCAGCCAACACCGCTGCAGCTTCAAGTAGGAAGGGTATGACACTGATCTCAAAGGTCTCCAACCTTGATCACTGTCCCGTCCTACTGGAAACTACAGCGAGTACGGTCAACAGTGTTATGATAAAACCTCAGCCAAATGCTGAGGTTTTTTTTATCTTTTCTCTCGTGCCCCGTGACCACACCGTTACTGAGCACGCTTCGCCGGAGTCCCTGTTTGTGGTCGATTTTGAACTGCACTATCGCGCCCAAGCGCAAATTCAACGTTGTATCGACAAAGCCGAGCGCTATTTTAAGCGTACCTTTACCACTCCTTCCCTGAGCTTTCAGCTGCGCGGTAAAGTGGCCGGTAAAGCCTATCTGCAGCTGCAAGAGATCCGCCTCAACCCGGTACTGTTTGGCGAAAACCCGCACGCTTTCATCGAGGAAGTGGTGCCGCATGAAATCGCCCACCTGATCACCTATCAGGTTTACGGCCGGGTGCGTCCGCACGGCAGAGAATGGCAGCACATCATGACTGAAGTGTTTGGCGTGCCCGCCAATACCACCCACAGTTTCTCGGTCGCCTCGGTACAGGGTAAGACCTTTGAGTATCTGTGTGCCTGCAACCGTTATCCACTCTCGGTGCGCCGCCACAATAAAGTGCTGCGCAATCAAGCGGTGTACCGCTGCCAGCAGTGCCTGCAAACCCTGACTTTCAGCGGCAAACAACTCTCTTAGGCGGCGTCTGCACGGCCATTGCTAATCCTGTTTTTATCGAGTTACGTACGTTAACAGCCAGCGCGCCGCGCAAGTTTTGGTCAGACAGTGCGCTGCGTTCCGTAATGATAAAAACATCTGCTCAAACTGCCATTTATGAGTGATAGACTGGAAAAAATCACACTATAACCCGTCTTTACTATGTTTCGTTTGTTACTCGCTATTGGTTTAACCAGCCTGGTTTCCAGCGCCTGGGCTTCGGCACCGACCTCATTTTATCAGGCCAAAACGGCCGCCCTGAAGATTTATCAGGATCATCCGGTCAGCTTTTACTGTGGCTGTAATATCAGCTGGCAGGGTAAAAAAGGCACACCGGATCTGGCAAGCTGCGGCTATCAGGTGCGTAAACAGCAAAAACGTGCCAGCCGGATTGAATGGGAACACGTTGTTCCGGCCTGGCAGTTTGGCCACCAGCTGCAATGCTGGCAAAAAGGCGGACGTAAAGAGTGCACGCGTCATGATGCAACGTTCAAGCGGATGGAAGCGGATCTGCACAACCTGACCCCGGCGATCGGTGAGGTCAACGGCGACCGCTCCAATCTCAACTTCAGTCAGTGGAACGGCATTGACGGCGCGACTTACGGCCGCTGCGAAGTGCAGGTCAACTTTAAACAGCGCCGGGTAATGCCGCCGGAGCGTGCACGCGGTGCAATTGCGCGAACCTACCTTTATATGAGCGACCGCTACGGTTTTCGTCTCTCCAAAGCCCAGACTCAGCTGATGCAGGCCTGGAACCGCCAGTATCCGGTTAATCAGTGGGAGTGCGTGCGCGATCAGCGTATCGAGCGCATTCAGGGTAACCACAACCCGTACGTCATCGAGCAGTGCCGCAGTTACGCACTGAGCGCCACACCTTAATCGTTAATCCGCACGGCCACACAGCGGCCGATATCCATGCTGACAGATGACAATGCTGACTTTGCGCCAAAACTGGCTTTATATGAAAACAAGGGGCAATCCGATATTGCCCCTTGTTTTTTTGCTGTAAAGCGCCCATCTTAAGGGCCAGATAATTAGCATAATTTCAGGAATACCAGCATGCGAGTTCCCCGTATTTATCACCCGCACCCTATTACTCATCTTGGCGCGCTCACTTTGAGTGAAGATGCGGCCGGTCACATCGGGCGCGTAACTGCGCATGCAACCGGGCCAGGAAGTACTGCTGTTTGACGGCAGTGGCGCGGAATTTCCGGCTGTGATTACCGAATCCGGTAAGAAACAGGTGGTAGTTGAACTGTCCGAACGGGTTGAGAACAGTATTGAATCCCCGCTCGATCTGCATCTGGGACAAGTGATTTCCCGTGGCGATAAAATGGAGTTCACCATTCAGAAATCGGTGGAGCTCGGCGTCAACACCATTACACCGCTCATCTCTGAGCGCTGCGGCGTCAAGCTGGATCCAAAACGGTTTGAGAAGAAACTGCAGCAATGGCAGAAAATTGCCATCAGTGCCTGTGAACAGTGCGGCCGTAATGTCGTGCCGGAAATTCGCCCAATCATGAGCCTGGAAGAGTGGTGTGCCGAGCAGAGCGACGCGCTCAAACTCAACCTGCACCCGCGCGCTAAATATTCCATCAATACCCTGCCACAGCCGGTAAGCAAAGTGCGCCTGCTGATTGGCCCGGAAGGCGGCTTGTCATCGGAAGAGATCAAGATGACCCGCGATCACCAATTTGAAGAGACGCTGCTCGGCCCGCGCGTACTGCGCACCGAAACCGCAGCCTTAACCGCAATTACAGCCCTGCAAGTTCGCTTCGGCGATCTTGGCTAACGGAGATGAGCATGATTAAACTCGGCATCGTAATGGACCCGATTTCGTCCATTAACATCAAAAAAGACACCAGCTTCGCCATGATGCTAGAAGCGCAACGTCGCGGTTATGAGATTCATTATATGGAGATGAATGATCTACACTTAGATCAAGGCGTCGCCATGGCTGACACGAAAGTTGTCGAGCTGAAAGAAGATCCAACCGGCTGGTATGAATTCAAGTCCGAGCAATCCATCGCCCTGTCTGAACTCGACGCCGTGCTGATGCGTAAAGATCCTCCGTTTGATACTGAATACATTTACGCGACCTACATTCTGGAACGTGCCGAAGAAGAAGGTACGCTGATCGTCAACAAACCGCAGAGCCTGCGTGACTGTAACGAGAAGCTGTTCACCGCCTGGTTCCCGGAACTGACACCGACCACGATTGTGACGCGTAAAGCCGAGAAGATTAAAGCGTTCCGCGAGCAGCACGGTGACATTATCCTTAAGCCTCTCGACGGCATGGGCGGCGCCTCGATTTTCCGGGTCAAGCAAGGCGATCCAAACGTTTCGGTCATCATTGAAACGCTGACCAACCAAGGGCAAAACTACTGCATGGCACAGACGTTCGTGCCGGATATCAGCAACGGTGACAAACGTATCCTGGTGGTGGATGGTGAGCCGATGCCTTACTGTCTGGCACGTATTCCGGCCGCCGGTGAAACCCGTGGTAACCTCGCCGCC
Organism: Vibrio sp. CDRSL-10 TSBA; assembly: GCA_039696685.1. NCBI lineage: Bacteria > Pseudomonadati > Pseudomonadota > Gammaproteobacteria > Vibrionales > Vibrionaceae > Vibrio > Vibrio sp. CDRSL-10 TSBA. The sequence goes on along the minus strand of CP155566.1, from coordinate 412,216 downwards.
GGTGGTCGTGGTGAAGCCCGCCCGATCAGCGACACGGATCGCAAGATTGCAGAAACCGTGGCACCGGTACTAAAAGAAAAAGGTCTGATCTTTGTCGGCCTTGACGTCATTGGCGATAAACTGACTGAGATTAACGTCACCAGCCCGACTTGCGTACGCGAGATTGAAGCGGCTTTCGATATCTCAATCACAGGTAAACTGATGGACGCGATTGAGCGTCGTATCAAAGCCTTGTCATTGTAAGGAGCTCCGCTCCTGATAATTGGGCCTCACTCGCGGTGCAAATACCGCTGCGCAGGCCCTTGCAAGTGGAGACCAAGATGAACCTGACCAACCATTTTCTCGTCGCCATGCCGAGCATGCAGGATCCTTACTTCAAGCACAGTGTGATTTATATCTGTGAACACAATGAAGAAGGAGCGATGGGGCTGATGATCAATGCCCCGATCGATGTCACTGTCGGCGGGATGCTCAAGCAGGTTGAAGTGGAAGCGGCTTATCCGCAGTCACACACCGACAGCCTGAAACGTCCGGTATTTAACGGTGGTCCGATTTCGGAAGATCGCGGTTTTATTCTGCACCGTCCGAAAGATCATTATGAATCTAGCATTCATATGACCAGCGAGATCAGTGTCACCACCTCAAAAGATATTTTGACGGTGCTGGGCACCGATGCCGAGCCAAGCGGCTACATTGTCGCGCTGGGCTACTCCGGCTGGTCGCCGGGTCAGCTCGAAGATGAGCTGGCGGAAAACTCCTGGCTGACGATTGAAGCGGATCCGGAACTGATTTTTAACACCCCGGTGCATGAAAAGTGGAATAAAGCGATTCAGAAACTGGGCATTAATCCGCACCAGCTGTCCACCCAGAGCGGACACGCCTGAGCGGCGCGTAATTGAAGAGAAACACCCTATGTCACGCACAATTATGGCGTTTGATTTCGGTACCAAGAGTATCGGCAGCGCCATTGGCCAGGAGATCACTGGCACCGCCTCACCATTGAAAGCCTTTAAAGCCAACGATGGCATTCCCAACTGGGATGAGATTGAAAAACAGATCAAAGAGTGGCAACCGGACTTACTGGTGGTTGGCCTGCCGACTGACCTGCAAGGCAAAGCACTGGAAACCATTACCCCGCGTGCCAAGAAGTTTGCCCAGCGCCTGCATGGCCGCTACGGTCTGCCGGTCGAACTGCATGATGAGCGTCTGTCGACTGCCGAAGCGCGCGCCGAGCTGTTTTCAATGGGCGGCTATAAAGCGCTGAGCAAGGGCAACGTCGACTGCCAGTCAGCGGTGGTGATCCTGGAAAGCTGGTTCGAAACCCTGTGGGGTGAATAGCGCCGGACTGTGGCGGAAAACCATTGCGGTCAATAAAAAAACAGCCTTTGACGGCTGTTTTTTATATCCATTTACATTCCCTTTGCGCTCAGTCCATATCAATCTGCACATTAGCCAGTGACCCGCCGGATAGCGCAGAGCTGTCACAGCCCGAGCGGGTTTTAAGCATCAGACGTAAATCATTAGCGGAATCGGCGCTGTGCAGCGCTTCCTGCTCATCGATTTTATCCTCTGCCACCAGCTGATACAGCGTCTGATCAAAGGTCTGCATACCGTTTCTCGCGTGATTTAGCCATGGTCGCTTTCAGTTCGTGCAGATCGCCGCGCCGGATCAGATCCGCCACACGCGGGCTGTTGAGCAGGATTTCAAACACCCCGTGCCGCCCCTGACCATGTTTATCCGCCAGCAATTGCTGCGCGATAATCCCTTGCAGATTGAGCGACAGATCAAACAGGAACTGCTCGCGGCGCTCTTTGCTGACCAGATGTAAAATGCGCTCCAGTGCCTGATTGGCATTATTGGCGTGCAGGGTTGCCAGACACAGATGGCCGGTTTCGGCAAAGGTCATGGCGTACTCCATCGTCTCACGCGTGCGGATCTCACCGATGACAATCATATCCGGAGCCTGACGCAGCGAGTTTTTCAGCGCCACTTCAAAGCTGGCGGTGTCCAGACCGACTTCACGCTGAGTGACAATACTGCGCTGATGAGGATGGACAAACTCAATCGGGTCTTCGACGCTGAGAATATGCCCGCTGCGCTCGGCATTGCGATAACCGGTCATCGCCGCCATGGTGGTCGACTTCCCGGAGCCGGTCGCGCCCACCACCAACACCAGGCCGCGTTTGGCCAGCGCCAGATCTTTCAGCACCGGCGGCAGGTCGAGCTGCTCAAAGGTCGGAATTTCGGTTTCGATGCGGCGAATGACCGCGCCCGGCTGCTCGCGCTGCATAAAAGCACTGACCCGGAAACGGCCAAAGTCACGCACCAGGGCAAAATTGGCTTCATGGCTGGCGGCAAACTCTTGCTGGCGAACGCTGTCCATCATCGCCTGCAGCAGCTGCTCAACCTGAGCCGAGCCAAGTGCACTACCCTCTGCCTCCAGGGCGCCGTTGACCCGGTACAGCAGCGGCGCGCCGACCGTGATATAAATATCGGACGCTTTACGCGTCACCATGCCCTGCAGGCAATCATCAAGTTGCATCTTGCTCTCTTTGCTTCAGTTACTGTTCTGGCTCAGGTGCCAGCACCGGGGCTTACGCTGCGCTCTGGAGCTTACGCCGCGCTCTGGGTATTACGCTGCGCTTTAGCATCAAAACGCCGACATATCGCTCTCTACTTTTTGCTGCACTTCAGCCAGGTCAACCAGGCCTTTGGCCAGCAGCTGCTTAGCGTTCTGTTCCATGGTCTGCATGCCGTGCATGGCACCAGTCTGAATAATCGAGTACATCTGCGCCACTTTATCCTCGCGGATCAGATTACGGATCGCCGGAGTGGCCATCATGATCTCGTGACACGCCACCCGGCCGCCGCCAACCCGTTTGAGCAGCTTCTGCGCAATCACCGCGCGCAGTGATTCCGACAGCATGGAGCGCACCATGGACTTATCATTACCCGGAAACACATCAATAATACGGTCGATGGTTTTCGCCGCCGAGCTGGTGTGCAGGGTACCAAACACTAAATGGCCGGTTTCTGCCGCGGTCAGCGCCAGGCTGATGGTCTCCTGATCGCGCAGCTCACCGACCAGAATCACATCCGGATCCTCACGCAGTGCGCTGCGCAGCGCGTTTTTAAAACTGTGGGTATCCCGGTGCACTTCACGCTGGTTGATCAGGCACTTGTTATTGCTGTGCACAAATTCGATCGGATCTTCTATGGTCAGGATATGTTTATTATGATGGGCATTGATGTAATCGACCATCGCCGCCAGAGTGGTCGATTTACCGGAGCCGGTCGGGCCGGTAACCAGCACCAGACCTTTCTCATAGTTGGCGATTTTACTGAAGATTTCCGGCGCTTCTAACTGGTCCAGAGTCGGAATCCTGGTCGGGATGGTACGCAGCACCGCAGAGGCGCCACGCGCCTGATGAAAGGCGTTAACCCGGAAACGGCCGACCGACGGCAGTTCAAAGGAAAAGTCCACTTCGAGCCGCTCTTCATACTCGCTGCGCTGGGCGTCATTCATAATTTCAAAAATTAATCGATGCACGTCAGCATGGCTGAAAGCAGGCACACCAAGCTTTCTCACCTCGCCGTCGATACGAACCATCGGAGGAACTCCTGCAGAAAGATGTAGATCTGACGCATTATGTTTTACACTAAATTCCAGTAATTCAGAGATATCCATTTAATTTTCCTATGGTCAACAGACCCAAATAAGTCCGGCTATGAGTAGTATTCAACAAAATCTTGAACTTATCACTTCACAGATCGCAAGCGCACAACAAAAGTGTGGTCGCGCTCCAGGCTCAGTGCAACTTCTGGCAGTGAGCAAGACTAAACCGGTTGAAGCCATTCTGGAAGCTGCCGCGGCAGGCCAGCGTGCTTTTGGTGAGAAAACTATGTCCAGGAAGGCTGCGATAAAGTGCAGTTTTTCGCCACCCAACATCCTGAGCTCGATCTGGAATGGCATTTTATCGGCCCGCTGCAATCGAATAAAACCCGCCTGATTGCCGAGCACTTTGACTGGATGCACACCATTGACCGCGCCAAGATTGCCCAGCGCCTCAGTGAGCAACGTCCGGCCCACCTGCCGCCGCTGCAGGTGCTGATCCAGGTCAATACCAGTGGTGAAGCCTCTAAATCCGGTATCAGTGCGCAGGAATTATTTCCGCTCGCGGAATTGATTTCTACTCTGCCGGGCCTCACGTTAAGAGGATTGATGTCAATTCCGGAGAACGTCACTGACTATCAGTCGCAGCTGGCCGCCTTTCAGCAGCTGGAAGCGTTGCAGCAGCAGCTGGCGGACAAGTTTGACGGCATTGATACCCTGTCGATGGGCATGAGCGGCGATATGGAGGCGGCAATTGCAGCCGGCAGTACCATTGTCCGCATCGGCACCGCGATTTTTGGACAGCGCGATTACAGCCAGAAAGGGTAATCCGCGCCGCTACGCTGTAAGCGTACAATGTGCCGCAGGGGTAACTGCCTGTAACGATTTACCGTCTGTAACGATTTACGCAGATGCGCAGCAGGCAGACAGCATGTACCCTAAGTCATCAGTCAGGTTGTGACACACAATTTTCGAACTCAGGTCTGCGGTTGTAAGCCAATACCGGCACCTAACCGCAGCCACAATATTGGACAAGAGAAACATGGAACAAAGAACCGTCGCCTTTATTGGTGCAGGAAACATGGCACACGCCATCATCGCAGGTCTGGTCAGCAGCGGCTATCCGGCCCGGAGCATTATTGCCACTGCACCTTCTGAAACCCGTCGCCTGCCGCTGGAGCAGAAGTATGGTATCCGCACCAGCAGTGACAACCTGGCGGCGGCGAGTGAAGCCGATGTGGTAGTACTGGCGGTCAAACCGCAGCTGATGGCCGAGGTGTGTAAGCCGCTGCAGGCGGTCGATTTTTCCGGCAAGCTGGTGATTTCAATTGCAGCTGGTGTGTCAGCGGCGCGTCTCAATGCGATGCTGGCGACGGAATTGCGCCTGGTGCGCGTCATGCCGAACACCCCGTCACTGGTGAACCGTGGTATGGCAGGTCTGTTTGCAACTCCGCTGGTGGCCGAGCAGGATAAAGTGTTCACCGCTGACCTGATGAGCGCGGTGGGTGAAGTGTGCTGGGTAGAACAGGAATCCGGCATCAACAGCGTAATTGCTGCAGCAGGCAGTGCGCCGGCCTATTTCTTCCTGTTTATGGAAGCAATGCAGGCAGAAGCAATGGCACAAGGCTTTGACGCGGCAACCGCGCGCCTGCTGGTGCAGCAGTCTGCACTCGGCGCCGCAGAGATGGTTAAAGCCAATCCGGAGATTGAACTGTCGACCCTGCGTGAGCAGGTGACTTCGAAAGGCGGCACCACCGCCGAAGCCATCCGCACTTTCAATGAGCATCAGCTCAGTGAGATTGTCGCGCAAGCGATGCGCGCTGCCGTAAGCCGCGCGCAAGAGATGGAAAAACTATTTTAAAATACACCAACGTTTGCTTACTCTAGAGCACACTATTTAATGCCGCCGCAGTACTCACAAAGTGCTGCGACGCTTGATTGTGATCTTTGGAGCACAACGTTCATCCTACGCAGTAAGGGCAACCTATGAATGCAATGAGTTTTTTAATCTCCACCCTGTTTGATCTTTATATCATGGTCGTGATTCTGCGAATCTGGCTGCAGGCAGCGCGTGCTGATTTCTACAACCCATTTTCCCAGTTTGTGGTAAAAGCGACCCAGCCGGTAGTCGGCCCGCTTCGCCGTGTTATTCCGTCCGTTGGCAGCCTGGATCTGGCCACGGTATTATTCGGCTACGTGTTATGTATTCTTAAATACGTGGCGCTGATCCTGATCGCCTCAGGCGGCAGTGTGGTATTCAGCGCTGACTTCCTGCTACTGGGTCTGCTGTCGCTGATTAAAGCGGCCGGTGGCCTGCTGTTCTGGGTACTGCTGCTGCGCGCTATCCTGAGCTGGGTCAGCCAGGGTCGCAGCCCGGTGGAATACGTATTCCATCAGCTGACTGAGCCAATGCTGGCGCCGATTCGCCGCGTGATCCCTGTGATGGGCGGTTTTGACCTCAGCGTACTGGTGCTGTTCATTGTGCTGCAGTTTGCTAACTTCCTGATGGGCGACTTTATCGGTCCTATCTGGTATCAGCTATAATGAAAGCAGCCTGGTTTGACGGGGACGATCTGGTATTACGGCTGTATATTCAGCCCAAGGCGAGCCGTGACACAATTGTCGGCTTGCATGGCGATGAGCTCAAAGTGGCGATTACCGCCCCGCCGGTCGACGGCAAAGCCAACGCACATCTCAGTAAGTTCCTGGCAAAACAGTGTAAGGTAGCGAAAGGGCTGATAGCGATAGAAAAAGGGGAGCTTGGCCGCCACAAACAAGTGCGCATCAGTTCTCCTGTCTGTCTGCCGCCGCCGGTTGCGGCGCTGCTCAGTTAATTACATACTTCCCCACCTTATGGTGGGGATTGTTTTTAGTGCTGTCGGCAATTTTTGGATTGGCGCCAGTCCAGCTAACGGAGAAAAACCATGCGTCTCACCCTTAAGCGATTCAATCACTCTCTGCCGCTGCACCGCCGCGCACGCTGCGCCCTGCTGCCTGCACTGCTGATGGCCGCCGCCGTGCCTGCTCAGGCGCAACAAGCGATCACTATCAAGGATATTGAGGTACACTACTCGGCGTTTAATTCGACTTTCCTGACGCCGCAGGTCGCCACGCAGTATCAGCTGACCCGTAATGGCTACTCGGCCATCCTCAACGTCAGCGTGCTCGATACGGCCGCGCTGGGTAAACCGGCCACCGAAGCTAAGCTCTCCGGCCAGGCCAAGAACCTGATCGGCAATATCCGCGAGCTGGAGTTTCGCGAAGTGAAAGAAGGCGATGCGATTTATTATCTGGCTGAATTTCCGATCAGTAACGAAGAAAATCTGACCTTTGACATTGACGTCAACGCCGGGATGAAAGGCGCCGGCAAGCTCAAATTCAGCCAAAAATTTTATGTAGAACAGTAAACAAGATTGAGACAAGCATGAACAAGATTGTATTAGCCACAGGTAACCAGGGCAAAGTGCGTGAAATGGCCGACCTGCTGGCCGAGTTTGGTTTTGACGTGATGGCGCAGAGTGAATTTAACGTCTCTGACGTGGCAGAAACCGGCACCACTTTTATCGAAAACGCGATTATCAAAGCGCGTCACGCCGCCAAACAGACCGGAATGGCTGCGATTGCCGACGACTCTGGCCTGGAAGTCGATTATCTGGCCGGTGCGCCGGGTGTCTATTCCGCCCGTTACGCCGGCGAAGGCGCATCCGATGCCGACAATCTTAACAAGCTGCTTGAGGCCATGCAGGGCGTGCCGCTTGAGCAGCGCACTGCGCGTTTCCACTGCGTACTGGTACTGATGCGTCACGCTGATGACCCGACACCGCTGGTTTGCCATGGTAAATGGGAAGGACGCATTCTGGAGCAGGCGCACGGCAGCAACGGTTTTGGCTACGATCCGGTGTTCTTCGTACCGGAAGAGAACTGTGCTTCGGCAGAACTGGAACCGGCGCGTAAGAAGCAACTGTCACACCGTGGGCAGGCACTTAACAAGCTGTTTCAGGCGATTGAAGAACAAAAGCAGTTTCAGGTAATTGAAGAGCAAAAGCAGTGATGTTGACTCCTCCGGCGCTGAGCCTGTATGTGCACATTCCGTGGTGCGTGCAAAAATGCCCGTACTGCGATTTTAACTCGCACGCCCTGAAAAACGATATTCCGGAAGATGAGTATATTGATGCTCTGCTGGAAGATCTCGATACCGATATTGAGCGCTATCAGCTTAAGCAGGCACCGCGCCCGCTGCATTCGATTTTTATCGGCGGCGGCACGCCGAGCCTGATCTCAGCCGAAGGCATCGGCCGGTTGCTGCGCGGGATTGAAGCCCGGATCGCGTTTAAGCCGGATATTGAAATCACCATGGAAGCCAACCCGGGCACGATTGAAGCCGAGCGTTTTGCCGGTTACCGCAGCGCAGGCGTGACCCGGATTTCGATTGGCGTGCAGAGCTTTGAGCCGGAGAAACTGACCCGTCTTGGCCGCATTCACGGTCAGGATGAAGCGGTGAATGCCGCCAAACTGGCGCACCAGATTGGCCTCAGCAGCTTTAACCTCGATCTGATGCACGGCCTGCCGGATCAGAGCCTGGATCAGGCGCTGGCCGACCTCGACCGCGCGATCGAACTCGATCCGCCACATCTGTCCTGGTATCAGCTCACCATAGAGCCCAATACGCTGTTTTACTTTAAACCGCCGACTTTGCCGGATGATGATGCGCTGTGGGATATTTTTGATCTCGGCCATCATAAGCTGACCGAGGCCGGTTATGTGCAGTACGAGATCTCCGGCTACAGCAAACCGGGTTATCAGTGCCAGCACAACCTCAACTACTGGCGCTTTGGCGACTATCTGGGGATTGGCTGCGGCTCACACGGCAAGCTCAGTTTCAGTGACGGCCGCATTGTGCGTACCACTAAGGTTAAGCATCCGCGCGGCTATCTGGCGGCGTATCAGAACCTGACCAAGCCTTATCTGGATAACGAGCAGCTGGTGGCTGACATCGACCGTCCGTTCGAGTTTCTTTATGAACCGCTTCCGTTTGATGGAACCATGTCCGAAGGCCGACTTCACCGCCACCACCGGCCTGCCGGTCAGCGTGATTGAGCCGACCCTCAACTGGGCGCTGCAACAGGGCTATCTGAGTGAAGATGCCACCCACTGGCAGATCACCGAAAAAGGTAAGCTGTTCTTAAACGATCTGCTCGAAGCCTTTATGGCGGAAGAAGAGGACGAGTAACTTGCGTAGCTTGGTCACCTCACCGAGGTTCTCTCAGGTGCTGCTTGTGAATGGGAAATAGCAAAAAGTCAGCCGATGGGCTGACTTTTTGTCTTTGCAGAGGGATGATCACGCTCCGGCGCACTCAGAAGATAGAGCGGCCGATCCGCTGCGCCAGCAGTTCCAGTGCTTTGGTACCGGCCAGCGAGTTACCGCTCGGGTCCAGCTCCGGTGACCAGACTGCAATGGTCATTTCCCCCGGCACCACGGCAATAATGCCGCCGCCGACACCGGATTTACCCGGCATACCGACCCGGTAGGCGAACTCCCCGGCCCCGTCATACAGGCCACAGGTCGCGAGCAGCGCGTTGATCTGCTTGCTTTGTGTGGCAGTAATCACCTGCTCGCCGGTATGCACCGACACGCCTTTATTCGCCAGATAACTGAACATTTTCGCCAGTTCGACACAGTTCATTTTCAGCGCACAGGCGTGAAAATAGTTATTGAGTACCGGCAGCACTTCGTTATCAAAGTTACCAAACGCGCGCATCAGGTAAGCAATGGCCGCGTTGCGGTCGCTGTGCATCATCTCCGAGGCGGCGACCACTTTGTCATACACCAGCAGCTCTTCTCCGCTCAGCTGGCGGGCAAATTCCAGCAGACGCTGGCGCGGTGCCGACAAGCGGCTTTGCAGCAGATCGGCAATCACAATTGCCCCGGCGTTAATAAACGGGTTACGCGGGATGCCCTGCTCCATCTCCAGCTGGATCAGCGAGTTAAACGCCTGTCCGGACGGCTCTTTACCGACCCGGCGCCATAACTCATCCGGCTGATAGAGATTCATCGCCAGAGTCAGGCTGAGCGCCTTCGAGATCGACTGAATCGAGAAGCCCTCGTGCGCGTCGCCGGCGGTGATCACTTCACCCTGATTGGTGTAGACCGCGATACCCAGCTTGTCATTCGGCACCTGTGCCAGTGCCGGTATGTAGTCTGCGACTTTTCCTTGTCCGATCAGTGGGCGAACTTCATCCAGGATGTCCGCCAGTATGTCTGAGGTCGGTTTCATGTCTTCAACTGTCTTGGTTGTTATTGTTGTTGATAGGATATGAGGTGCAGCCTGCTCAGGCTGCGCAGTCAAAAAAGCCAACATTGCAGTAATGTTGGCTTGCTTTCACGTTATGCCCGGTCAGTATCAGTTGCCCGGACTGGCTTGTCCAGCGTTAGCTGGCGGCCCGGATTAACTGATGCGCTGAAACTTGATGTCCCACACACCGTGACCCAGACGGTGGCCGCGCTGTTCAAATTTAGTCAGCGGACGCTCTTCAGGACGCGGCACAAAATCGCCGTCCTGAGCGATGTTCTGGTAACCCGGCGCCTGATTCATCACTTCAATCATGTGCTCGGCGTAGTTTTCCCAGTCGGTCGCCATGTGGAAGATACCTTCACCCGGGATCAGCTTCTGACGCACCATCTCAGCGAACTCCAGCTGCACGATACGGCGCTTGTGGTGACGCTTTTTGTGCCATGGGTCCGGGAAGAAACAGTTGCAGCGTAGTCAGGCTGCCGTCAGGAATCATGTTGGCAAACACTTCCACCGCATCGTGACACATCACGCGCAGGTTAGTGACACCCGCTTCACGCGCAGAAGAGAGACACGCGCCCACACCCGGACTGTGTACTTCGATACCGAAGAAGTTTTTCTCCGGTGCATTCTTAGCCATCTCAACCAGAGACGCGCCCATGCCAAAGCCGATTTCCAGTACCACAGGGTTGCTGTTACCAAATACCTCGGTCCAGTCCAACAGGGCATCCTGATAATCAATACCCATGGTTGGCCAGCACTCTTTCATCGCGGCTTCCTGACCTTTGGTCAGACGGCCTTCACGACGAACGAAACTGCGAATTTTACGCACAATTTTGCCGTCTTCAGTGAACTCATTTTTGGTTACTTCAGTCATGGATATTGCCTGCTTAATTTTTACTCTCACTCAAAGGGCTTGTGATTATCCAAAGAATTGCTTTGGGTGCAAGTGTTATTGCTAACCAAACAAGCGCAAAGATAGAGAAAAAGATAGCAAAATAACCGTAAATATTGTCTGTTTTACTTCTGGTAAAATATGTGCTGCAATTTTGCCCCATTATTATTCTCAAAACAGAGCAAGTCGTGACTCCTTTCGCTAAGGCTATTCTTACCTGGTATGACGCTTACGGGCGTAAAAACCTGCCGTGGCAGCACAACAAAACCGCATACAGCGTCTGGCTGTCGGAAATTATGCTGCAACAGACCCAGGTTGCTACCGTGATCCCTTATTACCAGCGCTTTATGGAGCGCTTCCCGACCGTGACCGCGCTGGCCGAAGCCGAGCAGGATGAAGTGCTGCACCACTGGACCGGCCTTGGCTATTACGCGCGCGCGCGTAATCTGCATAAAGCCGCCAAAATGGTTGCCACTGAGTACGGCGGTGAGTTTCCGACCGACATTGAGCAGCTTAACGCGCTGCCAGGTATCGGCCGCTCAACGGCTGCAGCGATTTTATCCTCGGTCTACAAACAGCCGCACGCTATCTTAGATGGCAACGTCAAGCGCACCCTGGCGCGCAGTTTTTCCGTCGAAGGCTGGCCGGGGCAAAAGAAGGTTGAGAATCAGTTGTGGCAACATGCCGAGCAGCACACTCCGGCTACCGACGTAGATAAATACAATCAGGCGATGATGGATATGGGCGCGATGATCTGCACCCGCTCCAAACCCAAATGCAGCCTGTGTCCGGTAGTGGAATTCTGCAGCGCTTACCAGCAAGGCAACCCGCTCGACTATCCGGGCAAAAAGCCGAAAAAAGACAAACCGGTCAAAGAGACCTGGTTTGTCATGCTGCATCACGGTGAAGATGTGTGGCTTGAGCAGCGCCCGCAAAGCGGTATCTGGGGCGGCTTGTTCTGCTTTCCGGAGACGGCCGATGCCGCAATTGAGCACGCGCTGGATAAACGCAGTATTGGTGACAAGCTGGTGCTATCGAAAAAGACTTTAATCGCTTTTCGCCACACATTCAGCCATTATCACCTCGATATTACTCCGGTTTTGCTGGAATTATCCGCCAAACCCGACATCATCATGGAAGCGGACAAAGGTCTTTGGTATAACTTAAGCCAACCTGAAGAAATCGGCTTAGCTGCCCCTGTAAAGCAGCTGCTGCAAAGTCTTCCATTTGAAATTCATGCATAAAAAATTAAAGAGGAAGTCGTTATGAGCCGCACTGTATTTTGTGCTCGACTACAAAAAGAAGCGGATGGTCTGGATTTTCAGCTGTATCCGGGTGAACTGGGCAAACGTATTTTCGATAACATTTCGAAAGAAGCCTGGGCACAATGGCAATCTAAGCAAACCATGTTGATCAACGAAAAGAAACTCAACATGATGGATCCTGAGCACCGCAAACTGCTCGAGCAGGAAATGGTGAACTTCCTGTTTGAAGGTCAGGAAGTTCATATCGAAGGTTACACGCCACCAAGCGAGTAATTTGAGACCATTTTCGATGAAAAACAATGACATCACAGCCTTCAGCTCTGATGTCATTTTTGTTTTTAACCGTCTCAATCACGTTCGGGGAGCCAATGAGAAAGCTAGTTTATTGCCTGACGGCCATGCTGTTGGCAGGCTGCAGCCGAGAGTTTGTCGAGAGCTTGTACGATGTCGATTACGAGCCGACTAACCGCTTTGCCACCAACCTGGCGCAGCTGCCGGGCCAGTTCGTCAAAGACACCGCCGCGCTTGATGCTCTGATCAACAGTTTCTCCGGCAATATCGAAAAACGCTGGGGCAGCCGCGAAGTCAAAATTGCCGGTAAACGTAACTACGTCAAATACATCGATGACTATCTGAGCCGGGCTGAAGTCAACTTCAATGACGGCCAGATCCTGGTCGAAACCATCTCTCCGACCGATCCTAAAGGACATCTCAAAAAGGCGATCGTCACGACCCTGCTCACCCCGGATGATCCGGCCCATGTCGACTTATTCTCATCACAAAATATTGAATTAAAAGGACAACCTTTTCTCTATCGTCAGGTTGTCGATCAGGAACACAAGCCAATTCAGTGGAGCTGGCGCGCCAACCGCTACGCGGATTACCTGATCGCTCATCACCTTAAAGTTAAACAGGTCGACTTTAAACAAGCCTATTACGTCGAGATCCCTATGGTCGAAGATCAGGTCGAGATCCGCAGTTACCAGTACGCCAGTATTGTCCAGCGTGCGGCGCGCAAATATGACATTCCGGAAGATCTGATTTACGCCATCATCAAAACCGAGAGCAGTTTCAACCCTTATGCGGTCAGCTGGGCCAACGCCTACGGCCTGATGCAGGTGGTACCGAAAACCGCCGGGCGCGACGTATTTAAGCTGGTCAAGAACCGCTCCGGCCAGCCGTCCCCCGAGTATCTGTTTAATCCGGAGAACAATATTGACACCGGAAACGGCCTACTTTCACATTCTCAAAACCCGCTATCTGCGCGATGTGCGCAACCCGGTCTCACTCGAATACAGTATGATTTCCGCCTATAACGGTGGCACCGGCGGGGTACTCAACACCTTCGACAGAAATCGTCAGCAGGCGATGAATGACCTCAATTCACTCAAACCGAATCAGGTTTACTGGGCTTTGACCAAAAAACACCCCAATGCGGAGTCGCGCCGCTATCTGGAGAAAGTGACCCAATTTAAAAAACAATTCAACGCAGGCTGAGAAAACTTAACGCAAGCTAAGAAAACTTAACGAGGCTAAGCAAAAATTAACTCGGGCCAATAAAAAAGTATTGTTTTTGTATCAAAAACCATCACCTTGCTTAAAATAGCGGCGCTTAAACGATTTTTTGAATTTTTTTATAAAAACAGGTTGACGACTGGAGGGAAAATCCGTTTAATAGCGCTCCGTTGCCCGGATAGCTCAGTCGGTAGAGCAGAGGATTGAAAATCCTCGTGTCGGTGGTTCGATTCCGCCTCCGGGCACCACAATTTAAACGTTGTTGGTGCAGGTCATCAGCAACAAGTTAAAAGAATACAGTGCGCCGACTTAGCTCAGTAGGTAGAGCAACTGACTTGTAATCAGTAGGTCACCAGTTCGATTCCGGTAGTCGGCACCATTCTTTTGCCTCGATAGCTCAGTCGGTAGAGCAGAGGATTGAAAATCCTCGTGTCGGTGGTTCGATTCCGCCTCGAGGCACCATATTATTTCCGGTGCTCACTAACCTTATAAGGTTAAGTTGAAAATCATCGGTCAGTGCCCTGGGCGGGCCCGTTATTCCGCCTCGAGGCACCATTATTTGGTGCTTCACTCTGCAAAGAGTGCACAAATAATTCCCCCTTAGTTCAGTCGGTAGAACGGCGGACTGTTAATCCGTATGTCGCAAGTTCAAGTCTTGCAGGGGGAGCCACTTTATAAAACCCAGTCTTCGGACTGGGTTTTTGCTTTTCTAGCATATGGGAAATTAAACGCCTTTGTGAACGGTAGATATGTCGCAACCGAAGGTCGGCCCGTACAAGTCCTGACAGTGTGAACCTCTTTACAAAACCCAGTCTTCGGACTGGGTTTTTGCTTTTCTGATCCAAAAAAACTGTGCGAATATTCCATTTCTTTGTGAACGATGAATATGTCGCAACCAATAGGTTGGCCCGTACAAGTCCTGACAGTGTGAACCTCTTTACAAAACCTAGTCTTCGGACTGGGTTTTTGCTTTTCGGCGTCCTGCGCGCCGCTTCATTTATTTTTCCTTCCACCGGCACAATTGCGCTTTGGGGGTTACCTTGCCAAAAATAAACGCTAACTCCACCAGGTAAAGCTGGCAAAACTGCGGCTTGCATCAGCCAGTCGGCCTACCACAGCTAGGTTATTCATAGCAAAAGATGGTATTGCATCGTGAAATAGCCGTTTAGGCTGATCCTGTTTGCAGAAAAAACGTCCGCTGCGGAGTAACTATCTGGCAGCTAACAAGCCGGCAGCAAACACTTTACGCCTGTCGTAACAGGTTTTAGGCCGTGGTATCTGGGCAAATAGTAGCTCCAAATGGATAAAAACAGGCCATTAAGTATAGAAAAACAACAAACGATATTTTTTTTGCATTTTACTGTTGACGAGAAATCGGAAAACTCGTTTAATACACCCCGTTGCCTCGATAGCTCAGTCGGTAGAGCAGAGGATTGAAAATCCTCGTGTCGGTGGTTCGATTCCGCCTCGAGGCACCATATTTTAGAATGTTGGTGTACATCACGAGCATGCAACAAAACATAAAGATTCGGTGTGCCGACTTAGCTCAGTAGGTAGAGCAACTGACTTGTAATCAGTAGGTCACCAGTTCGATTCCGGTAGTCGGCACCATTCTTTACAAGACCTTGAGTCTTAAAAATCTGTTCCCCCTTAGTTCAGTCGGTAGAACGGCGGACTGTTAATCCGTATGTCGCAAGTTCAAGTCTTGCAGGGGGAGCCACTATTTCTCAGTGAGCTTATTAAGCTGATTGAAAAGGCCGACTTAGCTCAGTAGGTAGAGCAACTGACTTGTAATCAGTAGGTCACCAGTTCGATTCCGGTAGTCGGCACCACTGTTTTTAGAATAGCAAAATAGTGAAAAACAAATAATTCCCCCTTAGTTCAGTCGGTAGAACGGCGGACTGTTAATCCGTATGTCGCAAGTTCAAGTCTTGCAGGGGGAGCCACTTTAGAAAACCCAGTCTTCGGACTGGGTTTTTGCTTTTCTGATCCAAAAAACTGTACGAATATTCCATTTCTTTGTGAACGGTGAATATGTCGCAACCGGACGGCCGGCCCGTACAAGTCCTGACAGCGTAAGCCACTTTAGAAAATCCAGTCTTCGGACTGGGTTTTTGCTTTTCTGCTCCAAAAAAACTGTGCGAATATTCCATTTCTTTGTGAACGGTAGATATGTCACAACCGAAGGTCAGCCCGTACAAGTCCTGACAGCGTAAGCCACTTTAGAAAACCCAGTCTCCGGACTCGGCTTTTGCTTTTCTGGCCATCCCCTTCCCTGCACCATTCAAGCTACTCTGCCTGACAGACTTACCGGTGATAAACTGCAGATGTAAAAAAGGCAAGCCGCAGCTTGCCTTGTGCTTGGTCACGCTCAGGTTACTTGATGCCTTTTTCCTTTTTGATCAGGTCATAGGCATGCTGGATTTCCTGCGATTTCTCTTTGGCGACGTTCATCATCTCCGGCGGCAGGCCTTTGGCCATCAGTTTATCCGGGTGATGCTCATTCATCAGTTTACGGTAAGCGCGCTTGATCTCTTTCGCGTCGGAGTTTTCATCCACCCCGAGTACCGAATACGCATCGGCCAGACGGTCGCGGCTTGACGTTTGTTGCCACTGGCCGCCTGAGTAGTGCTGCTGTCCCTGGCCACCAGCACCGCCACCTTGCTGGAAACGAAACGCCGCTTCCTGCATGCGCAGGCGACGCTCCAGCTGCTCGGCTGAAAAGCCCAGGATCTGCGCCACGCGATGCAGCACATCGCGTTCACTCGGATGCAGATCGCCATCGGCAAACGCCGCTGAGATTTGCAGCTCGAGGAAAAATTGCAGCAGGTCAAATCGGCCGCCGGAAGAAATGCGCACTTTTTCCAGCACCCGGTCGAGCGGAAAGTCCACCTCTTTACCGTCACGAAACGCATCCTGCGCCGCACGGCGCTGGTCGCCATGCAGGTTCATGCGATCCATCATGACGCTGGCCAGTTGAATTTCTTCTTTGGTGACCTGGCCTTTCGCTTTGGCCACATGGCCCATCACAGCAAAAGCCGCTTTAAAGAATTCTTCCTGCCGTTCAGCCTGGCTCGGGCCGGAACCAAACCCGCCGGAACTGAAGCCGGCACGGCTCATACGACGGGCTTTATCAAACTGATGCCCAATAAACAGGCCAAAGATTGCGCCAAGCGGACCGCCAAACAGGAGGCCGAAGAAAGCGCCAAGAATTTTGCCAAAAATATGCATTATGTGCTCTCAATCTATGAATTTTTTAGGTGTGCAGTGGTCTGATAGTGCCGGGAGCGTGAAATTCCTTTATGATAAGGAACGATTTTTATTATACCCAAGTCATCTCATAGGCTGTGTCACAGCCAGGTTCAGGATGAATTTACATACAGGTGCTTGGGTGTATCATCTCCCAATATCGGACTTAAACAATTTCAACAGGATAGTACAATTCGATGTCACGTTTTTCCCGCACGTTTTTAGCCGCTTCGATTAGCGCCGCGCTATTTGCGCCTCAGACTCAAGCAGACGCTACGGTGGATGACAGTGTGCAGGAACTGCCCACTATCGATCAATGCCTGGTGGATCAACCAGCAGCAGAGAATTCCGCCCAACAGCCTATCAATGTCGAAGCGGATAAGCTAGAAGCAATTAATGGCGACCGCGCCACCTACTCTGGTAATGTTGTTGTCATTCAGGGTAATAAGCAGATTCAGGCTGACAATGTGACCCTGCACCAGAAAGAGAACCTGGTGGTGGCTGAAGGTAATGTGAATTTCAGTGACGGTCAGGTCAAGGCGCGCTCTGATAAAGCCACCAATGATCTGACCAATGATCAGATGACACTGGAGAACACGGAATACAAATTCCTGTGTGAGCCAGGCCGTGGTAACGCTGCCTACATCTCCAAGACCGGTAAAGCGGTGTACGAGATTGAAGATGGCTCGATTACCTCCTGTCCCGAAGATGACAATGCCTGGCGCCTGAGAGCTTCGGGGATTCATGTTGACCAGGATGAGGAACAGGCCACTTTCTATAATCCGCGTCTGGAAGTACTCGACGTCCCGGTGTTCTACTTCCCGTACCTGACCGTGCCGATTGGTGATACCCGTAAAACCGGTTTTCTTTATCCGACCGTTTCTTACGGCTCACGCGATGGTTTCGAACTGGAAGTACCATTCTACTGGAACCTGGCGCCGCAGTACGATCTGGAAACCACGCTGCACTATATGGACAAGCGCGGTACTCAGCTCAACAGTATCTTCCGCTACCTGACTGATTTTGGTCAGGGCAGCCTCAAATCTGAGTTTTTGCCGGATGATGATCTGAACCCGGATCTGGGTAAGCGCTGGGCATTCCAGTATCAGCACAGCGGCATTTATGATCAGTCATGGAAATTCGATTTCGATTATTCCAAAGTCAGCGATATTAACTATTTCTCTGATCTGAGTTCTTCAATTGGTAACCGTGAAGACGGCCAGCTGATCCAGGAAGGTGAAATCGCTTACCGCAGCCAGAACTGGGACAGCGCAATCCGCGTACGTCAATTCCAGCTGCTGCTGGATGATGACAACAGCACCCAGCAACCTTATCGTCTGATGCCGCAACTGGCGTTTAACTACTACTCACCTCAGGCCCTGCGTTATATGGATCTGGACTTTAAATCGCATATTTCGCGTTTTGAGACCGATGCCAACGGCCGTCCTTCTGCGACCCGGGTACATATCGAACCGGGTATGAAAATTCCGATCGCCACCACCTGGGGCACCTGGACCACCGAAGCGCGCGTACTGGGTACCTATTACCAGCAAGATCTGGACGACGTCGATATGACCGACTCTGATAACCGCGATCTGGAAGAGAGCGTGACCCGCGTCATTCCTGAGTTCCGCACTCACGCTGGTATCGTGCTGGAACGTAATACCAAGATCTTTGACAGCTACACTCAGACTCTGGAACCACAGATCCAGTACCTGTATGTACCTAAGAAAGACCAGAGCAATATCGCCCTGTATGACACCACGTTGCTGCAAACCGACTACTACGGTCTGTTCCGCAGCCGCAAATACAGCAACATTGACCGCGTAGCAGCAGCGAACCAGCTGAGCTACGGCGCTTCTACCCGTTTCTTCGACGATGCGTATAAAGAGCGCCTCAACATCTCGTTTGGTCAGATTTTCTATATCGATAAAGATTTGAAAGTCCGCTCCACAACATCGGATGAAGAGACGGAATCGAACTACTCGGCCTGGGCAGTAGAAATGGATTTCAACTACGATGACTTCCTGTTCTACCACGGCGGCGTACAGTATGACGTCGATACCAGCTCCATGCAGCTCGCCAACAGTACGCTGGAATACCGTTTTGATGGTGGTTTCATCCAGACTAACTACCGCTACGTACCAAAAGAGTACATTCAGGAAACCGTGGACTTTGATGTCTCCAACATTACTGAAGACGGTATTTCTCAGGCCGGTCTGCTGGCCAGCTACCAACTGTCACGTAAATGGAGCTTCAGCGGCCAGTATTTTTATGACCTGACCACAGACCAGGCACTGGAGTGGCTGGCGGGCTTCCGCTACACCTCCGATTGCTGGTACATGGGTTTCAACTACAGTAACCAGCTCAAGGGCTGGAACCAGACCCTCAGCGACGGTTATGACAACTTTGGCGATCCTGATTATGAGAACAACTTCAGCTTCAATATCGGCATTATCGGCTTTGGCACCAGTGTTGGTTCCGACTCTGATCTGCTGAGCAGCAGTGATAACTCTCTGGGATACGGTCGTCCGTTCTTCCTGAATAACTGAGTCTCTGAGTCACGAACAGACAGGCCTGCCCGAGGCAGGCCTTTGCAATAGATAGGACATGTAATGAAATTGTGGAAACACACCCTACTGACGCTTGTCGGGCTACTTACTATCGGTACTGCGCAGGCACAGCCGGTTGAAATGGACCGCGTTGCTGTCGTCGTCAATGACGGCGTTATTTTACAAAGTGATGTGGATGCTGCCGTACTGACCGTGCAGGCCAATGCCAAACAAAATGGTCGTGCACTGCCGGCGCAGGATGTTCTGCGTGAACAGGTGGTGGAAAAACTGATCATTGATACCCTGCAACAGCAGGAAGCGGAGCGGATCGGCGTACGTATTGATGATGAACGCCTTAATCAGGCCATCAACGATATCGCACGGGATAACAAACAGACTCCTGAGCAGCTGCGCGCAGCTGTGGCAGAACAAGGCCTGACCTACGCCGAATTCCGAGAACAGATCCGTAAAGAGATGTCCGCCAGTGAAGCACGTAATGCCCTGGTTCGCCGCCGCATCAACATCCTGCCGGCCGAAGTGGACACCCTGGCGGAGATCCTGGCTCAGGAAACCAATGCTACTGTGCAGTACAAAATCAGCCATATCCAGCTACGCTTCAATGAAGGACAGGATAAAGCTGACGTAGAAGCTCAGGCCAAGAAACTGGTCAAGGAGCTGAACGACGGCGCTGACTTCAGTAAAATGGCCAGCACCTACTCGAAGGGCCCGAAAGCGCTCGAAGGTGGTGACTGGGGCTGGATGCGTAAAGAAGAGATGCCAACCATCTTCGCTGACCAGATTAAAATGCAGAACAAAGGCACCATTATTGGTCCGTTTCCGCAGCGGCGTCGGCTTCCACATCCTCAAAATTGATGATGTAAAAGGTCTGGAGACCGTAGCCGTCACCGAAGTGAATGCTCGCCATATCCTGATTAAGCCGACCATTATCCTCAGTGATGAAGGCGCTCAGAAGCAGCTCAATGACTTCATTCGCCGTATCAATAACGGTGAAGCGACCTTTGCTGAACTGGCACGTCAGTACAGCCAGGATCCGGGTTCAGCCGCACAAAATGGTGAACTGGGTTACCAGACACCTGACTTGTATGTACCGGAGTTTAAGCACCAGGTTGAAACCCTGCCGGTCGGTCAAATCAGCAAGCCGTTTAAAACGGTACACGGCTGGCATATTGTTGAGGTCTTAGATCGTCGCGAAGTTGACCGTACTGATTCGGCGGTGAAAAACAAAGCGTACCGGATTCTGTTCAACCGTAAATTCAATGAAGAAGCCAGTGCATGGCTGCAGGAGCTGCGTGCCGGTGCTTTCGTTGAAGTACTCAAGGACAACGAAGATGACAATTAAACGCATCGTAGTGACCGCCGGTGAACCGGCGGGCATTGGCCCGGATCTGGTGCTGGCTCTGTCGCAGGAAGACTGGTCACATCAACTGGTGGTGTGTGCCGACAAATCAGTGCTGGCCGAACGTGCTAAACTGCTCGGCCTTGATGTCACCTTACTGGACTACGATGCTGCAGCACCCGCCTCTCCGCAGCGTGCCGGCACCCTGGTGGTGGATCACATTGCAGTCAGTGAACCGGTCACGGCCGGTCAGCTCAATGAGGCAAACGGCCGCTACGTATTAAATACGCTAGAAAGAGCCGCTGCAGGCTGTATGAATGATGAATTTGATGCTATTGTCACCGGCCCCGTGCATAAAGGGGTGATCAACCGGGCTGGCGTCGCATTCAGCGGCCACACCGAGTTCTTTGCGGAGCAGTCAAATACCCCTCTGGTGGTCATGATGCTGGCAACTGAAGGACTGCGGGTTGCACTGGTCACGACCCATATTCCGTTGGCCTATGTGTCGAAAGCGGTAACCAGTGAGCGTCTGGAAAAGATCATTCATATTCTCCACAAGGATTTAGTCGAGAAATTTGCGATTGAGCAGCCGAACATTTATGTTTGCGGCCTTAATCCGCATGCCGGGGAAGATGGTGTACTGGGTCATGAAGAGATCGACACCATCACACCAACCCTGGAAAAATTGCGTCAGCAGGATGGTATCAACCTGATCGGTCCGTTACCGGCCGATACCATCTTCAGCGAAAAATATTTGCAGCATGCAGATGCTGTTCTCGGCATGTACCACGATCAGGTGCTGCCGGTACTGAAATACAAAGGCTTTGGCCGCTCGGTGAATATTACCCTCGGCCTGCCGTTTATTCGGACTTCGGTTGACCACGGTACGGCGCTTGACCTGGCAGGTACAGGCAGCGCAGACGTCGGCAGCTTCAGGACAGCCCTTGCGCAAGCGATTGAATTAGTAGACAAGAAGAACGCTTCTTGACGACAGTAGAAGAATATTGAGAACACTATGAGAAACGATGTCCATTTAGGACACAAAGCGCGTAAACGTTTTGGTCAGAACTTTCTGAACGATCCATACATCATTGATGGCATCGTATCAGCCATTAACCCTCGTCCAGGACAAAACCTGGTTGAGATCGGTCCTGGTCTGGGTGCAATCACCGAGCCCGTCGGCCGTGAAGTGGATAAGTTCACTGTCATCGAACTTGACCGTGACCTGGCTGAGCGCCTGCGTAACCATCCGGATCTGGCTGACAAGCTGACCATCCATGAAGGCGATGCAATGCGCTTTGATTTTACCCAGCTGGTGAAGCCGGGTAACAAGCTGCGCATTTTCGGTAACCTGCCGTACAACATCTCTACTCCGTTGATGTTCCACCTGTTTGAATATCATAAAGATGTGCAGGACATGCACTTTATGCTGCAAAAAGAGGTGGTTAACCGCCTGGCAGCGGGCCCGGGCAGCAAGGCTTACGGCCGTCTGACCGTGATGGCGCAGTACTACTGTAAAGTGGTTCCTGTGCTGGAAGTACCGCCGACGGCCTTTGTGCCGCCACCAAAAGTAGACTCAGCGGTCGTGCGCCTGGTGCCTTACGAGGTTCTGCCGCACCCGACGACCAGCCTGAAGTGGCTGGACCGTGTGGTACGTGAAGGCTTTAACCAGCGCCGTAAAACGGTACGTAACTGCTACAAAGGTCTGCTGGAACAGGAAGTACTGGAAGAGCTGGGCGTTAACCCGGCCATGCGTCCGGAAAACCTGACCCTGCAACAATTCGTTGCCATGGCCAACTGGCTTGACGCCAACCACGGCCAACAGGCATAAGCAGAAAGGATGACCCTGGCGGTCATCCTTTTTTGCATTCGTGCCAATTGAGTATTTTGTTCCCTTTCGTTGTTTCGTGTCCTTCCGCTGCACCTTCATCTGCGCATCCCTGTCAGGTTATGTTTAGGTAACGGTGGTCATCTTTCACATCATACGGTAATGTCGACACAGCGATTCGGAAAAGGAGTTTTTATGGATACTGCCACGCCCTGTATTAAGGTACAGGTTCATACCAAATACATACCTGAGCAATCCACCCCGGAACAACAGCGCTATGTTTTCGCCTACCTGATCACGATAAAGAATCTCAGTAACCAAACCGTACAACTGATCAGCCGCCGCTGGTTGATTACCGATGCCAACGGCAAACAGATGACAGTCGAAGGCGATGGCGTGGTCGGTGAACAGCCGTTTATCGCCGGTAATGATGAGTATACCTACAGCAGCGGTACGGCACTGGAGACTCCGGTCGGCGTGATGCAGGGCCACTACATCATGCACGATGAAGAGGGTAAACAGTTTATCGCGGATATTGAGCCATTCCGGCTTGCCGTCCCTCATGTACTGAATTAAAGGATACGGCGTGGCAAATTATATTGTCGGTGATATCCAGGGCTGCCTGGATGAATTACAGCTGCTGCTGCAACAGGCTCAATTCTCTGCAGAGCAGGATACCTTATGGGTCGCCGGTGATCTGGTTGCCCGCGGGCCAAAATCGCTCGAGACATTACGTTTTATCCGCGATCTCGGCACCGCCGCTAAAGTCGTACTGGGTAATCACGATTTACACCTGCTGGCAGTCGCCAACGGTATTCACCCGGTCAAAAAGAAAGATAAGACCGAACCGATTTTCGCGGCCGAAGATGGTCCGGATCTTCTGCAATGGCTGCGTCGCCAGCCGCTGCTGCAGGAGCATGATGAGTTTGTCGTTGCCCATGCCGGCATTTCGCCAATGTGGGATTTGGCGACCGCCAGAGCCGCAGCGGATGAAATCAGCGCCCTGCTCAGTGGTGAGCGCTGGTTGTGGCTGATTGAAAACATGTACAGCAATATGCCGGATCAGTGGAGCGCGGATTTAAAAGGTATCGATCGTTATCGCTATATCATCAACAGCTACACCCGGATGCGTTTCTGCCATCCCGACGGCAAACTGGATATGAAATGCAAATTACCGCCCGATCAGGTCAACCGTAAAAAGCTGTTGCCATGGTTTGAGCTCAAACAGCGGCTCGCACTGGATAAAACGGTATTATTCGGTCACTGGGCCGCGCTGGAAGGCTATCGCAGCCACCAAATCATCGGCCTGGATACGGGCTGTGTCTGGGGTGGGACTCTGACCATGTTGCGCTGGGAAGATAAGCGTTATTTTGCAGTTGAGGCGTTACAGTACTGACTCGCGCTAATCTTTCGCTGCAAAATAAAAAACTCGTCATATGACGAGTTTTTTACATCAGTGCTTGCGCCCGGTTTTCGGGGCAGCAGGATTCAGGTTTCTAGCTCTTCTCAAGCACAACAAAATCCATATCATACTGGTTTTTTTCATCAGCACTGTAGTGCTCACGATGAGTTTCTGTCCAGCTATTATCCCATTCAGGGAAGTAGGTATCACCAGAAATTTCCGCATCGATAAAAGTCAGATAAAGTTTACTCGCTTTTGGCAAAGCTTCATTGTAGATGCTACCTCCACCGATAATCATAGCTTCGTCTGCATCTCCAGCTTCAGCCAAAGCGACTTCTAAAGATGGCACGATAGTAACACCCTCAGCGGAATACTCAGGATTACGTGTAATAACTATATTTCTACGGCCAGGCAAAGGTTTACCAATCGATTCATAAGTCTTACGACCCATAATTACTGGTTTTCCAAGAGTGTGTTGCTTGAACCACGTGAAATCCGCAGGCAGGTGCCAAGGCATTTCATTATCATTCCCGATAACATGTGGATTATCTCGTTCGATATTCCCGTTGCGTGCCAAAGCAGCAATCATACTAATAACCACAATAAAATACCTTTGCTCAAGAATGAGGGTGGGATTATACCTAATTAGAAGAATAGGACAATCTTCGCTCATTAGCTCCTATACAATCGGTTTACGGCGATAGAACAACAGCCCAGGCACAGCAAGACCAACCGCAAGGCCGGCAATGATGAACATCGCTTTCAGAAAGTTTTCAAGCAGGGTTTCCAGCAGTTCAGGATTAAAGCCAAGGTGGTTGATCTCAACCATGGCGATCATCGCCCGGTACGCAAATACACCCGGCACCATAGGGATCAGGGCCGCAACAGTAAACACTTTCGGATGAGCAAGAAACTTGTGCGACCAGTGTACGCCAATCATGCCGACAATGGTGGCGGCGAAAAATGTCGCCCACTCAATCGGAATGCCAAAATGCATCATGATAAAGCGCGAGCCATGTCCTATCGCTCCGCCCAGCGCGCAATATTTAAGTGCCCGCACCGGTACGTTAAATACCAGCGCAAAGCCGACCGCCGGAATGGCGGCAAAAAACATGTCGTTGATAAGTCCGAGTAACAGTTGCCAGTTCATCTTACCACCCCCAAATTCCGGTAACACTCATCGCAGCAATAATGCCAAGACAGGTCGACAGCGTCAGCAGACTGGCCATCACAAAGCGGGCAATACCGATATCGATGTAACCCTTCAGCATATCTGCCACCGAATTGATCAGCGGGAAACCCGGCACCAGCATCAGCACCGAAGAGGCCATCACCAGAGTCGGGTTATTGCCGAGCTGAAAGTTCACCGCCTGAGCGGAAATCACTGAAGTGACAAAAGCGGTCGCGGCAAAGTTAAGCAGCGGGTTGAAATGACGGTGACCGATCTCCTGACGTACAGTCATACCAACCGCAGACGCAATAAAGGTGATAGCAAACACGGTCCAGTCACCACCGGCCAGGCGACTGAATGCCGCACAGGACAAACCGATCATCACCACCACCACCCAGCGGTTATAACGCTCGGCACTGATCTGATTCAGCTTCTTTTGTGCCATGGTATGATCCAGCAAGCCGCGCTCGATCATAATGCAGATGCGCTGGATCTCCGTCACTGCCCGCATGTTAATTCCACGATCCGCGCAGCGGCGGGTCGTGGTAATGCAGTGGCCCTGCTGTACGGTGGTGACCACCAGTGAGCTGGCTGATAACGAGACTTCAACCTCGCTCATGCCACACGCCAGCCCGATGCGGCGCATAATATCCCCGACCAGGGTACTTTCCGCTCCATGAGCCAGCAGCATTTGTCCGGCCTGAGCAATCAAACGAGAAATACTTCTCTGTTGCGAGGTCATGATCCCTTTCCTAAACGTCAACTTACTTAAAATAATACCCGCCAAACCGATGGCGGCAACAGATAACAAACCACGCCGGGGGCTTTCTTGTTGCCATGTGAAATCAGCAAACGCTGCAAACGTAAAACCTGCAAATACGGAGCCCCGGGCGGGAAGGCTACAGTGTGCATGAAAAATGCACTCGGAAATATGATTTAGATACAAAAAAGCCGCAATTTTCATTGCGGCTCTGAATTGAGAACTTTGTGCCTGTTAAGCGCAAACTCTCAGAATTTACTGCGATTATTCACGCACATAGATGACGTGACCATCGTCTTCTTCGTCATCCCAGTCGTCCCAGTCGTCGTCGTCATCTTCGGTGATCACGTTACGGCCGGCCATCGCGTCTTTGTGGTAATCATCCCACATAAACTCGACTTTCTGCTCTTCGCTCAGCTCTTCTTCACCACGCGGCAGCGTTTCCATGAAGTCAGCCAGTTCACGACAAAGTTCAGCAGTACCTTGTTTGTTGACCGCTGAAACCTTGAAGTAAGGGCCTTCCCACGCAAGCGCTTCTAAGATCTCCTGGATCTTTTCATCCGCTTCTTCTTCCAGCATCAGATCCGCTTTATTGAACACCAACCACACAGGCTTCTTGGCAAGCTTTTCGCTGTACTGCTCCAGCTCATCCATAATGGTCAGCGCGTTTTGTGCCGGTTCACTTCCGTCGATAGGTAAAATATCGATCATGTGCAACAGCACGCGACAACGCTCAAGGTGCTTCAGGAAGCGGATCCCCAGACCAGCACCTTCAGCGGCGCCTTCGATCAATCCGGGAATGTCAGCAACAACAAAGCTTTTCTCAGGGACAACACTGACAACACCCAGACTTGGGATCAGGGTTGTAAACGGATAATCCGCGACCTTTGGTTTCGCTGCTGAAACAGAACGAATGAAGGTTGATTTACCCGCGTTAGGTAAACCCAGCATACCGACGTCAGCCAGCAACAGCAGTTCAAGACGAAGTTCACGAACCTCACCTTTGGTACCCATTGTCTTTTGACGTGGCGCGCGGTTTACCGACGATTTAAAACGGGTGTTACCCAAACCGTGCCAGCCGCCTTTGGCAATCATGACTTTCTTGCCGTGCTCAGCCACTTCACCAACAATTTCATTGGTGTGAATATCCACCGCACGAGTACCCACCGGTACTTTCAGCGTAATATCTTTACCGCGTTTACCGGTACAGTTACCGCCGCTACCATTTTGACCGCGTTTCTGCTGCGTAGAAACGCTGAAAACGATAGTCAACCAAGGTATTTAAGTTCTCATCAGCCTGAATGTAGACATCGCCGCCGTCGCCGCCGTCGCCGCCGTCAGGGCCACCTTTCGTTACGAATTTTTCACGCCAAAAACTAACGACACCGTTACCGCCATCGCCTGCTTCGACTTTAATTACCGCTTCATCAACGAATTTCATTACTTACTCCGCATTACTTGCGTTGCAATATCACCGCGTTGCCATCCAAACCTGCAGCGACAACTCATCGTCGCCACTTAAGCCTGCGCTATGCCAATGATATAAATTTTAGCAGAAGTTTGCGTGACCCAGGATCGCGCCCCCTCTGCTTGGGAACAGATAACAAGCCGCTCTGCAATAACGCTACCTCACATAACGCTCAGCAGGGCCTCTTGTTATTGGCTCTTCTCTCCAGATAAATAAAAAACCCCACCTAACGGCAGGGCTTTTAAATTCATCGAGAAACTAAACTTATTCAGCGTCGATGCTAACGAATTTACGGTTTTTAGGACCTTTCACTTCGAATTTCACTTTACCGTCAGATAGAGCGAACAGAGTGTGGTCTTTACCGATACCTACGTTAGTACCAGCGTGGAACTTAGTGCCACGTTGACGAACGATGATGTTACCTGCAAGTACAGATTCACCGCCGAAACGTTTTACACCAAGGCGTTTACTTTCAGAATCGCGGCCGTTACGAGTAGAACCACCAGCTTTTTTGTGTGCCATTGTTAAACTCTCCTAATAACTTAAGCGTTGATACCAGTGATTTTCACTTCTGTGAACCACTGACGGTGACCTTGTTGCTTACGAGAGTGCTTACGACGACGGAACTTAACGATTTTAACTTTATCGCCACGACCGTGCTGTACAACTTCAGCAGTCACTTTACCGCCCTCTACCAGAGGAGCGCCAACTTGGATTTCTTCACCGTTAGCAACCAGCAGAACTTTATCAAATTCTACAGTTGCGCCAGTTTCAACGTCTAATTTCTCTAAACGAAGAGTTTGACCTTCGCTTACACGGTGTTGTTTACCACCAGATTGGAAAACAGCGTACATATTTTACTCCGCTCTTTCCGCACAGCCAATGCTTATATTTTGAGCAATAAGGGTGTGCGCTAAACTAATCATCAATAGGGCGCAGATTCTACGTGAATGACGACCCTATGACAAGCCATATTTGAAAAAAATTGGCGAAAAGCTAATCGCCAAATAAAAGTGCCGCAATCATGCCCTTAAGCCATGTATTAATCAACGTTTTTTAGTGTATTATTGCCGCATTCTTGAAGAACCAAATGCCTTACAAGTTCTAACTTCAGCCGGATGTACAATGGATTTTAAAGCTATCCAAACGCTTACTGCCGATGACATGGCAAAAGTGAATGAAACAATTCAAGCGCAGCTCAACTCTGACGTTTCTTTGATCAACCAACTTGGCTTTTATATCGTCAATAGCGGGGGCAAGCGTCTGCGTCCGCTGCTGGCGATTTTATCGGCCAGAGCGCTCGGTTATCAGGGCCAGGGTCATACCCTCGCTGCTGCGTTTATTGAATTTACCCATACCGCCACACTGCTGCATGATGACGTGGTCGATGAATCGGACATGCGCCGCGGTAAAGCGACAGCAAACGCTGCGTTTGGTAATGCAGCCAGTGTACTGGTCGGCGATTACATTTATACCCGCTCGTTCCAGATGATGGTTGAGCTTGGATCGATGAAGATCCTGCAACTGATGAGTGAAGCGGTTAACGTGATCGCGGAAGGTGAAGTTCAGCAATTAATGAATTGTAATGATCCGGATACCAGCGAAGAGAGCTACATGCAGGTCATCTACTCTAAGACTGCCCGCTTGTTTGAAGCCGCGACTCAGATTGGTGCCATTTTAAACGATGCTCCGGCACCGATTGAAATAGCTCTGCAAAATTACGGTAAATATCTTGGCACCGCGTTCCAGCTCATCGACGATGTGATGGATTACACTGCAGACGGTAAAGAGATGGGCAAAAACGTCGGTGACGATCTGGCAGAAGGTAAGCCAACCCTGCCACTGCTGCATGCGATGCGTAACGGCAACCCGCAGCAGGAAGCGATGATCCGTGAAGCGATCGAACAGGCCAACGGCATGGATCGTTTAGATGATATTCTCGCGGCAATGGATCAGGCCGGCTCGCTGGCATACACCGTTGAGAAAGCGCAGCAGGAAGCCGATAAGGCGATTGCCGAGCTGGATGCGATTCCGGACAGCGATTACAAGCAGGCGCTGATTACCCTGGCTCATATGGCGGTACACCGCAGTAAATAAGCTGTGTGCTGTAGATTACCTGCTCACGGTAAACGGCGCTCCGAGATATAAATCAGCCTCGCACAATGCGAGGCTTTTTTGCGCCTGACGTTATCTAAGCGACCAGACGTTATCTGAGCAACTCAATGCTATCTGAGCCACTGACTTTACTTGCTAACTTGCTAAAACAGATAACTCTGCCCCCGGATCGCGGCCGATAAAAAAACCGCCCGATAAACGAGCGGTTTCTGCCAGTTCAGCGCTGACTCGGTTGATACACCGGCCAGTCAGGCGATTTACTTAACGAAATCAACACCGATTTGGATATCACCTTTCAGAGTATCCAGCATACCTTCCAGTGCATCCTGCTCGAAACGCGCTCAGCGCGCCGTAGCTCAGCACTTCTTCGATACCATCTTTACCCAGTTTAACCGGTTGAGCAAAGAAAGAGGTGTGTTCGCCATCACCTTCAACATAAGCGTACTCGATAACCGCTTCATCACCCTGCAGAGCTTTGACCAGTGACAAACCAAAACGACATGCAGCCTGGCCCATCGACAGAGTTGCCGAACCACCACCCGCTTTCGCTTCTACTACTTCAGTGCCCGCATTCTGAATACGCTTGGTCAGAGCTGCGACTTCTTCATCGCTGAATTCAACACCTTCAACCTGTGACAACAGAGGCAGGATAGTTACGCCTGAGTGACCACCAATCACAGGCACTCGGATCTGACCTGGATCTTTGTCTTTCAGTTCCGCAACGAAAGTTTCCGCACGGATCACGTCCAGCGTGGTGATACCAAACAGTTTGCGTTTGTTGTAAACGCCGGCTTTTTTCAGCACTTCGGCCGCGATTGGCACAGTGGTGTTAACCGGGTTAGTGATGATACCGATACACGCATTCGGACAAACTACAGCGATACGCTCAGCCAGAGACTTGACGATACCCGCATTAACATTGAAAAGATCCGCACGATCCATACCAGGTTTGCGCGCAACACCCGCAGAGATCAGTACCACGTCTGCACCATCCAGTGCTGGGGTCGGGTCCTCACCAGAGTAACCTTTGATCGAAACCGGAGTTGGAATATGGCTCAAATCAGCCGCTACGCCAGGAGTTACCGGTGCAATGTCGTAAAGAGCCAGATCAGAACCGGCTGGAAGACGGTTTTTCAGTAACAGAGCGAGGGCTTGACCGATGCCGCCTGCGGCACCAATAACAGCGACTTTCATCGTAGTTCTCCTTGAGAGTGAATCTTCTTATAAGTTTTTAAATATTATGTAGGGTGGTGTTGTCTATCTTTTATCCAACCCTAAAAAAGCTATAGCAATCACAAAGTGATTACAATCAATTAACGTCAGCTTTGCGACCTTGCGCAACTCCGCTCGTAGCGGCCTTTGGCAAGGGGCGCGATTATGAAATGATTTGTGTGGGATGACAAAGATTTAAGTGCTTAACTGAACTAACCTTATCTATTTTACAGTGACCTTTTAGACAGTTTTAGGTGATAATTTGGCAGGACTCCCCGACCTATGGGAAAATACCATGAGGGGCCGTATCTCTTTCGCGCCAGGAAAACCGCGCAAGAGATACCGCTCTTCGTAATCATTTCGCAAACAGTAGAAGAACAATGCGCCATACAGATAACAAACAAGACAATCTCGTCCGTGCTTTCAAAGCGTTGTTGAAAGAAGAACGCTTTGGATCTCAGGGTGATATTGTCGACGCTCTCAAAAATGAAGGCTTCGACAACATTAACCAGTCGAAAGTATCACGCATGCTGACTAAGTTTCGGCGCGGTTCGTACCCGCAATGCGAAAATGGAAATGGTTTACTGTCTGCCAGCCGAACTGGGTGTGCCGACCGTATCCAGCTCGCTGCGTGAACTGGTACTCGATATCGACCACAATAATGCCCTGGTCGTCATTCATACCGGTCCGGGCGCGGCACAGCTGATCGCGCGTCTGCTCGATTCACTGGGCAAATCGGAAGGCATCCTCGGTGTGGTGGCCGGTGACGATACTATTTTCATTACCCCGACCTTAAGCGTCAGCACCAAGCAACTGTTCACTTCCGTATGTGAACTTTTTGAGTACGCGGGCTAATCTTTGAGTTCACAGACTCAGTATTGAGTGCAAGGATTAAGCTTTGAGTGCACGGACTAATAAGCAGTGCACGAACTAAGCTTTGCCATCGGCGGCAGTAACCTGGTTTTACTGAGCAAATTACCAACAAAGCGTATTAAAAACAGCCAGATGGAGTCACTCAGCCTAGCTTTTGTGTGACTCCACTCTCAAGTTAACCAAGGGTTAACACCCAGAACAAAATCTAATTAACTGATTGATTTCCATCCCATTCATGCCTGTAAATCACGCTATAAAGCGTCGATTAAACCAGCCTGTTTTCCTACATATTGAGACAATCCTATAATTATCTTTCAATTTTTTGCTATTATTCAGCGACTTTTTTAACTTGTTAGTTGAAAAAGCTATCGTTTCTCGATGAAGAAACGCCCAAAGCAACTACACTTGGTTTGGGGCAAAATAGTAAAAGAAGGAAGGGAAATTCATGGCATTGAATAAAATAATTAAGGTCGGTGCAATTGCTGCTGCAGTATTGGGCGCAGGCGCTGTTAACGCACAGGAATTCATCACGATTGGTACAGGTTCAGTAACAGGTGTTTACTATCCTACCGGTGGTGCTATCTGTAAACTGGTTAACAAAGACCGCAAGGACCACAATATCCGCTGCTCTGTAGAATCGACTGGCGGTTCTATTTACAACGTCAACACCATTCGTTCCGGCGAACTGGATTTCGGTATCGTTCAGTCTGACTGGCAGTACCACGGTTACAACGGTACCAGCGAGTTTAAAGACCAAGGCCCGTACAAGAAGCTGCGCGCAGTGTTCTCTCTGCATACCGAACCTTTCAACATCATCGCTCGCTCAGATTCAGGCATCAACAACGTGAAAGATCTGGCCGGTAAGCGCGTCAACATCGGTAACCCGGGTTCTGGTGACCGTGCCACCATGCAGGTTGTGATGGATGCATTTGGCTGGACCAATGATTCATTCAAACTGGCTTCAGAACTGAAAGGTTCAGAGCGTTCACAAGCACTGTGTGACAACAAGATTGATGCTTTCATCTACATGGTTGGTCACCCGAACGGTTCAATCAAAGAAGCAACCACCTCTTGTGATGCGAAACTGGTTCCTGCGACCGGTCCTGAAATCGAGAAAATCGTTGCTGACAACCCATACTACGCCTACAGCACAGTGCCGGCTGGCATGTACCGTGGCACGGATACCGACGTGAAAAGCTTCGGTGTAGCAGCAACACTGGTGACCAGTGCTGATGTATCAGACGACGTGGCTTACAACGTGGCCAAAGCTGTGTTCGAGAACTTCGACACCTTTACTCGTCTGCACCCTGCTTTCGCTAACCTGAAGAAAGAAGACATGGTTAAAGCGGGTATCTCTATCCCACTTCACCCAGGTGCAGTGAAATACTACAAAGAAGTCGGCCTGCTTAAGTAATGAAGCTGGCTTACTGATGCCCCGCTAACATCGGCAGGCATGCGTCTGCCGATGATGACAATATCAAGCCCGATCTCTATCGGGCTTTTAGTAGTAGTTTTTTACTAACAGTAGGGTTTTTACTAACAGTCGTGTTTTTAGTAACGATCGATTTTTAATAACAACCGTGTGTTTAGTAACAATCGTGTGTTTAGCTTTTCGTTTGCTTTGAAAGGCTGCCTTTCCATGTTTACCAAGACCATCAAATAATAAGGATAACATCCATGACGCAGACCAATACGCCGTCGCAAGATGTGCAAGAGATGGTTGCACAGGCTGATACCGGAGCAAGGAATCCAAAAGGGATCCCGGGCCGAATTCTGTGGTTTGTGCCACTGTGCTGGTCACTGTTCCAGCTGTGGTACGCCTCCCCGCTGCCATTCATTTTTGATTTTGGCGTACTCAATGATACTCAGGCTCGCGCCATCCATTTAAGTTTCGCCATTTTCTTAGCCTTCACCGCCTATCCGGCGCTGAAGAACTCTTCCCGTGAGCACATTCCGGCTGTCGACTGGATTCTGGCTCTGGCGGGCAGCTTTTCCGCGGCCTACATTTATCTGTTCTATGAAGAGCTGGCCGGACGTTCAGGCGCACCGACCACGCTCGATGTGGTGGTCGCTGTCACTGGTATGCTGTTGCTGCTGGAAGCAACGCGTCGCGCGCTCGGTCCGCCGCTGATGGCGGTAGCCGGGGTTTTCCTGCTGTATACCTTTGCCGGCCCTTACATGCCGGACGTGATTGCTCACAAAGGTGCCAGCCTGAATAAAGCCATGTCTCACCTGTGGCTGACCACAGAAGGTGTGTTCGGGGTTGCGCTTGGTGTATCAACCTCGTTTGTCTTCCTGTTTGTCCTGTTCGGCGCCATGCTGGAACGCGCAGGTGCTGGTGCGTACTTTATTAAAGTCGCCTTCTCGATGCTGGGTCACATGCGCGGTGGTCCGGCCAAGGCCGCGGTCGTCGCTTCAGGTCTGTCCGGCCTGGTCTCCGGCTCCTCGATTGCCAACGTGGTGACCACAGGTACTTTTACCATTCCGCTGATGAAACGGGTCGGCTTCCCGGGCACCAAAGCGGGCGCGGTAGAAGTTGCTGCATCCACCAACGGCCAGCTGACCCCTCCGATTATGGGCGCGGCCGCGTTCCTGATGGTGGAATACGTCGGTATCTCCTATGTGGAAGTGATTCGTGCGGCACTGCTGCCAGCGCTGATTTCTTACATCGCACTGATTTATATCGTACACCTTGAAGCGTGTAAGGCCGGTATGCAAGGCCTGCCACGTCGCCATAACCCGACGCTGTTGCAAAGCCTGATGTCATTCACCGGCACCATTCTCGCTCTGTGCGTCATCAGTGCCGTGGTGTACTACGGTGTTGGCTGGACCAAGGATGTGTTTGGCGCTGCCGCAACACCTATCGTGACGGTCGCATTGCTGATTGTGTATGTGCTACTGGTACGCGTATCGGCTAAATACGCTGATCAGGCGGGTATGGATCTCGACGATGAACTGACTGAGATCCCGGACACCGGCCCGACGGTCAAATCCGGCCTGCACTTCCTGCTGCCGATTGTGGTTCTGGTCTGGTGTCTGACCGTTGAACGTTTCTCGCCGGGTCTGTCTGCATTCTGGGCCACCGTGTTTATGGTGTTCATTCTGCTGACTCAACGCCCGCTGATGGCCATCTTCAATCAGACCGGTGATCTGTCCGGCAATCTGAAAGAAGGCGTAACGGATCTGCTGGAAAGCCTGGTTGCCGGTGCGCGCAACATGATCGGGATCGGGGTAGCGACTGCAGCAGCAGGTACAGTTGTTGGCGTAGTGACCCTGACCGGTATCGGCCTGGTGATGACTGACTTTGTCGAATTCATCTCCGGCGGCAGCGTGATCATGATGCTGATATTTACCGCAGTGATCAGTCTGGTATTAGGCATGGGCTTGCCAACTACAGCTAACTACATCGTGGTATCCACCCTGATGGCACCGGTCATTGTGACTCTGGGCGCGCAGCACGGTCTGATCATTCCGCTGATTGCTGTGCACCTGTTCGTGTTCTACTTCGGTATTCTGGCTGATGATACACCGCCGGTCGGCCTGGCCGCGTTTGCTGCGGCAGCGATTGCCAAGTCAGACCCGATCCGGACCGGTATCCAGGGCTTTACCTACGATATCCGTACCGCCATTCTGCCGTTTATGTTTGTGTTCAACACCCAGTTGCTGTTGATGGGGATTGATACCTGGTGGCATCTGGCCCTGACGGTGATATCGTCGATTATCGCCATGTTGCTGTTCTCGGCGGCTACCCAGGGTTGGTGGTTTACCAAGACCAAATGGTGGGAAATCGTTGCCTTGCTGGTGCTGACTTTCACCTTCTTCCGCCCGGGCTTCTGGTGGGATATGGTTTATCCGGCGCAGAAACTCTATCCGGGTACTCAGCTGGAGCAGGTGGTGGAGCAGACCCCGGTCGGCCAGTCGGTGGCGATGATCGTGGCCGGTGACACTCTCGATGGCGATCATGTCTCGAAAACTGTGCTGCTGCCATTTGATGATCGTGCCCAGGGTGCGGATGAACGCATTGCTTCAATGGGTCTGATGCTGAAACACGAAAACAATCGCATGCTGATTGATATGGTGGAATTTGGCAGCCCGGCCGAAGCGGCGGGTATCGACTTTGACTGGGAGATTCGCTCCATCGTAGTCGACAGTGACCGTCCGATGAAAGAATGGGTCTTCGTGCCAGCTCTGCTGCTGACATTGTTACTGGGCTGGAACCAGCGACGCCGTGCAGCGCGCGAGCAGAAACGCGGCCTGATGCGATGAACCAGATGCCCTGCTGGTCAGGGCATCTGTGATCAGTCCCCCGGCAGCCACTGCTGTCTCGGATATACTGAATACTGTCCACATCTTATCCTACACAGAGATAACGCATAATGTATAAACATATCCTTGTACCGGTTGATTTAAACGAGAAAGGTTTTGGTGACAAAGCGCTGCAACAAGCTATCTGGCATGCTAAGCAAGCCAATGCCACCCTGCATCTGCTCAACGTGTT
The DNA here is from genome assembly GCA_039696685.1 of Vibrio sp. CDRSL-10 TSBA. Taxonomy (NCBI): domain Bacteria; kingdom Pseudomonadati; phylum Pseudomonadota; class Gammaproteobacteria; order Vibrionales; family Vibrionaceae; genus Vibrio; species Vibrio sp. CDRSL-10 TSBA. The sequence continues at coordinate 376,152 of CP155566.1, read as the reverse complement.
ACCCGGCATTCATATGTCGATGGTCGCGACCTACTTTCCCAAAGATGCCGCCGCGAAAATGAAACAAGATGTGCGTGCACAGCTGACTGCATTTGCCGAGCAGCACATCGGTGATGCTGTGCCATATCAACTGCATGTCGCGGAAGGTAAACCTTACTCGACCATCCTCGACTACGCCAAACAGCTGCGTGCTGACTTAATCGTCATACCAAGCCATAAACGCTCAAAACTCGATAAGGTGATGCTTGGCTCGGTGGCCAGTAAAGTGGTAGAGCTTTCGCCGGTACATGTCCTGGTGGTAAAACCTCAGGCTTAACGCTCTGTACAGTTAAGCAGGCTTTATCGTTAACCATATACTTTACGGTTAACACAGCTAGCGTTAATAACACTTTCTGATAGAAAAAGACGCTTAATGCGTCTTTTTTATTCGTTAAAACCTATCAAACAAATCGTTCAAACCCATTTCCCGTTTTGAGAATAATTATCAATAATACTCATATCAAACAGAAACAGGGTTGGACACAGCATGAAAAAGACACTAAGTTTTGCCGCCATTCACTTTTGCGTTGCCTTCAGCGTCGCCTATGTGCTGACCGGTGATGTGATCATCGGCAGCCTGATCGCCATGCTGGAACCTATGGTTAATACCGTCGCGTTCTACTTTCACGAACAGGCCTGGAACCGTTACAGCCAAAAGCAAAATAAGGTCGCCAATGCGCGCATCAAAACCGCCACTTTTGCGGTAATTCACTTCACGGTTGCGTTTAATGTCGCCTACCTGCTGACCGGCAGCTGGTTAGTCGGCGGTGTCATGGCCCTGATTGAACCCAGTATCAATACCTGTGCTTACTACCTGCATGAGAGAAACTGGCAGCACAAACATCCGGCCAAGTGGCACTGTGCCCACTAAACTCTGACCTGTCGTGCCCTGTTGCTAACAAAAAATCCCGCCTGACTGAGCGGGATTTTTTATTAATGCAAAAGGTTACAGGGGAAAGTGACTGACACACATATCCTGATTGAGACCAAGCTGGAAGGCCAGTACCTGACCGTCGAGTTCGACCCGGACATCGTAGCGAGCCTGGTTTTGCGGCTGCTGCGGGTCAAAATACCGCGGTGCTTCCACCTGGAACAAAGCGCTGGCACGGCTGCTGCGCACATCGATAGGCAGCTGATAAGTCATACTGCCAAATTTCACTGTGGCAGAGATAAGGCCAGGTGCGTAGGTGTGAAAAAACAGCTCAACCAGCACTTCACAACCGCCGCCATGATGCCAGATCTGTTCGGTCGCAACATGCTCAAGGCGCACATGGCGAATACACTGCAAAAACGGCGCGCGCCAGATACCTATCCGGCTGTCATAAGGTTCAGGCTGCTCAGCAGGTAATGCACACAACTGTGCCGGCTCTTCATCAATCAGCCACTCTTCCTCCTGTTCAAGGAACAGAATTTCAAACCGGTTACGGCCGGGATTAAGTAACGGGCGGATATCTTTGCGATATACGGTTTGTGAACCGTCACAGTCAAACAGCGCCACACCGTTAAGACGCACTTCCGCATGATAGTCGATGCCTTCCAGCACCAGATCAATCGCCGCAAAGCTGAGCAGAGTGTCGTCAACCTCGATGTCATGCATCAGATGCCATTCCTGCTCAGCAATACTCTGTTCAGAAAGCTCATCAGGCAACACCGTGCTGAGCGGGGCCGGAAAGGTAATGTCATCCTGGGGAATGGATAAATCGGTCAGGGGGGAAAGCTGCCAGAGTCCGGCAAGAGAAAGCTGCATGAGATCCGTCTTTATTGAGTAATCAGTTAGGGCAAATACCAATCTGCGCCAGGCCGGTTATTGCAATGTTCACTTGCCGGCAGAGCTGGTCAGTGACTTATCCGATTGGTATCAGGCACAATTTGCGCCATTCAAACATGCAGGGTAAAAAAATACCAGCCGGCTGGCTGGTATTTGTAGCAATGTATTATTAATGCGTCGTAGGCGTTGTGCGCCGCATTAATTAAGCGTCGTCGTCTTCATCTTCTTCGTCGTCGCCGTACAACGCATCTTCACCTTCGTAGTAGGTGCCCCAGCCGTCGTAGATCACGTCGTATTTCTCAGCCAGGTTAACCAGCTTCTCGACCTGAGCATCAATGGCTTCTGCGTCCAGCGCCGATTGCATAGTTGCATCAAAGCACAGCAGTTTGTTGCCGTCTTCGTCTTCGGTCTCTTCCGCTTCAAGCACTTCAAAACCCATCTTAAATGCTTCAACCGCCGCTTTTTCTAACGTAGCAAAGTCTTCAGCAAAGAAGTGGTGTTCGATCTCATACAGAGCTTCTGGATCACTGCCGTCCTCAAGGAGTGCCTGAATGATATCGCGAGTCTCTTCCTTTTGGATCTCGAGTAACTCTTCAACTGACAGATATTCATCTTCATTAGACATAAGTGTGCTCCAGAATGGTTAAATTAGGTCAAATTTCAGTGCGACGAAATATGGCATGGATCGCCAGTAATTACCACCCACAAAACGATCCGGATCCGATCTTTCTGCTGCTGTTGGTCGAGAAATATGCCGAAAGCCCAATCCCGACAGCCGGGCCGTAAACACACAAGCCGCATCACTGCGGCTCGATTATTAAGGGACTGACTTATCAATAGAGTGGCTTATCAACAGACTGACTTATAAACCGACTAAGCGATTAACTCATCTGCCCTCACGGATCCGTTACTCGGTACCACCCACGGTCAACGCATCCAGCTTCAGTGTTGGCTGACCAACACCGACCGGCACACTCTGGCCCGCTTTACCGCACACGCCGACACCACGGTCGATACTCAGATCGTTTCCGACCATAGAGACCTGCTGCATGGCTTCAATACCGGAACCGATTAAGGTCGCGCCTTTGATCGGATGAGTCACTTTACCGTTTTCAATCATGTACGCTTCAGAGGCTGAGAACACAAACTTACCTGAGGTGATATCCACCTGACCACCGCCAAAGTTTGGTGCGTAAATACCTTTCTTCACCGTCGAGATGATCTCTTCCGGGCTGTGCTGACCAGGCAGCATATAAGTATTGGTCATACGCGGCATCGGCAGATGAGCATAAGACTCACGACGGCCGTTACCGGTTGGTGCCACACCCATCAGACGCGCATTGTGCTTGTCCTGCATGTAGCCTTTCAGGACACCTTTTTCGATCAGCACATTGTACTGACCGTTCACGCCTTCATCATCGACGTTGAGTGAGCCACGCAGATCTTTCAGCGTGCCGTCATCGACAATAGTACACAGATCCGACGTCACTTTCTGGCCAATCTTGCCGGAGAAAACTGACGATTCTTTGCGGTTGAAGTCGCCTTCCAGACCGTGACCTACCGCTTCGTGCAGCAGCACACCCGGCCAGCCAGAAACCCAGAACCACCGGCATGGTACCGGCTGGTGCCGCAACCGCTTCCAGGTTGACCAGCGCCTGGCGAATCGCTTCATCAGCAAAAGAGTACGCCATCTGCTGACCATTCTCTTCCGAGAGGAAAAAGTCGTAATTGAAGCGGCCGCCGCCGCCTGAGCTGCCGCGTTCACGGCGATCGCCTTTTTGTGCCAGAACGCTGATCGACAGGCGTACCAGCGGACGGATATCACCGGCATAAGTGCCATCGGTCGCGGCGACCAGGATCTGCTCATGCACACCACTCAGGCTGATAGAGACTTCCTGAATCAGCGGCTCTTTGGTGCGGATGTACGCGTCCAGCTGTTTCAGTAGTTCGGTTTTCTGCTGCTTCTCCCAGCATTCCAGCGGGTTAACCGCCGCATAGTAGCTTTGATTACTGCTGCGTTTGAACGCCTGAACTTTGCCATTCTGGCCTTGCTGAGCAATGCCGCGCGCAGCAATGGCGCTCTGCTTTAACCCGTCGAGCTGAATTTGGTCAGAATAGGCAAAACCGGTCTTCTCACCGGTGATCGCACGCACACCGACACCACAGTCAATGTTGAACGAGCCATCCTTGATGATGCTGTCTTCCAGCACCAGAGACTCATGCCAGCTGGACTGAAAATAGATGTCAGCATAATCAATTTCACGAGTGGCGATGGTCGCCAAAGTGTCAGCGATATCCTGCTCTGTCAGCCCGGCGGGGGTTAATAGTGCTTCTTCAATACGGGTAATACTCATAGCTAACTCTTTATCTCTTTAAATTGATTATCAAAGCGCGTGTGCTCAATGACAGGCATGGTACGTCTTACCGTGTCCAGCTGGTCCAGTTCAATATCAGCCACCAGATTGGCCGGGCTTTGTCCCAGCGAAGCCACTACTTCACCCCAAGGGTTGATGATCATGGAGTGGCCCCAGGTTTCACGTCCGCACGGATGGTGACCGCCCTGACCGACCGCGACCACCCAGCACTGGGTCTCGATCGCGCGGGCACGCAGCAACACTTCCCAGTGCGCGCGTCCGGTTACCGCGGTAAACGCAGCAGGTACCAGCAGAATCTGAGCCCCGAGGCGGCGCAGCTCTGCGTATAAATTAGGAAAACGAACGTCGTAACAGACAGACAGCCCAAGCTGTCCGAACGGTGTCGGTGTGACCACCACTTCATTGCCAGGGGTAAAGATTTCCGACTCCCGATAACGCTGATGGCCATCGGCGACATCCACATCAAACATATGCAGCTTATCATAATGTGCCACTGCTGCGCCCTGCGGATTAAATAAAATCGATGTGGTTGTCACGCCCTCCGCTCTGGCGATCGGCATACTGCCTACCAGTAACCATAGCTGATTGTCGCGCGCAATGCGGGATAACTCGGCCTGAATCGGCCCCTGGCCGAACGCTTCAGCATTGCTGTGGTAGTCTTCGCGATTGCCCAGTACCACCGCGTTTTCCGGTGTCACCACCCACTTGGCGCCCTGACCGGCCAGCACTTGTGCCTGCCTGGCGATGTAGGCCAGATTCTGCTCTACATCCGGACCTGAGGTCATCTGAATTAATCCGACACGTTGCATGTTCTCACTCCCTATTCTGCTAACTTTCTCAGCTTTTCCGGTAACTTGAACTCACCGCGGGTGCGGGAGAGTTCTTTTACCGTCGGCGCATCCAATGGCCCTTTCACTTCATAGTTGACCTGGGTAAAAATCTCCACCACAGGTGAAATCAGCGTATTCACCGCCAGCACGTACAGAGCTGTGGCCGGCGTGACCGCAAACGCACTCAGCACCGGAATACCAGAGGTCAGATCCGGCACAAAATTCACTTCCGCATCGACGGTTTCGGGTGTTGAGGTCCGCCAGACCTTTGATGGTCATCTCACCGGCGACGGCATCCATTTTGATGTTATTGGTGACAAACACACCCTGAGAAATTTCACCGTTACCTGTAATCGAGTTAAATGCCATGCCGTCATCAAACACGTCGCTGAAATCAAGCTGCATTTTACGAATGATCGAATCCAGGCTGAACAAACCAAGCAAACGGGCCGCGCCACTGACATTCGAGATCACACCTTTGCCGAGTTCAGTATCCAGTTTGCCCTGCAGGGTGTTGACCTTCATTGACCATGGAGCCCCATCCCACTGCAGCTGACTGGTCATATCAAACGGCGCTTTCTGAATACCAGAGCTGATACCAAAACGCTCCATCAGATCGCTGTTATTGTCACCCTTCATAGCCAGATTCATCGTGGTATGGCTACTGTCATTGTGCAGTGTCCAGCCACCGTTGATGTGCACTTCATTGGTACCGCTGGTCAAATCAATCTGTTTCCAGTTCAGGGTATTGTTCTGGCGTTCCATGTCCATCACCAGCTTACCGACTTTATAGCCCTGCAGCCAGAAGTCGCTGATATCCAGCTTGAGATCCGGCATCAGCGCGTGGAACTGACGATCAAAATCAGAAATCAACGGCTGATCTTGTTTTTCGATGTCAATCAATGGCGCTTTACCATCCTGCTCATCAAGCTGCGGAATGTAGAGATGCAGACGCTGTAGGTTGACACTGAGCTTGTCCGGCAGCTGATAGTCGGCCACACCCTGCGCTTCCTGGCTGTCGATGGTCATCTGCCACAGCTTATCTTTCTGACGCGCATTAAACACCACATCATGCCAGTCCAGATCCGCGACATGCAGCTCTTTGACCCGCAGATCGACCCGTTGCGGGGTCGGGATCTGCGGGGTATTCATCGTCGCCAAAGCCGACGTTGACTTGCCCTGCGACTCAGGCTGCAGCAATGGAATCCACTGGTCGAGATCTAACTTGTCGGTACGAATTTGCGCATCATGCCCGACCACCGGGCTGATGCGGAAACTGCCCTGTCCGACCACCAGATTGGTGGCGGTCAGTACCGGTACGGATTTGGTAATATCGATTTCAGCCTGGTACTTGGCATTCGGCACCTGAACCCGGGCGCTGATGGACTGCTGGTTACCTGAGGCCTGCAGCAATGCCGTCCCCTTGCTGTTGACCGGCTTATTAAGCGGATACGGATAACGGCTCGCAACCTGGTTCAGATTGGCCCGCGCGTCAATCTGATAGGTAAAGCCGACATCGTTAAGCTGAATATCGACTCCCATCTGCCACGGCGCATGGCCCTGGAGCGGATTGAGCCAGCGGGCGCCAACATATGGCGTCAGCGGTTTCAGTTCCCAGTCACCGACCAGATCGATATTGACCGCATAGCCCTGCGCGGCACTTTCGCCACGGAAATCAAACGAAATCGACTGCTCCAGCAGCGAAGCCGACAAACCGGCCGCGGTCACCACATCATTGTCAAACTCAATCCGGCCGCTGACCGCTTCCAGGGTCATCGGCGGCACATCAATCTCAACATGGTTCTTGTCCAGATCAACCCAGCCCCAGGCACGCGGCTCCTGCTCTGAGCTAAACGGGATATTGAGCTGGAATTCAGAGGTCACATCACCGCTGACCTGAATCGTAGTCAGTGCCGCCCCCACCGAGTCCACCAGCGGTGTCGCGGTCATGTAATCACGCACCGTATTACCCTGCGCCACCGCACTGGCTTCAATCTCAATATGTCCGTCGGATTCAAGATGCGGAATACGGCCGGTAATCCGCTGTGCTTTGACCTCTTTCAGCGTCGCCGCATGAGAGTCGAGGTACATGGCATCATTTTCAAACAGCAGATCAAGCTGCATATCAGTAATCGCCGGCCAGGCGGTATCAAAACTAAAGGTCGCCTGCTTGAGGCCAACCCAGGCCTGGAACATACCGTTGTGATTCGGATAAGGGAAATCGCCCAGCTCGCCGTACCACAGCAGCTTGGCAGTATTGACTTTACCGCCCTGAATCGCGGTTGAGAGATAGTCGGTCAGCTCATGGCCGAGCGCCAGTGTCGGCAGATAACGCCAGGTCTGACCGGCATTATGCAGATCAGCTTCAGCATAAAATGACAGAAACGGACTTTTATCCTCAGGAAAATCGAGCCGGAACGCGCCCAGCACCTGCAGATCAGGGGTCGCCGCAGTGACTTTATCCGCCCACAGCGACCAGCCGCTGTCATCGCGCTGCCACACCATATCGACCTGACCCTGGCGAATATTGAGCGGCGCCTGGAACACGTCACCATACGGCAGCACATCATCAATCAGACTGGCGTGAATGACTGCCTTATCCGGCGTTCCGCTCACTTTGGCCTGCAGATTATGCACTTCCGGCAGCAGTTCCCACTGCTTGATACCGATATCTTTCAACGTGGCCGAATAACGCAGTGATTCAGGTGTCACGCCTTGCTGTACTCGCAGATTTTCCACCAGCCCGCTCGGGCTGAGCTCATCGAGTAACTGATTGGTTTGATGGGATTCCGGCACCAGACGGGCCAAGGGCAGCAGGGCCGCAATATCCAGTTGGGAGACGTTGAGGCGCCACTGCTGCGGCTGCCAGTCAAGGCCGAAGTCGATCTCCGGCCACGGCGTATCGTCAGTACGTGCATTTAGTGAGTGCGCACTTACTTGCCAGCCATCTTTATGCGGAGAAAGGACCAGAATGCCCGATTCAAGCAGCAGCTCATGACGCTGCGAATCTGTGGCTTGTTCACTGTCTGATGACGACTCAGCATCCTGCTCAGCTTCTGGCTCGGCAGGGGCCTGCTGCCAGATAAGCTCGGATGGCTTTAATGCCACATAGCCATCGACCGGCTGACTGTTTTCCAGTGTCATCCAGCCGTCGAAGCTGACCACACCGCGCTGAATACCGGTCGCATCTTTCAGATAACGGGTCAGCCAAGGCAAAACACGCAGCTTATCGGCACTGACATAGAAATCACCGGAAATGTCACTCAGAGAGCCGTGATCGCGAAAGTCAGCACTCACTTTGAGCGAGTTGATTTCCGCATCGGCCAGGCTGACTACCCCTTCGGCCAGATGGCGCCGGCCTTGGTTTTTCCAGTGCAGCTTATCAATATCGAGCTGGCGCATATCCCCGGCCAGACTTTGATACTGAATGGTGGAATTCTGCAAAGAGAAGTCATCTAACTGACGTAGGAAGAGATCATCAAGGCGGCGTAATACCCGTCCCTGAGCTCCGGGCAGAGTCTCTTCACCGGAAGGCTGGTTGAGTTGGTTGAGATCAACCGAGCGGATATCAAGCTTAAGCTGATGGATAACCAGATTAGCGACCACCGGCTCTTGCTGTAGCAGCGAGTCAAACAGATCAAACTCGACATCAATCCGGTCGGTGTTGAACTGAATCTCACTGCCATCAGGAAAACGGGCCTGAACGCCCTGCAAAGCCAGCGACGGGTGGGTATTGCGCCAGAAGCCACGCACATCAGAGATTTCAAACTGAATGTGGCTCTGCTCGCTGACCCAGCCCTGGATCTCATCCTTAAAGCGGTTCATTTCCGGCAACAGAACACGCAGTGCCGTGATGGCAATTGCCAGCAGCACCAACAAACTGACCAGCAGCCAGGTTACGATCCGCCCAAGGCGAGTTAACATTGAGATCACTCGCTGTCCTATTACATCATTACAACATCAAATTGCTCTTGCACATACAAAGGTTCAGCCTGAATACGTACTTCCTTACCGATGAAGACTTCCAGCTCCGCCAGAGAGTGTGATTCGTCGCCGTGCAGCGCTTCGGCCACCGCCGGTGACGCATACACCACAAACTGATCCGCATCGTAGGCCCGGTTCACCCGGGTAATTTCACGCAGGATCTCGAAACACACGGTATCAACGGTTTTCACGCTGCCACGTCCTTCACAAGTTGGACAAGTGGAACACAGCACATGTTCAATACTTTCGCGCGTTTCGCTTACGGGTCATTTCCACCAGACCAAGGTGGGTAAAGCCGTTAATGTTAGTTTTCACCCGGTCTTTGCTCAACGCCGCATCAAGTGAAGTAAGTACCCGCTTACGGTGTTCTTCGGATAACATGTCGATAAAATCAATAATGATAATACCGCCCAGGTTACGCAGGCGCAGTTGGCGCGCAATCGCCTGAGTGGCTTCAATATTGGTGTTGAAAATCGTCTCTTCCAGATTACGACGCCCGACAAACGCACCGGTGTTGATATCGATGGTGGTCATAGCTTCGGTCTGGTCGATGATCAGGTAGCCGCCGGATTTCAGTTCGACTTTGCGCTCCAGGGAACGCTGAATCTCGTTCTCAGTGTCGTACATATCGAAAATGGGCTGATTACCTTCGTACAACTCGAGCTTATCGGTCAGCTCTGGCACAAACTCCGAAGTGAATTCGACCAGGTTTTCATATTCCTGTCGCGAGTCGACCAGAATCTTGGTCAGGTCTGTACCGACGAAATCACGCAGAATGCGCTGCGCCAGACCGAGTTCACCATACAGAGTCGAACGGTTTTTGTATTTAACCCGGCGCTCCATCACCTTGCCCCACAAACGCTTGAGGAAAGCAGCATCCTGGGACAGCTCTTTCTCTTTAGCCGCTTCGGCAGCGGTACGGATAATAAAACCGCCGTGCTCATCGCAATATTGTGAGACAACGTTTTTGAGGCGTTCACGTTCGGACTCGCTTTCAATCCGCTGTGATACACCGACATGGCTGGCACCCGGCATATAAACCAGGTAACGGGAAGGAAGGGTAATATCTGTGGTCAGGCGTGCGCCCTTAGTGCCAAGCGGATCTTTAACCACCTGCACCACAATATCCTGGCCCTGGCGAACCAGTTCCGAGATATCACGCACCTGGAATTGCTGTTTCTCGTTCTCGGCCACACATTCGGTGTGCGGGACGATATCAGAAGCATGCAAAAACGCCGCTTTATCTAGGCCGATATCAACAAATGCAGCCTGCATGCCCGGCAGAACCCGGCTCACTTTGCCTTTGTAGATATTGCCGACAATGCCCCGCTTTGCTTCACGTTCAATGTGGATTTCCTGAAGGACACCGCCTTCAATCATCGCCACCCGGGTTTCACTCGGTGTGACGTTTAAGATCAACTCTGCACTCATGAGCGCACCTCAATATTTTAAATTATAAGAATTCGCGCAAGAGCTGGTCAGTTTCGTAGAGTGGTAGCCCGACGACGGCGTAGTAGCTACCTTCTAATCTTGTTACAAATCGTCCACCCAATCCCTGAATGCCATAACTGCCAGCTTTATCGCAAGGTTCACCGCTTTGCCAGTACTGTTCGATTTCTTGTTCGGTCAGAGCTTTAAACCAGACGTCTGTGGTCACCACGACAGAGCGATAGTGCTGCGCTGTGGCGACCGTCACCGCGGTCATCACCTGATGACGATTAGCCTGAAGATGGAGCAGCATGCGGCGTGAATCCGCAAAATCGTGCGGTTTTTCCAGCACCAGACCGTCCTGCACCACTATGGTGTCAGAGCCAATCACGACCGCATCATTACTCGCTACCGTATCATTGTCGGCTGCTGTCATGGCTAAGCCAGCCAGCGCTTTGTCACGGGATAAACGTTCTACATACTGCAGCGCACTCTCATCCGCTTGCTGCGCTTCTTCGACATTGGGGACCAAAATATCAAACTGATAACCCAGCTGGGCTAACAATTCGCGCCGTCTTGGCGAGCCGGAAGCTAAGATCAGTTTTTTTTCGCTCATCGCGTTATCACTTAATATGCCAATGACGTCGAACCCGACGCAGTAATAAGAACATCCACGGCCAGAGTATACAGCTAATTAAGCCGCTCCAGAGTGACAATGGATTAAATGTCACGTCCTGGATCAAATATTCACCAAAGAAAATCAGGATTTCCAGCACCATAGAAAGCCCGGCAATCACAATTGCCTGCTGCCACAGTGCCATATTGCGCAGCACCAGGAAGTTGAGTGCGACCAGATAAACCACGATCGACATCATCATGCCGCGAATACCCAGCGTCGAGCCGAGCAGCAAATCCCACAGTAAACCCAGTATCAGTGCGGTACCGACGTTGACCCGGTGCGGCAGCGCCAGCACCCAGTAACAGGTCACCAGCAACAGCCAGGACGGGCGCAGTAAATCAAGCGCACCCGGCCAGGGAATGGTTTGCAAAACCAGAGCAAAAAAGAATGAGGCCCAGATAACAACACGGCCTGCCCAATCATTACTGGCCATTATTATTGTCCTCTGCGTTATTGCCTTCTGCCATCGGTTGCGTGTCAGCGTTGATCACTTGCTGCTGGCGATCTTCATTCGGCCAGATCAACAGCAGATAGCGTAAGCGGTCAAAATCAACCACCGGTGTTGCTTTAATCGCCGCAAATTCACGTCGGGTATCTTTATCAACCTGTGAAACGTAAGCGACCGGATAACCTTCCGGATAAACCCCGCCCAAACCCGATGTCACCAGCATATCGCCGACTTCAATATCGGTACTGGTGGCAATATGCTCAAGCTGAATCTCATCGCTCTGGCCGTTGCCGGACGCGATGACACGGATATCGTTACGGATATTCTGCACCGGAATGGCATTGTTGGGGTCAATCAGCAGCAATACGCGGCTGTTATGCGCGGCAACAAAGGTCACCTGACCAACAATACCTTTTTCATTGATGACCGGCTGGCCTTCGTAAACGCCGTCCACACGGCCTTTATCAATCACCACCTGGTGACGGTACGGCGAGGTATCGACCGCCATCACTTCCGTCACTACTTTTTTCTCATCACGCACAAAAGTAGAGCCAAGCAGTTTACGCAGGCGCTGGTTTTCTTCGCGGTATTGGTCAAGCAGGATCAGATCGCTTTTCAGCGTCAACACGTCCTGTTTCAGCGTGCGGTTCGATTCCATCAGTTGCTGACGGGTGTTAAAACGCTCGTAGAATCCATCAAACATGCTGCGCGGCAGGTCGGCAGCATACTGAATCGGTGCAACTAAACTGTTGAGCAAAAATCGTACATGAGTGAATGTACCTAAACGACTATCAGCCAGCATAAGGCTGGCTGATATAATAACCGCGAAAAACAGACGCAACTGAAGGGAAGGTCCACGACCAAATATTGGCTTCATCTTAAACCGTCCTAAAGTTGAATTCGGGCACTCCGCAGAGTGCCAGATAAGCCATTACTCATCGCTGAACAGATCGCCACCATGCATATCGATCATTTCAAGAGCTTTACCGCCACCACGCGCCACACAAGTCAGCGGATCTTCCGCGATCACGACTGGGATGCCGGTTTCTTCAGTCAGCAGACGATCCAGATCTTTCAGCAGTGCACCACCGCCGGTCAGAACCATACCGTTCTCGGAAATATCAGACGCCAGCTCTGGCGGACACTGTTCCAGTGCCACCATAACCGCCGAGACGATGCCGGTCAGCGGCTCTTGCAGCGCTTCCAGGATTTCATTCGAGTTCAGGGTAAAGCTGCGTGGCACACCTTCGGCCAGGTTACGGCCGCGTACTTCCACTTCTTTAACTTCATCACCCGGATAAGCAGAACCGATCTCGTGTTTGATCTTCTCAGCCGTCGCTTCACCAATCAGGCTGCCGTAGTTACGACGTACGTAATTGATGATCGCTTCATCAAAACGGTCACCACCGATACGCACTGATGATGAGTACACCACGCCGTTCAGAGAAATAACCGCCACTTCAGTGGTACCGCCACCGATATCAATCACCATAGAAACCGGTTGGTTCAGATACGCGCAGGCCCGCACCGATCGCGGCCGCCATCGGCTCATCGATCAGATACACCTCACGTGCACCGGCGCCCAGCGCAGATTCACGGATAGCACGACGCTCAACCTGAGTTGAACCACATGGAACACAAACCAATACGCGTGGGCTAGGTTTCAGAATGCTGTTGTCGTGCACGCTGCGGATGAAATGCTGCAGCATTTTCTCAGTCACGTAGAAGTCAGCAATCACACCGTCTTTCATCGGACGAATGGCGGAAATATTTCCCGGCGTACGGCCTAGCATCTGCTTAGCTGCGTGACCCACAGCAGCAACGGTTTTGCCACCACGGCCTTTATCTTGGCGAATGGCAACGACTGAAGGCTCGTCGAGAACGATGCCCTGTCCTTTAACATAAATAAGTGTGTTGGCTGTACCTAAATCGATAGATAGGTCATTTGAAAACATGCCACGAAGTTTTTTAAACATAATCTTCGTTCGTCCTGCAAGAAATGAAGAGAAAAATTGCACTAAATGTACCAATGCCTTGCGATCACAGCAAGGCATTGAGGTCTAAACATGGGTTGAAACACGCAATTTCTAACAGATTCCTAACCTGGGGTGTGAAAATGACGGGATCATTGACCGGTCAGGCGTGCTTCACCACGGAAAATCACCCGATCGTTACCGCGATGCACACCGAAGGTCACCACCGCAGACGGATCCTCATCACCGACACCGCGCCAATTGTATTGCAACCAGGGATTATCGGCCCCCTGCGGACCACAAGTGACACTGCTGTCAGCCAGCTGCGGCGAGCTGGTGCTGCTGTCATCGAGCCGCAGCCAGAAACGTACCTGTTCACGCACACTGTTCTGCTCATGCTTAGAATGCGGCTCCGCCATCAGCTGATCGCTTTCACCTGCCGATACGGTCGGGATTTGCAATGACTCCTGACGCGGTTCGAGTGATGAATTGAACTTACCGGCATCTGACGTCCAGATACTCTGGCGGCAAATCGAGTTCGAGCTGGATCGGAACCAGCTGCCGTTGTCATCCCTGTTAGTGACAAAACGGCTGCCCTGCCAGTACTCAACCCGCAGCGGCACATTAATCACACTGGTCACCGCGCCACCGACATCGTCCAGTACCATACGCCCATAACGGATATCTGGCTGGAGAGCGAATACTTGTCCGTTATCCACTGACGCACCATCCTGCGTTAACGCCAGTTGCGGGGCAGCAAAGTCCACGCCATCGACTTTATCGGTTACCCGCAAGCCAAACCCGCTGTTAAACGGCCCGTCCGCACTGGTGGTATATGGCGAGCTATTACTGACAAGTTTGCTGAATGTCAGTGAGTGATCACCAGACAACACGCCGTCAGACCAGGAGCCGGATCCATCCCAGAACTGCAGATCGTAATCGGAAATCCGCGCGCCAAGTTCAGCGCCACTGCTGTCCACCGCCAGCAGCTTAATATCGGCGATCAGAGCCGCATCAAATGATGAATAGTTTTTAGTAATCTGACCCTGGCGGTTCTGCGCTGCAACGCTAAACCCATAACCGAACGGCTGATTCATATAAGCGAACCCCGAGTGATCATCGGGGTAATCCCAGTCGTTCGCGCTGAGGCTGAGCCAGGCCGGATAAAAGCGGCCGATATCGCGATAGCCCGGATTGACGGTCATGCCCAGGTATTGGCCGCTGATCGCAGCCTGAACCCGCAATACGCCCACTTCACTCCAGGACAAATCACTGAATGGCAGATAACTATTGTTCTCTCCGGCATCATTGGACAGCGCCAAAATCCCGTTCAGTGTGCCGCTGTCACCTTCCTCAGGCTGAGCCACCTGGTAACTCAGTTCAGTCATGGCGGTCAGCTGGGCGGCATCAGCAAAAAAGTTTTGTGTTACCGCCTCTGCGCACAGGCCTGAAGTTTCAATCTCACCTTGTTCTGCACCGTTACTGATCCAGCGTAGAGGACGCACATTAAGCGCAAAGTTGCTGCCGGCCGCGGTAAACGCCGTGCTGCTGCGAGCCGTGATATTGCCATCCATGCTACTGCTGTCGTTGGGCGAACAGATGGCCAGTGTCCAAGGGCGTGAGTAGACAGTAAAACTGCCCTGCAGCGTACCCTTGCCTTTGATCGGACAATCAGAAAAACCCGTACAATCAAAGTTAGTGTCCGTCATGGTGACCGTTTTAATTCCAGAGTCTTGCATAGTTAGGGGGCTAATGCTCTCCCCCTTACTCTCTTCAGGGAATACAGGTTTAAAATCAAGGCGCCCTGCACCATCGGTTGGTGCGACCCAGGCTGAACTCACATCAGGCGAGCCCGAGTATTTAGTATCGACAACATTACCACTATCGTCACATGCTAATGCTTTGACCTGTACGCTCTGCTCCTTATTGGCAATCACAAACTGATCGTCCGCCGCGAGTTTGTAAGGCACAAAATGATAAGTGCCTGCAGCCTGGCTGCTGTTACCATTCGACATTAACGTCCCAGACACAGTAATAATTTCACTACCCGTTTCGGAAAGCTCAAACCAGAGCTGCCCATTCTCGTCTGCGCGATAACTTCCGTTACTGCCGCTGCCTTTGATCAGGTTCAGTGTCCCGCCAACGGCCTCAACATCAATGGTACCATTAAATGTACCGGTAGCCTGATTGGTATCATCCAGCACCTGAAATTCAACCTGCTCACGTTCGCAGATAAGAGAGTAAGACTCTGTCGGTGAAAGTGTTAGATCATAGCTGTCTTGAGACTCCCCCCCTTTCCAGCAATCCGGGGAGCCATCTAGCGCATTTAGGTTTAACCCTTCCTGTACTGTGAGCTTGTTAGCCGTAATCGAGCCACTCAACTGTACGAATTTAGTAAATTTAATATGTCTAGCGAGTAGAAAAACTTCCGCATTGGCAGTTGTGTCACTTTGTAGCTGAATAAACGTAAACGTCGCATGAGGACCATAAATCACCGGAGCGACAAAATCGCTCAACACGCCGGTATCAGGAGGGTAATTGAAGATAAGGGTATTATTCGGGGTAAAACTATCAGTAATATTTAACCGCACATGACTGGCAAAATGAAACCTCGCTTGATCTCCATCACCGATAATTCTGGAGAAATAGTGCGTGGCAAAACGCTCAAATATCACCTCCAGAAAGCCAGGCTTGGACATATACTCGAAGTTCTCTATCTTACGGTTACCAAAAAACTCCAACTTGAATTTTTTGCTTGAATTAGTATCAACATGTAAGAGTTTTAAATCACGTACAATGGTAATCGTAACCGTATCGCCCTCTTCACTGTACTGACAAGACGACTTGCTATCTGCACATACTCGAGTGTAACTATTTCTATCATTACCAAGCGGATCATTGCTTATGGTTAACTCCTCCTGCGCAGTAAATTCCACTGCAATTGGCACCGGAGCTTCAGTCTGGCGAAGGTGCAGCTGGCCATCTTCATTGCCAGGATAACAGCCGGTATTGCCGTTACACACTTTTGCATTTGGGTTCTCATACGCCAGCCATGAATTACTGACTCGCTCATACCCAACCCGCAACACCGTCCGATCCCCAGTCCAGTCTTCAAAATGGTAAAAATTATCAGGATCATCGAGATAACCGTCTGACCACCCACGGATATTTACATTCTCTATCTGAAGGTCCAGTTCGCTGCTGGGAAAGTTGTTATAATCACTATTGTTAGCCGCGATCCAACTTTGTATCGGTTGAGGAAAATAGTCACACTGGTTAAATAAAACAGGTTCTTCCGGTTCTACAATCTCCTGAGCACAAATCATTGTAATCTCAGGATCGTTCGATAGAATGTGAATCACACCCTGATGGATTTTCTGACCTATCTCTTGCACCAAAACCCAGTCGCTATTGACCTCCGAATCTACGCGCCGGTAATATTGCAGTACATCATTCACACTATCATTGATAATTCGAATCTGGTATTTGACGCCATCCTGTAAGCTCTGCTCATTAAACAAATACGGCACTTTATTGTCACTCTTCTCCGTACCGGTGTACCATAAGGTTTCGGTCCGCCGACCACCATTATTAGTGATATATACCTCTGGGTGGTGGTTTGAATGCCCTACAACCTCGAACTGCACTGAGAACACCTCATTACCTTTCTCATAACACTGATTGGCTGCAAACACGGACTGGCTCATCAATAGCAGTAGCAGCCACATCAACCTCACTTGCATCATATCACTCCTTCACCAACACATCCTGGACCCGTTCGACCTGATAACGGCCACTGCCACAGGTCACACTGCTCTCCAGCTTAAATATTTGATCATCCTGCAGCGGTCCTAACGAGATACACTGAGTTTGTGCCGAACAGCCCGGATACTGCGTTATCATGCTGTTTGCCTCAGCCGAGATTGCTGTCCAGTCATCATTACACACGCTGCTGACCGCGGCCGACTGGCCGAGCGGATAAAGATGGGTCAGCGCCATTTCATTCAGTGAATGGGCGGCAAACCAGGCCTGGGTACCAAGCAGTTCGCGCGCCAGGCCGTCCTGATTGGACCATTCCATCCGGCTCAGCGCCGAAGCGAGAAAGCCCATCACCACTATGACAAACAGGGCGACCATATATAAATTACCGCCCTGTTTGCGCCGCCCGGCCAATGGCTGACGGGCAGATGGGCGTGATTGCGCGCTTTCAGGGAACATTGAGTACCTGCACATCCTGTTCAAAATCACTCGCTTCACCATTCTGGCTGAAACGCAGCGACAAATGCACCACACCGCTGCGTTGCAAACTGGCCGACTCATAATCAAAACTGCCGCTGCTGATGCTGTCACCAACGATGACACCATTCCGGCTGATGGTATTAGCAGCAAAATTAAGGCAATACTCCACCGCCGAGCGATACATATAAAATCTTTGTGCCACGGACTGGCTGCTCAGCGGCTGCGATAAAGTCACACTGGTGTCACTGCCGCTCATCGCAATGCCGCTGCCGGAGCTAAACTCCTCCTGATGACTCGGATTGATAATCATGGTCAGGCCATCAAAGCTGAGCGAAACTGCTCGCCTGGGCAACATTACCGACAATAAAGCTTAAGCGGCTGTTATCCGTATCGCCCAAGGCATAGAAACCAGAATAGACAATCGGATAAAACGACAGGCACTGCTGCGTACTGTCAGACGATATCGCCAGACTGTTCGGAATGGCATGACGAATCTCACGCATCATTTTTTCCAGCACAAACTGGGCCTGGGTCTGAATGCGTTGCCGGGCCACGCTATCAGCGTAGCCGCGACTGCCCAGTTCGACAAATCCGGCAATCCCGAGTACCAGAATCGAACCGACAATCATGGTCAGGATCATTTCGACCAGCGTAAACCCGCGCGTGCGCATCAATAATTCCCCCGGTAGGCAACAAACTGGTACTGGCCATAACCGCCGGTATCCACCGTCAGGCGAATCTGCTTAAGCTCAGTGACCGCAGCCACCGGCTGATAGCTACTGCCTGCATAACTGACGGCCACGGTCACGGTAAAATGGCGATAGTTAGCACTGACATCCTGACCGAGAACATTGGCCAGCGGATAAACATCGGGATTCGAACCGCAATCGTTCGCACTGTCGCTGTACCAGCAGCCAATATAGTCATCGACGTCGTTAAACTCATCCGGCGTTGCTTCATCGTCCCGCCCCAGTGATTCAGGAGGAGTGCAAGGCTCGGCGCCCTCTTCACCACAACGCAAAAAACCGCCGTCAAAATCACTGTTGGCATCAAAACCAAGCGCCAGGATCTGGCTCATCATGCTCTGGCCAAGGTTAGCGGCGCGGGTCTGGTAATGCGGCGCGGCCGAGCGCTCGACCTGCGGATAGAGAAAACTGACCAGAGTCACCATCGCCAGGCCAATAATCACCATCACCACAATGCTTTCAATCAGGGTGAAACCGCGCTGGCGCATCATACGCAGCCTCCGCGCGACACATAACCTTGCGAGTTAATACAAATCTGGGTTGAGCTGTCCGGCGCGCTGATCAGTATCGTCAGGCCGGGCTGAGTAATACCGACCGGATTACCGAGCAGGTCAAACGACAAGCTCTGGTTATCCAGAGCAGCAGAAGAGACGAAAGAGAGTTGGTCACCGCGCAGCACATCGCTGCGTGCATCATCAAGGTTGGCCTGGCAGGACGCTACCGAGCCTAAACAGTCCGGCGTCACCGCCAGCGTGTAATAACCGTTACTTTGCAGTTGCTCGGCGCTGAGGTTGGATTGCATGCGGCTGAGCTGAATCTGGCGGATAATCGAGATCGCCTGCTCCTGCGCGGTAAAGGCAGAAAAGCTCGCCACACCAATAAAGCGGCTGGCTGCATACACAGACACAATGCCGATCAGTATGATCACCACGATCAATTCCACCAGGGTAAACCCGGCGTTAGTGCGAGCAGGTGTGCGCATCGATTCTCAGGTTAAGGAAAGATAAACGGTAAGTGTAGCAAGCCGGTCAACGATCAGGTTGTGATTTCGGGCCGGCTAAAGCAATAAAGGCCAGCGAGGCTGGCCTTTGGATATATCTAATTAACAATTATCTGCATCTGGCGCTGTAATGACAGGTTCAGCTCCAGAGGTTGCTGCTTTATATCTAACACTACAAGTCCAGTTTGGGTTACTTCCCGCAGTCGTGACTTGTATTTCAGCTCCAGCAGTGTCAGCACCGCCTGAAACTTGCCAATCACCGTCACTATCAAAACCTTTCATAGCAGCAATAATGCCTGCACTGCTAGCAGTAGGATACCCAAAAATAGTATTTATATTGCTTTCTTCAGAAGAAACAACAACTAACTCATCGCTAGTTTCAACCCCGTTAATCGCAGCCTTACCATAAACAATACCCGCAGCACCTTGCATGGCGCCTTTCAGACCTTGAAGTGCTGACGCTCTAGCATCAGATTGCAAATTCAGGAAACGGGGTGCTGCTGTAACCGCCAGGATACCCAGAATTACGATCACCACCACCAGTTCGATAAGGGTAAAACCGCCTTGTCTTTTCATTGTAACTCTCTCTCTTTCAGAAAAATAAATCGCTTATTGTAAGGTGACCGTTACCCGGCCGGTTCGGATCTCATACACAAACTGATGTTCGCTGTTCCCTTCCTGCTGCACATAAGTGCAGGTCCAGTTACTGCTGTCAGCCTGTGCGCTGTATCGGATATCATCATTACTGCTGGCATTGGCCACCGTATCGACTTGCGGCGGGTTCTGCAGCAGGTTTTCCATCAGGTCGACGCAGTTCTGGTCATCCAGACTGCCCGGAAACCGTGGTGCTGTCCTGATTAATAGCAAACGGATAACCGTCACGAAAATCTGTGCTGGTACCGCTGCTGTCCTGAGCGCGGGTCAGCCAGAAATCCATACCGTCATAGTTGACCGTGTTGTAACGCTCATTGCCAATGGTGGTGCTCGGACGCGATCCAGCTTCCCACTGCGCGCGGGCAGAGAGCACACCGGTGGCATAACCACCGGCCACACCTTCTATGCTGGCTTTTTTCGCTTCATCGGTGACGTCAAGAAAACGCGGTAATGCCGCGACCGCCAGCAAACCGACCACCACGATCACAATGACCAATTCAACCAGGGTAAAACCCGACTGCTTATTCATATCTCTAATCCTAACACACTCATTATTGTTGCATATACTGGCAACCCGTTTTCGCTCAACTTCGTGATACATCAGTTAGAATCCAGCTTAAGGCTCTGGCTGGATATGCGCTGAAAACTTGTTGTTCTGTAACCGTATTTCTATCGTATTGTAGCCGTGATAATCAAACACACAATCATAGCCGTTACTCAGCGTTGTGCCGGTCACCCGCGGCGGCTGATTGAGAATCCTGACATCCGGATAAAGCAGCGCTAACAGAGCCGAGCAATCCACCTCGCCGCTTATCTCTGCATGCAGCGCGCCATTATCCCCCTTGCCATGCTCTGTCTTGGCGCCCAAACGCGGATAGAGCCAGCCGTGCGGGGAAAATTCAATCCACTCACCGTCAATCTGACTGCGCTGCGGTTTACCGCGCAGCAGCCACTCCTGCTTGTAAAAGTTAGCCCGCTCAATCATACGGCCGCTGGCAACCTCAAACGCGGTACGCTGTAATTCTCTGTTTATCGGCTGCCAGGCCGAAAACATGACCGCGATCAGACTTAATACCACCAAAGCCCACAAAAACGGGCCGGAACGCAGTGTGAGCACTGCTAACGCCCTTTGATGGCATCCATCATGCCCCACATCGGCAGGAAGATACCCAGCGCCAGCACCAGCACCATTGCGGCCACGATGACCAGCAGGATCGGTTCGATCCTGGCGGTCAGGGTTTTCAGATCGTAATCCACTTCCCGATCATAAAAATCAGACACTTCGAGCAGCAGCTCATCAATCCGGCCGGTCTCTTCACCAACCGCGATCATCTGGATCACCAAGGGGGTAAACACCCCGCTGTTGATCGCCGTGGATGATACACTGCTGCCGGCTTCAATCGCGGCTTTCATCTCCAGCAGGCGCGCTTCAAGAAACTTGTTGTCGAGCGCCTCTGCTGCCAGCGCTAACGACTGATTAAGCGGCACACCGGCGCGCAACATTAAAGAAAACGTGCGGGAAAAACGCGATAACTGCGCCCGGTTAACTATGGTGCCGACAATCGGCATACGTAGACGGAACTTATCCCACTTCTCGCGCCCGGATGCGGTATTGAGCCAGGCGCGAAACGCAAACAGCAACGCCACCATCGCCGCCACCATCGCCAGCCAGTAGTGGACAAAAAAGTCCGACATACCGATCAGAATCCGGGTCGGCAACGGCAGATCAACCCCGAAGCGATTGAACATGTTGGCAAATTGCGGAATCACTTTGATGTTAAGAATAAACAGCGCCAGTAAGATAAAACTGATCACAAAGGTCGGATAGCGCAACGCGGTTTTGATCCGTTTGCGGGTTTCAACCTCTTGCTCATAATAGTTGGCCAGTTGTAATAATGCCTGATCAAGACGACCGGTATTTTCGCCGACATTGATCATCGACACAAACAACGGGCTGAACACACCGGCATGCATCTGCATCGCTGAGGACAAACCACGCCCGTTGGTGAGTTCGTTCGTGACCTCTTCCAGAGCATGCTGCAACTGTTTATTGGAGCAGTTTTGAGTCAGGCCTTTAATTGAGCGCAGCAGCGGCACACCAGCTTTAGTCAGGCTGTACATCTGGCGGCAGAAAATCACCATCACTTCAAGCGGCACCGCCGGTACCAGCAGCGCGCGCCAGTCAAAACTGGTCTTAGCCGCGTTTTTACCGCGCGCAATCGAGGTCGGGATCACGCCTTTGCTGATCAGCGTATCGGCGGCTATCTCTTCGTTCGGAGCTTCAACCGAACCGGAGGCTTTACTGCCGTCAAGATTGCGGCCTGAGTAACGATAAGTTGGCATACGTGACCCTACAACTCGAACGCCTGGGCCATACCGGATGAGTCGCCCTCTCCGAGCGCCATCACTTCATCCAGGCTGACCACGCCTTGCAGCGCCAGCTCCATCGCCGAGACCAGCAGAGGCTTGTACTGTTTATCAGCGCGCGCCGCACGGCCAAAACCGACCGCGTCATTGGCACGCAGCGCATCCATCATATGATGTTCCAGCTCCAGCATTTCAAATACCCCGATCCGGCCGCGATATCCGGTCAGATTGCAGCTCTGGCAACCGCGCCCACGCATAAACGGCGCCGTCACCTGATTGGGAAAACGCTGCGCCAGCCACTGCTGACGCGCATCATCCACCACATCTTCGCTTTTACAGTCAGGACACACTTTACGGATCAGACGCTGCGCAATCACTGCACGCACCGCACTGGCGACCAGATAACCGGGTGCGCCCATGTCAATCAGACGCAGCGCACTGTCGACCGCATCGTTGGTATGCAGCGTCGACAATACCAGGTGACCGGTCAGTGCAGCACGCAGGCCAATTTCCACCGTCTCCTGATCGCGCATCTCCCCGACCAGTATAATGTCCGGGTCCTGACGCAGAAAAGTCCGCAGCAGAGTTGAGAAATCGAGGTTAATTTTCGGATTGACCTGAACCTGGTTGACCCGCTCAATGCGGTATTCAACCGGATCTTCCGCGGTAATGATTTTTTTACCAGCCACATTCAGCTCGGACAACGCGCCATACAAGGTGGTGGTTTTACCGGAACCGGTCGGCCCGGTCACCAGGATCATGCCATGCGGGCGCTTAAGCTGACGACGTAACCGCAGCAACAGATCTTCCGGAATACCGGATTCTTCTAGCTTACGAACCCCGGAAGTCTGGTTAAGCAGACGCATCACCACCGACTCACCATGCTGAACCG
Organism: Vibrio sp. CDRSL-10 TSBA; assembly: GCA_039696685.1. Taxonomy (NCBI): domain Bacteria; kingdom Pseudomonadati; phylum Pseudomonadota; class Gammaproteobacteria; order Vibrionales; family Vibrionaceae; genus Vibrio; species Vibrio sp. CDRSL-10 TSBA. Next base: position 352,730 of record CP155566.1, on the reverse strand, counting down.
GCATGGTCGACATCCGGATATCCACCGACTGACCTTTACTACGGATATTAAACCGGCCGTCCTGTGGCAAACGTTTCTCCGAAATATCCAGATTGGCCATCAGTTTGAGGCGCAGTACCAGCGCCGGTGCGATGTTAACTTCATTCAGCAGGGTTTCATGCAATACCCCGTCGATGCGCTGGCGCAGACGCAGCATGTTCGCTTCCGGCTCAATATGAATATCCGACGCACCGACCTGAATCGCATCTTCAAACAAGGAGTTGATCAACTTCACCACGGTGACATCTTCGCTGTCTTCACCACCTATGGTGTAGTCAAAAGCGTCGTTGCCCTGGTGCTCGGCGTGCAACTGCTCCGCAAACGAGGCAATCTCTTTAGTGCGGCGGTAGTAACGGTCAAACCCTTCCACCAGCTGCTTTTCCGAGGCAATCACGAACTCAAAGCCGTACATCGGCAATTGGTTCAGCAGGGATTCCTGCGCAAACAGATCCGCCGGATCACTCATGGCAACACGCAGGATATCGCCTTCACGGCCAATCACCAGCGCCCGTAAGCGGCGTGCGTGAACTTCCGGCAGCAGTTGTACCGCATCAATGTCGATGTGGGCACGATTGAGATCAATCAGTGGCAGGGAGAGCTGCTGAGACAAGAAGGTCAGCATCTGCTGCTCGGTCAGAAAGCCGAGTTCAATCAGGGTGCTACCCAGCTTACGCCCGCTCTCTCGCTGGGCTACCAGGGCCTGATCAAGCTGCAGTTTCGCTGACAATGCCCTCTTCAACCAGCAGGTCACCGAGGCGTTTACGAAGTTTAATTTGCACGTTTGTCTTCCTCCACAGCAGCAATCACGGCCAGACGATCGCGGATAAAGGTTTGTGATTGCGAGGAGAGCCCCACTTTGCTCAGCGCCTGCTGATACGACGCTCTCGCCTCAGGCAGGGTGAACGCCCGCTCCTGCTGAATGGCCAGACCCAGCCACCAGCGGCCATTGCCTGGCTCTTTTTGTGTCAGCAACTGGTAGCTCTCCAGAGCCAGCTCGTTGTGTTTACTCTTTTGCGCCAGAGCGGCGCGCAGCGATAAATACTCCTGCGATGGCGCGGCAGGCAGAAAGGCCAGTGGCGACAAAGCCGCTTCGGGCTGCTGTTCTTTAATCAGTAATTTCGCCAGAGCGATGCGCAGCCGCTCGCCCTGGCGATTAAGTTCAATCCCGTTTTGCAGCAGGTCAAACGCACGCCGTACATCCCCTTTACCGTAGTAAAGCGCCGCTAGTTTCTGACGCACAGTTTCATCCTGCGGGGTATAACGCAATGCTTCACTGTAGGCATCGACCGCATCCTGAAAGTCATTGCTGTCGAGCGCTTTATCGGCGCGGCTGAGCGCTTTTTGCGCCAGTTGCTGCGGGGTCAGTTCCACCTGCTCAACCATCATGTGCGCGTCACGGTTACCGCTCTCCACGCTCTGTGCCGGTGTATCGGCAGTCGATTGACGACCTGCCCCCTGCGCAGCAGGCTGGTGCTGAGGTGCAGCAAGCTCGTGCTGCGGCGCAGACCGCGGTGCTGTGACAGATGGAGCCTGAGGCTGAGATGGAGCGGCTTGAACTGTATTTTTTTCGCGCGGCGCATCACTAATAGTACGTGACGGCCGGTAGACTTCAATCGCCGTCGGGCTGGTATTGCGGGTCGGCGAAACCGTCGGGGCCAAATCAGTTTGCTGCGCTGCGATCAAGACAGGTTTACCTTGCCCTTCGTCCGCTGGCAGACTTTGCGGCGCCTGCCAGGACACCGCCCAGCCACCTAAAGCCAGGCTGAGCGCACAACCGCCCAGCGCCCAGACCCAGCCGGGACGGGTTTTCACCGGCGCCACCCGGGCCGCTTCAATCTGATCCAGTGAGGCTCCGCGCTTGGCCGCCAACTGGGACAGCGCTTTGTTGATCTCACTCATTACTGACTCCATCCCCACAGCAGCGGGGTTTTGAATTTGGGTTTACAGGTATCAAAGGTGTCATGAATTGCCGCATAAACATGCTGATTGCTCACCTCAGGCACAGCGTCATAAAACGCTAGTAACAGCGCTTTATGGCACACCTGGTTGATAAGACGCGGGATACCATGACACGCGCGCCACAAGGCTTTCTTTTGCCCGAGGCTGAACAGCTCCTGAGCCACACCGGACTTTTGTAAACGGTTATCGATATAAGCAACGCTCTCTGCCAGATTGAGCGGACGCAGAGTGGCACTGAAAGTGATTCGCTGCCGAAATTGACGCAGATGATGCTCGCTCAGCCGCACATCCAGTTCCGGCTGGCCTATCAATACCATCTGCAGTAATTTGGTCTGCTCGGTTTCCAGGTTGCCGAACAGACGCAGCACTTCCAGCGCTTCATCGGATAACGCCTGCGCTTCATCCACCATGGCGACGACACGTTTACCTTCATCATGCAGCGTCATCAAACGGGCCTGGATGCTCTCCACCAACTGACTGTCACTCAGTTTCTCCGAGCTGCAGTTCATGCGCGACCGCGCGACGCAACTCCATCGCACTCAGCGCCGGATTGGGTAAATAGAGCAACTCAACATCAGAGGACAAATGGGTCAGCAGCATCCGGCACACCATGGTTTTACCGGTACCGACTTCGCCGGTGATTTTTATCACGCCTTCACCCATTTCCAGTGCAGCGCCTACACTTTGAATCGCTTCATAATGCGGCGCTAAGCCCAGAAACAATCGCGTATCCGGGGTGAGGTGAAACGGCAGCTGATCCAATCCGAAATGGGCCAGATACATAACCGTTACTCAGCGTCCGGGAACCATTCCTGCAGCAGATCGCGCGAACGTTCCAGCTCTTTATGCCAGGTGTTCACCCCGACGACAGTCGGCTTCAGCAGGATGACCAGCTCGGTCTTTTCCTTGGTCTGAGTGGTGCTGCGGAACAGGTGGCCCAGAGCAGGAATATCGCCCAAAAACGGCACTTTCGACACGCTGTTACTGGTATCGGTTTTCATCAGACCGCCAATCACCACCACATCACCATCCTGAGCACGAATCACCGAATCCGATTCACGAATCGAACTGCGCGCCAGTGGCAGGGTAAAGGAGCTGTTGTTGTAAGTGATCTCTTTATCCTGCTGCTCAACCTCAATCACGGACGGGTGCACGTGCAACAGTACATTGCCTTTATCGTCAATCTGCGGCGTCACATCGAGTGAGATACCGGAGAAGAACGGCGTCAGTTCAACATTCGGTGCCGCGACCGTATCGTCGCCCGAGCCGACCACGCTGGTCAGATCGGTCACATAGTATTCATCACTGCCGACCTTGATCACCGCTTTCTGGTTATTGGCTGCCGTCACGCGCGGGCTGGACAGCACATTCAGATCGCCCTGAGTGGCCATAAAGTTAAGCACGGAGCTGAAACTGCCATCTGAAATGGTGATATTGGTCTGGCCGCCGAGCAAGGTGCCAATCGCATCCAGCCCCGGCAGGGTAGAACTGCCCGTACCCACCCGGTTAATCACCACATCGCCGTTACCAAGCGACATATTTGACCAGTTGATGCCCTGCTGATAACTGTCGGTCAGGGTCACTTCCAGGATCTTAGCTTCCAGCACTACCTGGCGCTGCATACGCTGCTGCGACACATCAAGAAAACGGCGCACTTCACGGATTTCATCCGGATAGGCGCGCAGAGTGATCACACCCGCTTGTGGCGTCACCACCACACTCTGACCACGCCCGCTGCCAATCAGGCGGCCAACGGCGGTTTCCAGCTGCGGCCAGAAATCACTTTCACTGGTGGTTTCGATTTCTGTCCCGCCACGCGCAGAAGTACTGTTGCTGCTATTGTTGTTGCGGTTAGATGAGTTCGACGTACTGCTGGTCGACGAACTGCTGCTACTGCTGTTTGAATCAGTATCTGTGTTAGTAATGGTACCGGTGGTAATGGAGGTTAACGAACGGCCGCTGCGCTTAAACTGCAGATAGTCGACCGGAATGGTCACGGTGCGCAGACCCGCCGGATAAACCTGAACCACTTTCCCCTCGGTTTCGATGTCATAACCGTACAGGTTGCGTACCACATCCAGGGCTTCATCCAGAGTAACGTCGCTCAGATTGACCGTGATTTGGCCTTCAACCGCAGGGTGGATAGCCACACTGTAGCCGGTATTTTGTACCAAGCTGGCAAAAAAGGCCTTGGCATCCACATCTTTGGCCTGAATGCGAAAGCGTTTGAGATTACGCGCAGCACCGGTTTCCGTCTCATGCAAATCAGGCATCAGATCGGCTTCAACCGAAGCGGGCAACTGCTCCAGATTACGGCTGTTTGAGTCCTGGATCGACTGGTCAAGTGACTTCTTTACCTCGACCGGATCCCGATGTCCCATCGAACACCCCATTAAGGCCGCGATCATGACACCGATAACCACTTTACGCATAAGTAATCTTCTACCTTATTGTTTGATATCAAGGGAAAACAGCGTGAGTTCCCAATGCTGTCCGCCACGCGTGAGCCTGACCATAGATTCAGTCACAGCCGCGACCAGATAACCATCAACTTTATCGCCGCGCTGCACCACCTGATCGTTCACGATGGCGTTGCAGGTCTGGCTGCACAAAATGCTGTGCAGTTCAGGTAACACCGTTTTGGCCGGCGCACTGGCTTTAGCCGCCGGGCTAAAGCCAAGCGGCGCGGTCGGATCTGTGCTGGCGAATGCCAACGTACTGGCCAGAAGACTGCCACCCAGCAGCATACAAGTTTGTCTGACGATTGTTGTCAGCCCGCGAATTACCATATTAGCCACCAATAAACTCCTGACGTGAACCCAGGGTATAAACCTGCACAATCAGGCGTGCCTGCGGATATTCTTCCACCGCGTAGTGAAAACTGCGCCAATAGTATTTGACCGGCAGACTCTCCAGCGCCAGCAGATAATCACGGATAGCAAAATAGCTCCCCGTCAGCTCAAGGCGTACCGGATGGACATAATAGGTGGTACTTTCCTGCTCCTGCTGCGCTTGACCGGTTTTCATCGGCTCAGCCGGCAGTGACGTCAGGCTAATCAATTTGAGCTTGCTGCTGCGATCTAAAACGCTTTGCAGCAATTGTGCCATTTGAGTCGGCGAAACCAGAGTCGACGTCAGTTCGGCCAACGTCATCGACAGCTCCTGACTCTGCGCTTGCAAGCTGGCGAGCTGCTTATCGACATCCGCATCGGGATTTTTGCTGAGCGCGACTTCAAACTGCTTAATCGTCATCACTTTGCTGCCATTTGCAGCATTCAGGCTAGCCAGTTGGCTGCTTTGCTGCTGATAGCGTGCCAGGACAGGATCCAGCAGCCAGGTCTGCAGCAGTAAGGCAACCGCGACTAAACCACACACGGCAATCAGCCATTTTTCGCGCGCCGAGCGGACAGCAAAAGCATCGTTCCAGGCAATCCAGCGTTGCTTCATCACTTAGCTCCCTGCTGCGTTTTCAGTTCAAAGGTAATCACATCATCGTCATTGCGGCCAATCACCAAGCGGTCAAAACTGCGTCCGGTCAGATGCAATTCACTCTGAAACTCGGCAATCCAGCTCGGTACCACTTCGGCATCACGGGCCAGTCCTTCAATATCGAAGCGCTGCGGCGTCATATCAATCTGACGCAATGAAATGTCTCTGCGGGCCAGTTTGGCCAGGGCATTCATCACCCCGGAATACCCCACCTGCTGGGAGTGGTCAAACTGATTGATCGCAGCCAGTGACATCTGTTTAGCGTCAATCTCTTTTTTGAGCCGGGCGACAGCAGCCAGCTTCTCTGCCGAGGGCTGATGCCGGGCGACCTGCTGTTTCAAGGTGCTGATCTGTTGGTCCCGCTGCGCTGCAAGCGTTTTGGCCTGCGCAACCTGCTGATCCAGAGCAGACAAACGGAAGTGATACATAACGGCCACAGCCAGCATGATCACCGCAACCCCGCTCCAGGCGAGGCAAACATTAGCCAGAGTGAAATGTTCTTTTTTCGGCTTGAGCTGCTGCTGATAGAAATTCACCGCTGAATCAGGCAGATAGCGACAATAGCGCGCCAGCAACTGACCGGATAACTCCTGGGGTTCATTATCGGAGAGAGTGAATACCTTAACGTTCAAACGCTCGTTCAAGCCACTAATCAACTCTGCATGATCTTCGCCATCACAGCAGATATGCAGCTGATGCAGGGGAATGCCTTTTAGCTGGGAAGAGAGATAATCAATCGAACGTTGCAGCTCCAGAGCCAGTCCGTCCAGTTGCAGCATCGAGCTGGCCATACCGGTTATCGGCGCGACAATACCGCGCAACGTCCGCTGGAAATTACACTGCCTGTCAACGAATGCATCCAGCTTAAAGTGACCGCCCTGACTGCGCTGCAACAACAAAAAATGCGGCTGTTCGGGCAGACAATGCGCCCAGACTTCCTGCTCGGGAACCATGCGCCCCAGATGGCAATCGAGCTTTTCCAGGCTGTCCGCCAACTCGAGGATCGGCGCTTTCGCCATGACATAAGTCTGGACCTTGTTACTGCCGGTCAGCGGGTGAGCATCAGCAACCACCTCGGTCACTTTCTCACTGATCAAATCTTTGAGCAGGAAAGGCAGAGCCGCAGACCACTCTTCACGCGGTACGGCCGGCTGATCAATCTGATAGCTCTGATAAAGCTGGGAGTGCAGCACCACATCCAGGGTGACCCCTTTGAGGCCGGCTTTGCGCACCGCAGCGCACAGCGCTTGTTGCCAGCTATGACCGTCAAGTGTGCTGCGTTCCGGCAAGGCAGACACAGCCGCAGAGGCAAAATAAATTGCATCCGGCTGCACCACAGCGCTGATGGTGCGCTTCTGGCTGGTCTTGCAGGTCAGTTTCTTGATCACATCATCCAATGTCATAGATTATTTCACTTTGTTCGCCAGCGGTTACGGCGTCCGGGTTTGACCAAACTTTTCAGTGCGGTGACAGGCGGTGCTGGCGCAGGAATCAAATCCTGCTCTTCGGCAAACAGGCGCCCCTGCCCGCCATCAACACCAAGCGACAACAACATCTGCCATTCGGATTCACTCTCAACCCCGACCGCAATCACTTTGGTTTCCGTGCCGCTGCACACCCCGATCATACTGCGCACAAACAGCTGATTTTCATGGCGCTGATCGATGTTCTTAATCAGGCTGCGATGTAGTTTCAAATACTTAATTTTTAAATCTTTAATGTAATGAGTGGCGACAATAGTCCGCCCGGCCTGACCAACCACCAGCTCACACCCCATTCCGGCCATCATCCGCATCACCGGACGCATGTAATCGAGATGCTGCACCAGATGGCCTTCAGCAAATTCGAACGACAGACGCGAGCGCAGGCTGTGTGGCAACTGCATCAGCTCATTGCGGAACCAGCGCAGATAGCGCTTATCGGCAAACGGCACCACATGCATATTGAGTGAGAAGGTCTCATCCTCCCACTCGGCTTGCTTGAGTAATTGCAGCACGCGGCTGAATACGGCGCGATCCAGTACCATTTCATAGCCAACCGTTTCCAGTGCGGCGCTGAAGCGGGAGGCCTTCAGCAGCCCCTGCTCAGGATCATCAATCCGTACAAATAACTCATTATGAACTAATGTTAGTCCATTAGCCGCAGCAGATAAATAACATGGTTGACGGAAAAGCCTGATTTTTTCGGGAGTTAAGCATTGGTCAAACAGAGTTCTCCAGCGCACGCTACCACGTTCATCATCTGCTTTGGCCACTTTTTTAAACCGGCTCCAGGCATTACTGCCCTGCAACTGGGCGCTGCGCAGTGCCGTTTCCGCTTCATCAATAATCCGCCCACGTCGCTCACCTTCCTGATACATACTGACCCCGATATGGAACCAGTTATCGTGATCCATCGGTCTTGGCGGTGTGATGCGTTCAATTAATTTGAGACATTGGGTCGCCACATGTGCGACATCCTTCGAGCTCTGATTCGGCATGAAAATGGCAAACACCGCATCGTAATAGCGGGAAAGAATCACTTCCGGATAACGGGCAATGACGTTGGAGATACACTCTCCGACCTCAACCACAAAATCATCAATGGTGCGTTTATCCTGCTCTTCCCGCGCGGCATCGAGCTCTTCCATACGAATCATAATCACGCCGCCATGAGCGCCGCTTTCCAGCATGGTGGATTCCAGCTTACTGTCGAACAGAATCCGGTTGGCCGCGCCGGTCAGCTGATCCAGAAACGTCTGGCTGCGGATAAAGGTATCAAAACGGCTGCGTTTCCTGACGCGCATCCTGCAGCTCTTCAATCAGGACATCCAGCGCTTCGCTGGCGGTATACGGCCACTCACGCTCATCACCCTTGGCATATTGCTCAACCCGGCCGGCCAGAATCATCCGCCCGCGCTCTTCAAGCAGCTCTGAGCCGTGCAACTGCTCTTTGAGCCACTTCACTCCGCGCACCAGGCAGAACACGATTAACATCACCGCCAGGGTGATCGAACCCATGGCGCCCATGGAATAACCATAACCGAGATATGGCGGGACTATTTTGAAATGAATCGAATAGCCCTGATTACGCGCTAAAGCGATATCTGTATCGTACAGGCGAGCGGGATCGGTCTTTGATGAGGTGTCTTTAAAACGGTAGATAGTGCCGACCGGCGACGAGAGCTGCATCTCCACGATGTTGGAGGCCTGCAGCATTTTGGGCATCCAGCGCTGCATGGAGTATGCCGCGTCCGGATCTTCTAATTCTTTGTCCACCACCTCAACGATGCCGTGCAGGTAGTGATTAAGGTACTCCTGCCCCATACGTTGAAACGATAAAGTGCCGCCGATGAACAGAATGAACATCGCACTGATAACAATTAACGTAACGAACGCAACTAAACGCGTACTCAATTTAAGCGTCGGTGTATACCGCATGAAACTGAATTCCCTTCCTATTCATCGGTTGAGGCAACAAACTCAACGGGCATTTAAGCATTTTGTCACTCAGGATCCCGGTGACCTTATTGACTCAAAGCGACCAGCGGAGCTGATCAATAAAGCTTTGTGAGCCGATAAGGCATGCTTATTCTGGTGTCCCGTCTGGCGGTGGACTCTGTCAATCCGATGCTCGCCGTCAATACGCGGACGGGTTTACTGCCTGATAATCGATGTTCTGCCCCCGCCTCAATACCGGGTTGCGCGATATCAGCGGAGCACTCAGTTGGGCAGGATGCTGTTCCTTAAGCCACAATTTGAGTATCGATGAGTTAACTATATAAAAAAGCCGCGAAATTCGCGGCTTTTTTATATCTCGAAGCTCTTAGAATGGGATGTCGTCATCAAAATCCATTGGTGGCTCATTGTACTGTGGCTGCGACTGCTGCGGTGCCTGCTGCTGTTGTTGTGGCTGGCGCTGCTGCATTGCTGGTTGCTGAGGCTGTCCCCAACCGCCCTGTTGCTGTGATGACGGGTTCATGCCACCACCTTGTTGCTGCATACCGCCTTGCTGACGGCCACCCAGCATCTGCATGATACCATTATAACCCTGAACAACGATTTCAGTGGTGTAACGGTCCTGACCTGACTGATCCTGCCATTTACGAGTCTGCAGCTGGCCTTCAATATAAACCTGTGAACCTTTACGCAGGTATTCACCAGCCACTTCTGCCAGTTTGCCGAACAGAGCAACACGGTGCCATTCGGTTTTCTCGCGCTGTTCACCAGTCGCTTTGTCACGCCATGTTTCTGACGTAGCAACTGTGATGTTTGCTACTGCACCACCACTAGGCATGTAGCGAACTTCAGGATCGCCACCCAGGTTACCAACCAAAATTACTTTATTCACGCCACGGCTTGCCATGTTCTGCTCCGTATTTAAATTCGGTGTATTTCTGAAATAGTCGGCAAGGATAACATGCTTTGCATCGACTACCAATCATCCACCGGATAGTTCTCTCTCCCGTCGTAAAAATCCATCCTTCAAGCACAATTTCTTCGGCGCACTTCGAGCTTTTTAACCCTGATAAGCTACTCATTTACCTGAAGAATTGAATTCTCACGCAAAGCCTGATTTTGCATTCGCCTCTGTCGGTTAATTTCGGCATGTTACAGCTTTCAACCCCACAGATGGAAAGGAGAACTGTCATGTCACGCACCAATTACACCCGCACGATTTACCTGCTGTGTCCGGATCAAAACCAGCCACCAGCCCCCTCGCTGCAAGAGGCATTATTACGTCTGCCAGTAGACGTACCCAATATCGAACCTGAACAGCTCCTGCACGAATACAAAACCGACAAACATAAAATTCTGTTATTTAATTATGACCAACACCAGGAACTTCGCCAGCGCCTGAGCCCGTTGCGGCTGACCAATATCAATCTGGAAACCATACTGTTTAATGTCAACCGCCGGCTGCGCACTGAAGATTTGCTCTCATTCGGCCATCTTAAGGGGTTGTTTTATCGGCATGACACGCCTGAACTGATTGCCGACAATCTGGCGGAAATCATTAATGGCTATAATCGCCTGCCGCGCCATGTCAGCAGTCAGTTGCTGCACCATTTTCGTCACGTCTGTCAGCATCACAACACCCAGGCCAGCCTCAACCTGACCACGCGCGAACTGGAAATACTGCGTTGCCTGCAGACCGGCGAGTCCAACCTCAGAATGGCGGAAAGCCTGTTCATCAGTGAATTCACGGTCAAATCGCATCTGTATCAGATCTTTAAAAAGATTGCGGTCAAAAACCGTACTCAGGCAGTCGCCTGGGCCAACCAGAATCTGTTCTCATAACTGAGGTGAGCAGCACATTTTCTGGTCCGGGACAGAGAATGTGCTGAAGTCACGCCCCAGAACATGGTAAAGTCGTGGCCAAATTGGCTTCCAACTATACAGAATCAAAGAAAAATAGGGCTTTAAACTTATGATCAACAAATGCCTTTTCCCGGCAGCTGGCTACGGCACCCGCTTCTTACCGGCAACAAAATCAATGCCAAAAGAGATGATGCCAGTGGTTAACAAACCTCTGATTGAATACGGTGTTGAAGAGGCCATCCAGGCGGGTATGACTGGTATGTGCATTGTGACCGGACGAGGCAAGCACTCGATCATGGACCACTTTGATATGAACTACGAGCTGGAACATCAGATCAGCGGCACCAACAAGGAAAAACTGCTGGTTGATATCCGTTCGATCATCGATACCGCGCAGTTCACTTACATCCGTCAACGCGAGATGAAAGGTCTGGGTCACGCGATTCTGACCGGCCGTGAACTGGTGGGTGATGAACCGTTTGCCGTTGTGCTGGCTGATGACCTGTGTGTCAATGAACAGCAAGGTGTTCTGGCCCAGATGGTCGCACTGTATAAACAGTTCCGCTGCTCTATCGTCGCCGTACAGGAAGTACCGCAGGATGAGACCCACAAATACGGTGTGATCTCAGGCGAGATGATCAAAGACGATCTGTTCCGCGTTGACGACATGGTGGAAAAACCAGAACCTGGCACTGCACCAAGCAACCTGGCGATCATCGGCCGCTACATTCTGACTCCGGATATTTTTGAACTGATCGAAAATACCGAACCGGGCAAAGGCGGTGAAATCCAAATCACCGACGCACTGCTGAAACAAGCCAAAGCGGGCTGTGTCCTGGCTTACAAATTCAAAGGCAAGCGTTTCGACTGCGGCAGCGTTGAAGGCTACATTGAAGCCACCAACTACTGTTTCGAAAACCTGTACCAGAAAGATCAGCAAAAGGTTGAGCTCGACAAGCACTCAACCCAGAAATCGTAATTTCTGCACCAGTACTGATTCTGCAAGCCATCCTCCGGGATGGCTTTTTTAACTGTTTTTTTATCCAGTAATCATTTGCACACTTGTCACTCTATGTAATACTTGTCCGACTTGGTATGACATAGAGAAAACTGATGGATAAAATCGAAGTTCGTGGTGCCCGTACCCACAATCTGAAGAATATCAACCTGACCATTCCGCGTGACAAACTGATTGTCATCACCGGCCTGTCCGGTTCGGGTAAATCATCGCTGGCCTTTGACACCTTGTATGCTGAGGGGCAGCGTCGTTACGTTGAATCCCTGTCGGCCTATGCCCGTCAGTTTCTCTCTTTGATGGAAAAACCCGACGTCGACCACATTGAAGGTCTGTCTCCGGCCATTTCTATCGAACAAAAATCGACTTCTCACAACCCGCGTTCAACCGTGGGCACCATTACCGAAGTCTATGACTACCTGCGTCTGCTCTATGCCCGCGTCGGTGAGCCGCGTTGTCCGGATCACCATGTACCGCTGGCCGCTCAGACCATCAGTCAGATGGTCGATAAAGTGCTGGAGATGCCGGAAGGCGCCAAGATGATGCTGCTGGCACCGATCATCAAAGAGCGGAAAGGTGAGCACGTTAAAACGCTGGAAAATCTGGCTGCTCAGGGCTTTATCCGCGCCCGTATCGATGGCGAAACCTGTGATCTGTCCGATCCGCCGCCGCTGGAACTGCATAAAAAGCACACCATTGAAGTAGTGGTGGATCGTTTCAAAGTTCGCAGCGATCTGCAGCAGCGTCTGGCAGAATCGTTTGAAACCGCGCTCGAGCTGTCCGGCGGTATTGTGGTGGTCGCGCCGATGGACGGTGACGGGGAGGAGCACGTCTTCTCCGCCAACTTTGCCTGTCCGCACTGTGGCTACAGCATGCGTGAACTGGAGCCGCGCCTGTTCTCATTCAACAACCCGGCCGGTGCCTGTCCGACCTGTGACGGTCTTGGCGTACAGCAGTATTTCGATCCGCAGCGCGTGATCCAGGATGACACTCTGAGTCTGGCCCAGGGCGCGATTCGCGGCTGGGATCAGAAGAATTTCTACTACTTCCAGATGCTGACCTCACTGGCCAAGCATTATGATTTCGACCTGCAGGCACCGTTTAAACAATTGCCGAAAAAGATCCAGGACGTGCTCCTGAATGGCTCCGGCCGCACCGAAATCGAATTCAACTACATCAATGACCGCGGAGATATCCGGGTCAAACGTCATCCGTTTGAGGGCATTCTCAATACGCTGGAACGTCGTTACCGCGATACCGAATCCAACTCAGTACGCGAAGAGCTGGTGAAATATATTTCCACCAAATCCTGTGCCAGTTGTGACGGTACCCGGCTGCGGCTGGAAGCACGTAATGTGTTCGTCAACGACACCACCCTGCCGCAGATTGTTGAACTGAGCATTGCTGACGCGCTGCAGTTTTTCCAGTCGCTGCAGCTGGAAGGCCAGCGCGCCCAAATCGCCGAGAAAGTGATGAAAGAGATCAATGACCGGCTGCATTTTTTGGTCAACGTCGGCCTCAACTACCTCAATTTATCGCGCAGCGCCGAAACCTTGTCCGGCGGTGAAGCACAACGCATCCGTCTGGCCAGCCAGATTGGTGCCGGACTAGTCGGCGTGATGTACGTGCTGGATGAACCGTCTATCGGCCTCCACCAGCGTGATAATGAACGCCTGCTCAGCACCCTGACTCATCTGCGCGATCTGGGCAATACTGTCCTGGTGGTCGAACACGATGAAGATGCCATCCGTCTTGCCGACCATGTGATTGATATCGGCCCGGGCGCCGGTGTCCATGGCGGCGCTGTGGTTGCCGAAGGCACAGTGCATGAAATCATTGCCAACCCGGACTCTCTGACCGGTCAGTATCTGAGTGGCAGCAAAGCGATTCAAGTGCCGGCCAAGCGGGTTGCACGTGATCCGAAAAAGACCGTTGAGCTGATCGGCGCCTCCGGTAACAACCTCAAAGACGTTAACCTGTCGCTGCCGGTGGGTCTGTTCAGCTGTATTACGGGTGTATCCGGATCCGGCAAGTCGACCCTGATCAATGACACCTTTTTTAATATCGCCCACATCGCCCTGAACGGCGCCACCACCTCCAAACCGGCACCGTACAAATCGATTCAGGGTCTGGAGCACTTTGATAAGGTGATCGATATCGATCAGAGCCCGATTGGCCGTACGCCACGCTCTAACCCGGCGACCTACACCGGTATCTTCACCCCGATTCGTGAGCTGTTTGCCGGTACTCAGGAGTCGCGCTCCCGCGGCTATAAACCGGGCCGTTTCAGCTTTAACGTCCGGGGCGGACGCTGTGAAGCGTGTCAGGGCGATGGCGTGATCAAGGTTGAAATGCACTTCCTGCCGGACGTGTATGTACCGTGTGATATCTGTAAAGGTAAACGCTACAACCGCGAAACCCTGGAAGTGCGCTACAAAGGTAAAACCATTGATGAAGTGCTGGAGATGACGGTTGAAGACGCGCGAGCTTTCTTCGAACCTGTGCCAGTCATTGCGCGTAAACTGCAGACTCTGATCGATGTCGGCTTGTCTTACATTCGTCTTGGCCAGGCTGCGACGACCTTGTCCGGCGGTGAAGCGCAACGGGTCAAACTGGCGCGTGAGCTGTCGAAACGCGATACCGGCAAAACCTTATATATTCTCGATGAACCAACCACAGGTCTGCACTTCCACGATATCCAGCAACTGCTCGATGTCCTGCACCGCCTGCGCGATAACGGCAACACCGTGGTGGTGATCGAACACAACCTTGATGTGATTAAGACTGCCGACTGGATCGTCGATCTCGGTCCGGAAGGTGGTCAGGGCGGCGGCGAAATTATTGCCGAAGGTACCCCGGAAGATGTGGCCCAGGTCGAAGGTTCACATACCGCGCGCTTCCTTAAACCTATGTTGAAATAGAAAAAAGCGCTAAAGTGAAGAAACCAGCGCCATCCGCTGGTTTCTTTTTTCGTTTACTAGTGAGACGTTATGGCAACCTTGTTACTCAGTGGCACTCAGCTCGAACCGCAGGCCCCTCGTGCTCCGTTGAATAAACCTTTTCTCATGGTGCTGGGCGCTGTTTATCTGATCGCCATGCATTTTTTCATGCCCAATCCCGGCGGCTCCGGGCTGGCGCTGGCTTTTAATCCGGCGACCTGGCTGACCCTGAGCGTGGCACTGGCCATTGGCCTTTATCAGCTGGCCTCCTATCGTAAGCTGCGTTACTCCAAGCTGAGTATTGTCCTGCTGATCTGCAGCGTGATTATGTCGCTGCCGATGTTATACACCAATGCCTACTGGTCAGGAGCCATCAGCCGCATGACCGGATTATGGGCCGGTTTGCTGCTGTTTATTGTGCTGCAGCAGTTCTACTTCAGTAATAAACACAAACAGCGTCTGCTGTGGTTCATCATCTTCGGCTGTTTGATTGAGGCCGCCTTCGGCCTGGTACAATACTTTGTGCTGCAGCCAGGCAATCCGTTTGGCTACAATGCAGTCGATAATCGTCCGTATGGCATTTTCCAGCAGCCTAACGTCATGGCGAGCTTTCTCGCCACCGGCTTAGTGCTGTCGGGGTACCTGCTCGCCCGCCAGCCGAAGAAATACAACAAACACCTCAGTGAAGTGAGCCTGCTTTATCTCACCCCGTTGATGACAGTGCCGCTGCTGATCGTTCTTGCCTCACGCACCGGCTGGCTGTCGGCCATTCTGGGTGTGGCACTTATTCTGCGCTACCTGTACCGTTTCTCACCACGCCAGCGCTTTATCAACTGGCTGCTGGCAACGCTGGGCGGCATACTGATTGGTATCGGCGCTATGTACTCTCAGGGCGGCGATAGTCAGGTTGCGGATAAAGCGGACCTGGACAGCCCGCGCCGCTACACCTTCCCGCAAACCCTGGACATGCTGATCGAAAAGCCGTTTACCGGTTACGGCTACGGCGATTTTGAGTCCAGTTACATTCTCTACACCGCACGCCAGCACCAGCTCAATGAGCAATACCCGGCCGGTCTTCCGGCAATGGACCATCCGCACAACGAAATCCTGTACTGGGGGGTCGAAGGTGGCCTGCTGCCGGTTCTGGGTATGGCTATTGCCGCGGCTTTTTTCCTGCTGCGCATCCGCTCCGCCAAACAAGGCACCCGGATGGCGATGTTTGCCCTGTTACTGCCGATCCTGCTGCACACTCAGCTCGAGTATCCGTTTTATCACTCCGCGATTCACTGGATCACCTTCGTGATTCTGCTGTTCTGGATCGATCTGCGTGTCGCCAAATTCCATGTGGTGCGTTTTAGTAAGATCAGCCGTTCGGTGCTGCGCGTACTGAGCCTGATCCTGCCGTTACTGACCGGGTTTTACATGCTCAGTGCGCTGCACACTAACTACGTTCTGATGCAGTTTGAGCACTCCAAGCCACGTAATCCGGCCCTGCTGGATAAAGTCACCAACCCTGTGGTGTGGCGTGACCGCTTCGACTGGGATGTGTACAGCACTTACCTCAATATAGGTCTGGCACAACATAAGTCGGAGTATATCCAGCCTTACATCGACTGGTCACTGGACATTATCAGGCATAAGCCTCGCCCGGCGTTTTACAGTAATCTGATCCTGGCCTATCAGGGACTGGGAGATAACAGCCGTGCTGAACAGATCCGCGCCGAAGCCAGCTTCCTGTTCCCGGGCCATGATTTCAGCCACATCCAGTATCAGACTCCGGCGATACCATCCGCGGCCGCTCCGCTCAGTCAAGGCGCATCCTCAGGGAGCACAACCTCGTCGGATGCGCACAGCGGATAAGACCTGGATCAAAAAAGGTGGCTTAAGCCACCTTTTTCATTGTCGCCACACTGACGCCAACTAGCGTTGCAGAGCTTCTTCGAGTGCTTTCAGGCACAAGGCGATATTCTCAGAGCGGGCGCCATAGCCCATCACGCCGATACGCCATGCTTTACCCGCCAGTGCACCCAGGCCTGCACCAATTTCCAGATTGTACTCTTGCAGCAGATAGCTGCGTACCGCGGCATCATCAACGCCCTCAGGAATATAGACCGCATTCAGCTGCGGCAGACGACTCGCTTCATCGACCACAAAACTCAGCCCGAGCTGCTCTAAGCCTGCTTTTAATTTCTGGTGCATTTTGCTGTGTCGCGCCCAGGCATTCTCCAGCCCTTCATTTTTCAGTATCAGCAGAGATTCATGTAACGCGTACAGGCTGTTGACCGGAGCCGTGTGGTGGTAGCTGCGCTTACCCTGCCCGCTCCAGTAACCCAACACCAGGCTTTGATCCAGGAACCAGCTCTGAATCGGTGCCGTGCGGGTCTGAATTTTTTCAATCGCCAGCGGAGAAAAGGTCAGCGGCGAGAGACCCGGTACGCACGACAGACATTTCTGACTGCCGGAATAGACCGCATCCAGCTGCCATTCATCCACCAGCAGCGGTACACCACCCAATGAGGTGACGGCATCAACAATAGTCAGCATACCGTGTTGCTTGGCAAGCTGGCCGATCGCTTTGGCATCACTGCAGGCACCGGTCGAAGTTTCGGCATGCACAAACGCGACAATTTTCGCATCCGGATTCTGTTCGATAGCGGCGGCGACTTTATCCACCGAGACTGGCGTCCCCCATTCATCATCAACCAGTACCACTTCACCACCGCAGCGCTGCACGTTTTCACGCATCCGCTCACCAAACACACCATTGCGGCACACAATCACTTTATCGCCCGGCTCGACCAGGTTGACGAAGCAGGCTTCCATACCGGCACTACCCGGCGCAGAGACGGCAATGGTAAATTCGTTCTCGGTCTGAAACGCATATTTAAGCAGTTGTTTGAGTTCGTCCATCATGGTGATAAACAGCGGGTCAAGGTGACCGACGGTCGGACGACTCAGCGCCTGCAGTACCTGAGGCGAGATATCAGAAGGTCCGGGGCCCATCAGGATACGATGGGGTGGAATAAAACTGCGAATAGTCATGTTGGCTCCATGCGTTGGGGGATGAAATATCAAGACTAATGCAAATTATTCCCTATCACAATTGGCCATAAGTCGGGAGGTCGAACCTGTCACATCCGCAGTGAATAATTATTTTGCCCGGATGCAGAATTTACAATTGACATTAACGGCATAAACCCGTTCAATGTGTGAGCTATTTAGCAGAAGAGGAGCACTGCCCAGGCAGATATTTTGTGGAGCCTCAACTCCAAAACAAAATATTCAGGGGGAGTAGTGCCGAGACAAATCTTAATTGTGGTTTTGATTTGTCGGTTGACTGGGCTGAATCCCTTCAACTGTCATCGGCCCCGAGCTGATGAAGAGCTTCTGAGGTCATCTTTTCATAGTCTCACCTCTTTTTTGCTCTAAAGAACACTCTCTTCAAACATCGGATGTTGGAATACCAACCATTTTTATTTCTGGAATTCTGGGAGAAATGCCGTGAGAGCATTCAATGTCGCCAAGTTTGGCGGAACAAGCGTTGCAAATTTTGAAGCCATGAGCCGTTGCTCTGCCATTATCGAGAAGAATCCACAAACCAAACTTGTGGTGAGCAGTGCATGCTCGGGCGTGACAAACCTGCTGGTTGAACTGGCGAACGGTGTTCAGGACGCGGAGCGTCGCCTGGCCGTGGTCAAAGAGCTGGCGGACATTCACAACGCAATTATCGACCAACTGGCGGAGCCGGTTAAGGTTGAGAAAGAAGTACACGCTATTCTCGACAGCGTCGCGAGCGCAGCAGAAGCGGCATCGTTCCAGTCGAGCAAAAAACTGACCGACCATCTGGTGGCATGCGGTGAACTGATGTCGACTCATATCCTGGCTCAGCTGATGCGTGAACGCGGAGTTGACGCGGTGCGTTTTGATATCCGTGAAGTGCTGCGTACCGACGACAACTACGGTAAAGCGGAAGCACAAGTTGAAGAAGTGAAACGCCTGGCGCAGGAAAAACTGGTTCCTCTGTGTGAGAAGCAGGTTGTCGTCACGCAAGGCTTCATCGGTTCCGATGAGCAAGGCAATACCACCACCCTTGGCCGTGGCGGCAGTGACTACTCAGCGGCGCTGATCGCCGAAGCGGTTCAGGCATCCGGCCTTGAGATCTGGACCGACGTACCGGGCATTTACACCACTGACCCGCGTATCGCACCTAAAGCATCACCGATTCCGGAAATCACCTTCAGCGAAGCGTCCGAGATGGCCAACTTCGGTGCCAAAATTCTCCACCCTTCGACTCTGGTGCCGGCGATTCGTCACGGTATTCCTGTGTTCGTCGGTTCATCGAAAGAGCCGGAAAAAGGCGGGACCTGGATTCGTCAGCAAGTGGAAGAATCACCACAGTTCCGTGCTCTGGCACTGCGTTGCAACCAAACCATGGTGACCCTGCGCAGCGACAAGATGTTCCATGCTTACGGCTTCCTGGCGAAAGTGTTTGAAGTGCTGGCGAAATACAAGATCTCGGTTGACCTGATCACCACGTCAGAAATCAGTGTTTCCCTGACTCTGGATAAAACCGATACTTCAGGCGGTGCACCGGAACTGCATCAGGCCGCTCGTGAAGAGCTGGAACAACTGTGTACGGTAGAAGTCGAACACAACCTGTGTCTGGTTGCTCTGATCGGTAACCAGATGGAAACCAAAGGTTACGCTAAGCAAGTATTCAGCACCCTGGGTGACTTCAACCTGCGTATGATCTGTTACGGCGCGAGCGATCACAACCTGTGCTTCCTGGTTGACTCACCGGTAGCGAAGAACGTCATCCAGACTCTGCACCAGGAGCTGTTCGAGGGTTAATGCTCTCCCAAGAGTTTCAGGCATTAAAAAGGTCACCCGAGGGTGACCTTTTTGTTAGCTGCTTGTCCCGTCCGGGAATCGCTGTTTATCAGCCGTTAATATTCGGGCCGAGCCATTTTTCAGCTTCCAGACTATCCCAGCCCTTACGCTCAGCGTAACTCTGAACCTGATCATCCTGAATCTGCGCGATAGCAAAGTAACGCGAGTCCGGATGAGAGAAGTACCAGCCAGATACTGAAGCGCCCGGCCACATCGCATAACTGGTGGTCAGCGACATACCAATCGTCTGCTCTACATTCAGCATTTCCCACAGCGTCCCTTTCTCGGTGTGCTCAGGACAGGCCGGATAACCCGGTGCCGGACGAATGCCCTGGTATTTCTCACGAATCAGCTCGTCGTTAGACAGGTTTTCATCGGCCGCATAACCCCAGATCTCCTTACGTACTTTCTCGTGCAGGCATTCCGCAAAGGCTTCCGCCAGACGATCGGCCACAGCCTGAATCATGATCGCGTTATAATCGTCGCCCTGCGCCTTGTACTGATCCGCCAGCTCACGCTCACCGATACCACCGGTCACCGCAAACGCACCAATCCAGTCCTGCTTACCACTCTCTTTCGGCGCAATGTAATCGGCCAGACAGTAGTTAGCACCTTTCGGTTTCAGGGTCTGCTGACGCAGGTTATACAGCACATGAGCCACCTCGCTGCGCGACTCATCGGTATAGACTTCAATATCATCACCAATGCTGGCTGCCGGGAAACAAGGCACACATACCACTCGCTTTGAGCAGGTCTTCGCGTTCAACCCGATCGAGCAGATCGTTGGCATCTTTAAACAGACGCTTGGCTTCTTCCCCCACCTCGTCGTGCTCGAGAATCGCCGGGTATTTGCCCATCAGAGACCAGGTCATAAAGAACGGAGTCCAGTCGATGTACTGACGCAGCGTAGCAATATCAAAATCTTCAAAGACATGCACACCCGGTTTAGCCGGAACCGGCGGCGTGTAGCTGTCCCAGTCGATCGGCGCTTTATTGGCGCGTGCTTCTTCCAGCGTGACCGGACGGCTTTTCGGCGTCTTACGCGCGTGCTGATCACGAGTACGCTCGTAATCCAGGTTCAGCTTTTCGATAAAGGCCGGCTTCTGCGTTTCCGACAGCAGCGCCGAACACACACCTACCGCGCGGGACGCGTTGTTCACGTACACCACCGGCTGATGATAGTTCTGCTCAATCTTCACCGCAGTGTGCGCTTTCGAGGTGGTTGCACCACCGATCAGCAGCGGCAGATCAAAGCCCTGGCGCTCCATCTCTTTGGCAACGTGCACCATCTCATCCAGTGACGGAGTAATCAGACCGGACAGGCCGATAATATCCACCTTCTCTTCTTTGGCGACTTTGAGGATGGTCTCACACGGTACCATCACGCCAAGGTCGATGATTTCGTAGTTATTACACTGCAGCACCACGCCAACGATATTCTTACCGATGTCATGCACATCGCCTTTTACCGTGGCGAGCAGAATCTTACCGTTGGAAGAACCGGATTGTTTTTCAGCATTGATGAACGGCTCAAGGTGCGCCACCGCCTGTTTCATTACCCGCGCCGATTTTACCACCTGCGGCAGGAACATCTTACCTTCACCAAACAGATCGCCGACCACGTTCATGCCGTCCATCAGCGGACCTTCAATCACTTCCAGTGGTTTGCTGGCATTGACGCGAGCTTCTTCAGTATCTTCAACGATAAATTCAGTGATACCTTTCACCAACGCGTGCTCAAGGCGCTTGGCGACCGGCCAGGTACGCCACTCTTGTGCAGACGCATCTTCCTGCTTGCCGACCGCATTTTCGCGGTACTGTTCGGCGATTTCCAGCAAACGCTCGGTACCATCGTCACGACGGTTGAGCACCACGTCTTCCACCGCTTCACGCAGTTTGTCCGGCACGTTATCGTAAATCTCAAGCTGTCCGGCATTCACTATGCCCATGTCCATACCGTTTTTGAAACAGTGATACAGGAACACGGCGTGGATCGCTTCACGTACATAGTTGTTACCACGGAACGAGAAACGACACGTTAGAGACACCACCGGAGATCATCGCGTGCGGCAGATCGCGTTTGATGTCAGCCACGGCATTGATAAAGTCGAGGGCGTAGTTATTGTGTTCATCGATACCGGTCGCGACCGCAAAGATGTTCGGGTCAAAAATCACATCTTCCGGCGGGAAACCGACTTCATCGACCAGGATATGGTAAGCACGGGTACAGATTTCCAGCTTGCGCTCTCGTGTGTCAGCCTGACCGACTTCGTCGAAGGCCATAACGATCACCGCCGCGCCGTAGCGACGAACCAGCTTAGCCTGCTGAACGAATTTCTCTTTACCCTCTTTAAGGGAAATCGAGTTCACGATACCTTTGCCCTGAATACATTTCAGGCCGGCCTCAATAACCTCCCATTTCGACGAGTCGACCATGACCGGAACCTTAGAAATTTCCGGCTCGGAGGCACACAGGTTAAGGAAACGCACCATACAGGCTTCTGCATCCAGCATGCCTTCATCCATGTTGATATCGATGATTTGGGCACCGTTTTCCACCTGCTCACGCGCAACATCCAGCGCTTCATCGTACAGCTCTTCTTTGATCAGGCGTTTAAAACGGGCTGAGCCGGTAACGTTGGTCCGCTCACCGACGTTCACAAACAGTGTCTCTTTAGCAATGTTGAGCGGCTCAAGGCCTGACAGGCGACATTCCACATTCAGCTCTGGCAGCGCGCGGGGCGTCACGCCCTCAACAGCTTGCGCCATCGCCGCAATATGTTCGGGTGTGGTACCACAACAGCCCCCGACCAGGTTAAGGAAACCGGTCTGGGCCCATTCAGAGATGTGCTCAGCCATATCTTCCGGTGACAGATCGTATTCACCAAATGCGTTTGGCAGACCGGCATTCGGGTGGGCAGAGACATAACACTCAGAAATACGTGACAGCTCTTCGACGTACTGACGCAGCTCATCCGGGCCCAACGCACAGTTCAAGCCAAATGAAATCGGACGAACGTGACGCAGCGCATTATAGAATGCTTCTGTTGTCTGGCCAGACAGCGTCCGGCCGGAAGCATCGGTAATGGTACCGGAGATCATCACCGGCAGCTCAATCCCCATTTCTTCAAATACCGACGCCACCGCGAAAGCACATGCTTTGGCATTCAGAGTGTCAAATATGGTTTCGATAAGAATCAGGTCACTACCACCGTTAATCAGTGCGCGGGTCGACTCTGAATAAGCCGTAACCAACTGATCAAAAGTAACGTTGCGATAGCCAGGATCATTCACATCCGGAGAGATGGAACAGGTCCGGTTGGTCGGACCGAGCACACCGGCGACAAAACGTGGCTTATCCGGTGTCTTAGCGGTCCATTCATCGGCGGCGGCACGGGCTAACTTTGCCGCCGCGAAGTTAATCTCTTCACTCAGCGATTGCATGTCGTAATCGGCCATCGCAATCGTAGTGGCGTTAAATGTGTTGGTTTCCAGAATATCCGCGCCGGCTTCCAGATAAGCAGAGTGAATTTCTTTAATCAGCTGAGGCTGCGTCAGTACCAATAAGTCATTGTTGCCTTTGAGATCGCAATGCCAGTCAGCAAAGCGCTCGCCGCGATAATCCTGCTCTTCAAGTTTGTAGCCCTGAATCATCGTACCCATACCACCGTCAATGAGTAAGATACGCTTATTCAGTTGCGTTTCGATTTGGTGTCTCACATTACTTCCCACAGTACAGCCTCATTCCTTATGCTTTTTGACATCCTATCACACATTGATTAGAAATCTAGACGTCTAAAATACCAAATTGGCACTTATTATTCCTATTATCAATGGTTCATGCAGCACTAAAAAAACGTTTGCTATTTGCTCAACATCCAACGACAATTTCGCTCATATTTTGTTACACAATGAGAAAAAAATGTCGGTCTATTACACTCTGTGCTTTCTATCTGCCGCGGCGATGATGATCGCCTTTTTAAACAGTAAAATAGGGAAGATGCAAACCACCATTGCCATAACAGCAGGTTCCATGCTCCTCTCATTACTTATCTTAATTGCTGGTCAGAATAATTGGTTCCATCTGACACAAATCGCCACCGAAACCGTCACTAGTATCAACTTCGAAAACTTCCTCCTTAAAGGTATTCTTGGTTTCCTTCTTTTCGCCGGTGGCCTGGGTATCAAGCTTCCCAACCTAAAAGACCAAAAATGGGAAATCACCGTCTTAGCTCTCGGGGCGACTTTATTCTCCACCTTTTTTATCGGTTTCGTTCTTTACGGCTTCTGCCAACTTATCGGGATCCAGTTTGATTTAGTTTATTGTTTACTGTTTGGCGCACTCATTTCTCCGACCGACCCTATTGCCGTTCTGGCCATTGTTAAAAAACTCAACGCGCCTAAGCGTATCTCTACTCAAATCGAAGGTGAATCCCTGTTCAACGACGGTTTCGGACTGGTTATCTTTGTCACCATCTTTACCATCGCCTTCGGCACTGAAACCCCTACGGTAATGAGCGTGACTGGCCTGTTTGTTCAGGAAGCGATTGGCGGTATCGTCTACGGTTTCCTGCTTGGCCTGCTGTTCCATTATCTGATTAGTGCCACTGATGACCACTCCATGGAGCTGCTGCTGACCATTGGTGTACCAACCGCAGGTTACGCGTTCGCGGATGTGATCCATGTATCCGGCCCGCTGGCGATGGTGGTATCCGGCATTATGATCGGTAACTGGACCCGCTTTATCGGTTTCTCCAAAGAGAGTGAAGAACACCTGGATCACTTCTGGGAGCTGGTCGATGAATTCCTTAACGGCGTACTGTTCCTGCTGATCGGTATGTCAATGCTGCTGTTTGAATTCCACGAAGAA
The DNA here is from genome assembly GCA_039696685.1 of Vibrio sp. CDRSL-10 TSBA. Taxonomy (NCBI): domain Bacteria; kingdom Pseudomonadati; phylum Pseudomonadota; class Gammaproteobacteria; order Vibrionales; family Vibrionaceae; genus Vibrio; species Vibrio sp. CDRSL-10 TSBA. The sequence continues at coordinate 328,229 of CP155566.1, read as the reverse complement.
GACTGGATTCTGATGGCATTTTCGGTACCTCTGGTACTGGCTGCCCGTTACCTGAGCGTGTTTACTTCATACATTGGTTTCAAACGCTACCGCAGCTACAACCCGTGGTCGATTAAAATCCTTACCTGGGGTGGCCTGCGTGGTGGCCTGGCGCTGGCAATGGCTCTGTCCATCCCGTCTGGCGTGATGATCATTCCTGATAAACTGATTGATGTAAAAGAGCTGATTCTGGTTATGACCTACGCGGTCGTGGTGTTCTCAATCCTAATCCAGGGCTCAACCATTACCCCAATGATTGAAAAAGCCAAGAAGGAAGAGAAAGCGATGGAGCAGCAAAGCGCTACACAAGAAAGTCTGGTTAAAGACCAACAGTCTTAAACCCAGCGGTTCAACAAGTGCATATGAGAGCCCCGCAGATTATCGCGGGGCTTTTTTGTAGGTGTTATCAAGCCCTAAAGAGTCTAGGTTCTTGCATCGTAACTCCGTAGGTAACAACAACGACACGACTATCTACCCGACATAAACACAACTGTGGCCTCTGCTCTCTCATAAACAGGGACCAAGGTCATAGAGCCTAAATACCATCTTCTTCCCAGGTGAACACCTAGTTCATTATCCGCTCTGTGGACTCTATCCGTCGTTCAATTAACCTAAGTGCCAATGCTCTGGAGCTGTAACGACTCAGATAACAATATATGCCGTAATTACCTGGAGTGAAGTCTCTCCTTTAGGAGATGGATGGAGGGGGTTGGAATAGCGGCCAGCATTGCATACGACTGGCATGTCTCCCTGCAGGACTCATCATCATAGTGCGATGAATTTGGTTCAGCCTAAACGAAAAAATCCAGCATTACTGCGGGGACGCCTAGTCTAGGGTTTCCAATAAGTGCGGATGACCGGGCTCGATCTCTATCGGAGACGCGTACGGCCGGGACTCGTTCGACCGACGGGCGAAAAACTGCCTACCACAGAAAACAAAAAACCAGTCGTAAGACTGGGTTTCTGTGAATAATACCAATCACACTAATTAACTGGTCAATATAGTCCAATCTCTAAAGCAGAGCGAAATGACTCTGCTTTTGTCTGCACAAAAGCGATTCCAAGCACTACACAGCTTGTCGACAATATCGTCGTAACATTCAAAACACCTATTGGCTATTTCGTTCTGACGCAACCAACTCCATACCTGCTCTATTGGGTTGAGTTCCGGTGAATAGGGCGGTATATGAATGACAGTCAGGTTTCTTGAATGAATCAGCAAGATAACTTTGATGCCAACTGGCTTGATCCATGATGACGACAGCATGTTTGTCTGCGGGTGTGGATTGAGAAATGAGCCTGAGTTGCTCTTTCATTGCTTCCATGTTGCTCATCGGAACAACAATAGCTTCAGTTTCTCCGGTATTAACGCACACCGCTCCAAATAGGTACGCATACTCAAATTGCTGTTGTTGTACCGCTCTGGGACGAGTCCCTTTTTCTGCCCATATTCGGGTTGTTGTGTTGCGCTGGCCAAATCTGGCTTCATCTTGAAACCAGATTTGAACATCTTTTAAAGCAACATGTCCTGGGATCTTAAGGATCGTTTCTATTGGGAATTTTTTTAAAAGCTTCTTGCGCTTCTGCAGATTGCTTTGGGTGCTTTGAACGCGTTGTTATCCAAACTAAATCAAGTTTTCTCAATATCTTATAGATGCCTGATAAGCTGTACGATAGGCCAAATTCTTCATGGATGAATTCAATAATATCTGTCCCCTGTAGTCTGCCACCTTCAGGCTTAATCGCATTGGAAGTGATGTACAGCTTTAACTGAGATAGCTGGTCTTCAGTCAGTCGTGGAGGACGGCCTGTATGCTGCTTTTCTACCAAGCCTTCAACACCATTCTTTAAATAAGCCGCGACCCAGTTATTGATACTGGTACGGCTGGCTTTTAAATATTTGGCGATCTGAGTGCGGCTTTTTCCATCCACGAAATGAGATATCGCAAGAAGTCTCGTACGCATCCTAGCATCGGATGTTTCACGAATAAGTTTTGGGAAGTCAGGGGTCGTCATATCAGCTCCTATTGAAGCTGATATTAGATCATAAAATTATACCAATCACACTAATTAACTGGTCAATATAGTCCAATCTCTAAAGCAGAGCGAAATGACTCTGCTTTTGTCTGCACAAAAACGATTCCAAGCACTACACAGCTTGTCGACAATATCGTCGTAACATTCAAAACACCTATTGGCTATTTCGTTCTGACGCAACCAACTCCATACCTGCTCTATTGGGTTGAGTTCCGGTGAATAGGGCGGTATATGAATGACAGTCAGGTTCTTGAATGAATCAGCAAGATAACTTTGATGCCAACTGGCTTGATCCATGATGACGACAGCATGTTTGTCTGCGGGTGTGGATTGAGAAATGAGCCTGAGTTGCTCTTTCATTGCTTCCATGTTGCTCATCGGAACAACAATAGCTTCAGTTTCTCCGGTATTAACGCACACCGCTCCAAATAGGTACGCATACTCAAATTGCTGTTGTTGTACCGCTCTGGGACGAGTCCCTTTTTCTGCCCATATTCGGGTTGTTGTGTTGCGCTGGCCAAATCTGGCTTCATCTTGAAACCAGATTTGAACATCTTTTAAAGCAACATGTCCTGGGATCTTAAGGATCGTTTCTATTGGGAATTTTTTTAAAAGCTTCTTGTGCTTCTACAGATTGCTTTGGGTGCTTTGAACGCGTTGTTATCCAAACTAAATCAAGCTTTCTCAATATCTTATAGATGCCTGATAAGCTGTACGATAGGCCAAATTCTTCATGGATGAATTCAATAATATCTGTCCCCTGTAGTCTGCCACCTTCAGGCTTAATCGCATTGGAAGTGATGTACAGCTTTAACTGAGATAGCTGGTCTTCAGTCAGTCGTGGAGGACGGCCTGTATGCTGCTTTTCTACCAAGCCTTCAACACCATTCTTTAAATAAGCCGCGACCCAGTTATTGATACTGGTACGGCTGGCTTTTAAATATTTGGCGATCTGAGTGCGGCTTTTTCCATCCACGAAATGAGATATAGCAAGAAGTCTCGTACGCATCCTAGCATCGGATGTTTCACGAATAAGTTTTGGGAAGTCAGGGGTCGTCATATCAGCTCCTATTGAAGCTGATATTAGATCATAAAATTAGTGCGATTGGTATTAGTGCGATTGGTATTAGTGCGATTGGTATAAATGGCGGACGGCCGGGCTGGCGACCCATCGGAGACGCGCACGTCCGGGACTCGTTCGGCCGAAGGGCGAAAAACTGCCTACCCCAGAAAACAAAAAACCCAGTCGTAAGACTGGGTTTCTGTAAATAAGTGGCGGAGCGGACGGGACTCGAACCCGCGACCCCCGGCGTGACAGGCCGGTATTCTAACCAACTGAACTACCGCTCCGCATTGGTCAGACTATCAAGTCTTTTCTCGTTTTTGCTTTCAGGCTATTCCTTAAAAAGGAGCCATCTGAAGCAAGAAATTAAAGCCTGGCGATGTTCTACTCTCACATGGGGAAGCCCCACACTACCATCGACGCTGTTTCGTTTCACTTCTGAGTTCGGAATGGAATCAGGTGGGTCCAAAACGCTATGGTCGCCAAGCAAATTCTTTTTAACTACCGCCTTAAGCGATAATTACCTTTTATTTTCACTTTTTTAAAAAGTGAAAACAAAAGATTGGAAAGCTGTTTAAGTTCTCACACATTCATGTACTTGCATTGAGTCCATCAAAACCCCTTGGGTGTTGTATGGTTAAGCCTCACGGGCAATTAGTACAGGTTAGCTCAACGCCTCACAACGCTTACACACCCTGCCTATCAACGTTCTAGTCTCGAACAACCCTTTAGGATACTTAAAGTATCAGGGAAGACTCATCTCAGGGCTCGCTTCCCGCTTAGATGCTTTCAGCGGTTATCGATTCCGAACTTAGCTACCGGGCAATGCGTCTGGCGACACAACCCGAACACCAGAGGTTCGTCCACTCCGGTCCTCTCGTACTAGGAGCAGCCCCCTTCAATCTTCCAACGCCCACGGCAGATAGGGACCGAACTGTCTCACGACGTTCTAAACCCAGCTCGCGTACCACTTTAAATGGCGAACAGCCATACCCTTGGGACCGACTTCAGCCCCAGGATGTGATGAGCCGACATCGAGGTGCCAAACACCGCCGTCGATATGAACTCTTGGGCGGTATCAGCCTGTTATCCCCGGAGTACCTTTTATCCGTTGAGCGATGGCCCTTCCATTCAGAACCACCGGATCACTATGACCTGCTTTCGCACCTGCTCGAATTGTCATTCTCGCAGTCAAGCGGGCTTATGCCATTGCACTAACCTCACGATGTCCAACCGTGATTAGCCCACCTTCGTGCTCCTCCGTTACTCTTTGGGAGGAGACCGCCCCAGTCAAACTACCCACCAGGCACTGTCCTCGAACCGGATAACGGTCCAGAGTTAGAACATCAAACATACAAGGGTGGTATTTCAAGGACGGCTCCAACGCAACTGGCGTCACGTCTTCAAAGCCTCCCACCTATCCTACACATGTAGGTTCAATGTTCAGTGCCAAGCTGTAGTAAAGGTTCACGGGGTCTTTCCGTCTAGCCGCGGGTACACTGCATCTTCACAGCGATTTCAATTTCACTGAGTCTCGGGTGGAGACAGCGTGGCCATCATTACGCCATTCGTGCAGGTCGGAACTTACCCGACAAGGAATTTCGCTACCTTAGGACCGTTATAGTTACGGCCGCCGTTTACCGGGGCTTCGATCAAGAGCTTCGACCGAAGTCTAACCCCATCAATTAACCTTCCGGCACCGGGCAGGCGTCACACCGTATACGTCATCTTACGATTTTGCACAGTGCTGTGTTTTTAATAAACAGTTGCAGCCACCTGGTATCTGCGACTCTCAATAGCTCCATCCGCAAGGGACTTCACCGTCAAGAGCGTACCTTCTCCCGAAGTTACGGTACCATTTTGCCTAGTTCCTTCACCCGAGTTCTCTCAAGCGCCTTGGTATTCTCTACCCGACCACCTGTGTCGGTTTGGGGTACGATTCCTTACAATCTGAAGCTTAGAGGCTTTTCCTGGAAGCATGGCATCAATGACTTCATCACCGTAGTGACTCGACGTCGTGTCTCAGCCTTAAAGAGAGCCGGATTTACCTAACTCTCAAGCCTACGCACTTGAACCTGGACAACCGTCGCCAGGCCCACCTAGCCTTCTCCGTCCCCCCATCGCAATTGTAAGAAGTACGGGAATATTAACCCGTTTCCCATCGACTACGCCTTTCGGCCTCGCCTTAGGGGTCGACTTACCCTGCCCCGATTAACGTTGGACAGGAACCCTTGGTCTTCCGGCGAGGAGGTTTTTCACCCCCTTTATCGTTACTCATGTCAGCATTCGCACTTCTGATACCTCCAGCAAACCTTACAGTTCACCTTCAACGGCTTACAGAACGCTCCCCTACCCAATGCGATAAATCGCATTGCCGCAGCTTCGGTTTACAGCTTAGCCCCGTTACATCTTCCGCGCAGGCCGACTCGACTAGTGAGCTATTACGCTTTCTTTAAATGATGGCTGCTTCTAAGCCAACATCCTAGCTGTCTGAGCCTTCCCACATCGTTTCCCACTTAGCTGTAATTTGGGACCTTAGCTGGCGGTCTGGGTTGTTTCCCTCTCCACGACGGACGTTAGCACCCGCCGTGTGTCTCCCGGATAGTACTTACTGGTATTCGGAGTTTGCAAAGGGTTGGTAAGTCGGGATGACCCCCTAGCCTTAACAGTGCTCTACCCCCAGTAGTATTCGTCCGAGGCGCTACCTAAATAGCTTTCGGGGAGAACCAGCTATCTCCGAGTTTGATTGGCCTTTCACCCCTAGCCACAAGTCATCCGCTAATTTTTCAACATTAGTCGGTTCGGTCCTCCAATTGATGTTACTCAATCTTCAACCTGCCCATGGCTAGATCACCCGGTTTCGGGTCTATATCCAGAGACTGAACGCCCAGTTAAGACTCGGTTTCCCTACGGCTCCCCTAATTGGTTAACCTTGCCACTGAATATAAGTCGCTGACCCATTATACAAAAGGTACGCAGTCACACCACGAAGGTGCTCCTACTGCTTGTACGTACACGGTTTCAGGTTCTATTTCACTCCCCTCACAGGGGTTCTTTTCGCCTTTCCCTCACGGTACTGGTTCACTATCGGTCAGTCAGGAGTATTTAGCCTTGGAGGATGGTCCCCCCATATTCAGACAGGATAACACGTGTCCCGCCCTACTCGATTTCACTGAACATACGCTGCCGGTTACGGGGCTATCACCCTGTTTCGCGGTCCTTTCCAGAACCTTCACCTGACGCATATAAAGCTTAAGGGCTAATCCAATTTCGCTCGCCGCTACTTTCGGAATCTCAATTGATTTCTTTTCCTCGGGGTACTTAGATGTTTCAGTTCCCCCGGTTCGCTTCATTAACCTATGTATTCAGTTAATGATACATGCTTATGCATGTGGGTTTCCCCATTCGGAAATCCCAGACTCAAATGACTCTTACTGTCTCATCTGGGCTTATCGCAAGTTAGTACGTCCTTCATCGCCTCTGACTGCCAAGGCATCCACCGTGTACGCTTAGTCACTTAACCATACAACCCGAAGGAGTTTCGAGTTGATGAACAAGTCACCAAGTTTGTCTGCAATTATTTAAACATGATGCAGACTTGATTTTGCCGGACTCAATTTTGAAACTTGAAAACAAGTTTCTACCAAGCACACTTGAATGTGTTGTTGGTGTATTCCGCTAAGGAATACATTGAGAACTTTACAAATAATCTAAAAGATTATTTTGTCAGCTTTCCAAATTGTTAAAGAGCAAGATTTTCTAATGAAAACCATTTTTAAGAACACTTTTCTTCATAACAAAGAAATCGCAAATGCGCTTAAAGATGGTGGAGCTAAGCAGGATCGAACTGCTGACCTCCTGCGTGCAAGGCAGGCGCTCTCCCAGCTGAGCTATAGCCCCATCAGGTGTTGATACTGTGTGCCAATCTCCTGGGAGGAAGATTGGTGGGTCTGAGTGGACTCGAACCACCGACCTCTCGCTTATCAGGCGAACGCTCTAACCACCTGAGCTACAGACCCAGTATCGTCTCTTAAACGTTATAAACCATCAATCTGTGTGAACACTCATCGCAATAATCATTCGTATAAGGAGGTGATCCAGCGCCAGGTTCCCCTAGCGCTACCTTGTTACGACTTCACCCCAGTCATGAACCACAAAGTGGCAAGCGTCCTCCCGAAGGTTAAACTACCTGCTTCTTTTGCAGCCCACTCCCATGGTGTGACGGGCGGTGTGTACAAGGCCCGGGAACGTATTCACCGTGGCATTCTGATCCACGATTACTAGCGATTCCGACTTCATGGAGTCGAGTTGCAGACTCCAATCCGGACTACGACGCACTTTTTGGGATTCGCTCACTTTCGCAAGTTGGCCGCCCTCTGTATGCGCCATTGTAGCACGTGTGTAGCCCTACTCGTAAGGGCCATGATGACTTGACGTCGTCCCCACCTTCCTCCGGTTTATCACCGGCAGTCTCCCTGGAGTTCCCGACATTACTCGCTGGCAAACAAGGATAAGGGTTGCGCTCGTTGCGGGACTTAACCCAACATTTCACAACACGAGCTGACGACAGCCATGCAGCACCTGTCTCAGAGTTCCCGAAGGCACTAAAGCATCTCTGCTAAATTCTCTGGATGTCAAGAGTAGGTAAGGTTCTTCGCGTTGCATCGAATTAAACCACATGCTCCACCGCTTGTGCGGGCCCCCGTCAATTCATTTGAGTTTTAATCTTGCGACCGTACTCCCCAGGCGGTCTACTTAACGCGTTAGCTCCGAAAGCCACGGCTCAAGGCCACAACCTCCAAGTAGACATCGTTGACGGCGTGGACTACCAGGGTATCTAATCCTGTTTGCTCCCCACGCTTTCGCATCTGAGTGTCAGTATCTGTCCAGGGGGCCGCCTTCGCCACCGGTATTCCTTCAGATCTCTACGCATTTCACCGCTACACCTGAAATTCTACCCCCCTCTACAGTACTCTAGCCTGCCAGTTTCAAATGCAATTCCGAGGTTGAGCCCCGGGCTTTCACATCTGACTTAACAAACCACCTGCATGCGCTTTACGCCCAGTAATTCCGATTAACGCTCGCACCCTCCGTATTACCGCGGCTGCTGGCACGGAGTTAGCCGGTGCTTCTTCTGCAGCTAACGTCAAACGAATGCGCTATTAACACACCCGCCTTCCTCACTGCTGAAAGTACTTTACAACCCGAAGGCCTTCTTCATACACGCGGCATGGCTGCATCAGGCTTGCGCCCATTGTGCAATATTCCCCACTGCTGCCTCCCGTAGGAGTCTGGACCGTGTCTCAGTTCCAGTGTGGCTGATCATCCTCTCAGACCAGCTAGGGATCGTCGCCTTGGTGAGCCCTTACCTCACCAACTAGCTAATCCCACCTGGGCATATCCTGACGCGAGAGGCCCGAAGGTCCCCCTCTTTGAGCCGAAGCTATTATGCGGTATTAGCCATCGTTTCCAATGGTTATCCCCCACATCAGGGCAATTTCCCAGGCATTACTCACCCGTCCGCCGCTCGCCGCCCTTAACGTTCCCCGAAGGTTCAGTTAAGTCGCTGCCGCTCGACTTGCATGTGTTAGGCCTGCCGCCAGCGTTCAATCTGAGCCATGATCAAACTCTTCAATTTAAGATTTTGTTCGGCTCAATGAATACTGACTTCAAATTACCTTAGTAATTCAAAGCTATTATCGTTCCAACAGAACGATAATGAATTGACTGTGCCGATACCGAAGTATCGATTGGTCACTCAGTTCATTGATACCTAAGTTGATTCTTTAGAATCATCTTCGATTATCATCAACGAGTGCCCACACAGATTGATAGGTTTATATTGTTAAAGAGCTTTGCTTTCAGTGCCTTGGCACTTAGGCAGGACGCGTATATTACGCTGTGCACCGTGAAAGTCAACATAAAACTTTAAGTTTTTTAAAAGCTTTATGGTGACTTGTCTGCTTAGTAGACAAGTGCGCCTTTTTGCTTTCAGATTTTCTAAAATCTGAAGACAAGAATAAGAGCCTGGCGATGTTCTACTCTCACATGGGGAAGCCCCACACTACCATCGACGCTGTTTCGTTTCACTTCTGAGTTCGGAATGGAGTCAGGTGGGTCCAAAACGCTATGGTCGCCAAGCAAATTCTTTTTAACTACCGCATTAGCGGCAATTACCTTTTATTTTCACTTTTTTAAAAAGTGAAGACAAAAGATTGGAAAGCTGTTTAAGTTCTCACACACATTCAATGTACTTGCATTGAGTCCAATCAAAACCCCTTGGGTGTTGTATGGTTAAGCCTCACGGGCAATTAGTACAGGTTAGCTCAACGCCTCACAACGCTTACACACCCTGCCTATCAACGTTCTAGTCTCGAACAACCCTTTAGGATACTTAAAGTATCAGGGAAGACTCATCTCAGGGCTCGCTTCCCGCTTAGATGCTTTCAGCGGTTATCGATTCCGAACTTAGCTACCGGGCAATGCGTCTGGCGATACAACCCGAACACCAGAGGTTCGTCCACTCCGGTCCTCTCGTACTAGGAGCAGCCCCCTTCAATCTTCCAACGCCCACGGCAGATAGGGACCGAACTGTCTCACGACGTTCTAAACCCAGCTCGCGTACCACTTTAAATGGCGAACAGCCATACCCTTGGGACCGACTTCAGCCCCAGGATGTGATGAGCCGACATCGAGGTGCCAAACACCGCCGTCGATATGAACTCTTGGGCGGTATCAGCCTGTTATCCCCGGAGTACCTTTTATCCGTTGAGCGATGGCCCTTCCATTCAGAACCACCGGATCACTATGACCTGCTTTCGCACCTGCTCGAATTGTCATTCTCGCAGTCAAGCGGGCTTATGCCATTGCACTAACCTCACGATGTCCAACCGTGATTAGCCCACCTTCGTGCTCCTCCGTTACTCTTTGGGAGGAGACCGCCCCAGTCAAACTACCCACCAGGCACTGTCCTCGAACCGGATAACGGTCCAGAGTTAGAACATCAAACATACAAGGGTGGTATTTCAAGGACGGCTCCAACGCAACTGGCGTCACGTCTTCAAAGCCTCCCACCTATCCTACACATGTAGGTTCAATGTTCAGTGCCAAGCTGTAGTAAAGGTTCACGGGGTCTTTCCGTCTAGCCGCGGGTACACTGCATCTTCACAGCGATTTCAATTTCACTGAGTCTCGGGTGGAGACAGCGTGGCCATCATTACGCCATTCGTGCAGGTCGGAACTTACCCGACAAGGAATTTCGCTACCTTAGGACCGTTATAGTTACGGCCGCCGTTTACCGGGGCTTCGATCAAGAGCTTCGACCGAAGTCTAACCCCATCAATTAACCTTCCGGCACCGGGCAGGCGTCACACCGTATACGTCATCTTACGATTTTGCACAGTGCTGTGTTTTTAATAAACAGTTGCAGCCACCTGGTATCTGCGACTCTCAATAGCTCCATCCGCAAGGGACTTCACCGTCAAGAGCGTACCTTCTCCCGAAGTTACGGTACCATTTTGCCTAGTTCCTTCACCCGAGTTCTCTCAAGCGCCTTGGTATTCTCTACCCGACCACCTGTGTCGGTTTGGGGTACGATTCCTTACAATCTGAAGCTTAGAGGCTTTTCCTGGAAGCATGGCATCAATGACTTCATCACCGTAGTGACTCGACGTCGTGTCTCAGCCTTAAAGAGAGCCGGATTTACCTAACTCTCAAGCCTACGCACTTGAACCTGGACAACCGTCGCCAGGCCCACCTAGCCTTCTCCGTCCCCCCATCGCAATTGTAAGAAGTACGGGAATATTAACCCGTTTCCCATCGACTACGCCTTTCGGCCTCGCCTTAGGGGTCGACTTACCCTGCCCCGATTAACGTTGGACAGGAACCCTTGGTCTTCCGGCGAGGAGGTTTTTCACCCCCTTTATCGTTACTCATGTCAGCATTCGCACTTCTGATACCTCCAGCAAACCTTACAGTTCACCTTCAACGGCTTACAGAACGCTCCCCTACCCAATACGATAAATCGCATTGCCGCAGCTTCGGTTTACAGCTTAGCCCCGTTACATCTTCCGCGCAGGCCGACTCGACTAGTGAGCTATTACGCTTTCTTTAAATGATGGCTGCTTCTAAGCCAACATCCTAGCTGTCTGAGCCTTCCCACATCGTTTCCCACTTAGCTGTAATTTGGGACCTTAGCTGGCGGTCTGGGTTGTTTCCCTCTCCACGACGGACGTTAGCACCCGCCGTGTGTCTCCCGGATAGTACTTACTGGTATTCGGAGTTTGCAAAGGGTTGGTAAGTCGGGATGACCCCCTAGCCTTAACAGTGCTCTACCCCCAGTAGTATTCGTCCGAGGCGCTACCTAAATAGCTTTCGGGGAGAACCAGCTATCTCCGAGTTTGATTGGCCTTTCACCCCTAGCCACAAGTCATCCGCTAATTTTTCAACATTAGTCGGTTCGGTCCTCCAATTGATGTTACTCAATCTTCAACCTGCCCATGGCTAGATCACCCGGTTTCGGGTCTATATCCAGAGACTGAACGCCCAGTTAAGACTCGGTTTCCCTACGGCTCCCCTAATTGGTTAACCTTGCCACTGAATATAAGTCGCTGACCCATTATACAAAAGGTACGCAGTCACACCACGAAGGTGCTCCTACTGCTTGTACGTACACGGTTTCAGGTTCTATTTCACTCCCCTCACAGGGGTTCTTTTCGCCTTTCCCTCACGGTACTGGTTCACTATCGGTCAGTCAGGAGTATTTAGCCTTGGAGGATGGTCCCCCCATGTTCAGACAGGATAACACGTGTCCCGCCCTACTCGATTTCACTGAACATACGCTGCCGGTTACGGGGCTATCACCCTGTTTCGCGGTCCTTTCCAGAACCTTCACCTGACGCATATAAAGCTTAAGGGCTAATCCAATTTCGCTCGCCGCTACTTTCGGAATCTCAATTGATTTCTTTTCCTCGGGGTACTTAGATGTTTCAGTTCCCCCGGTTCGCTTCATTAACCTATGTATTCAGTTAATGATACATGCTTGTGCATGTGGGTTTCCCCATTCGGAAATCCCAGACTCAAATGACTCTTACTGTCTCATCTGGGCTTATCGCAAGTTAGTACGTCCTTCATCGCCTCTGACTGCCAAGGCATCCACCGTGTACGCTTAGTCACTTAACCATACAACCCGAAGGGGTCTTTACGTATGGCAAACAACCAAGGTTTAGTTGTCTCTCATTATTTGAATGAGCGAGAGACATTTCGATTTTGCCGGACTCAATTTTGAAACTCGTTAAACAAGTTTCTACCAAGCACACTTGAATGTGTTGTTGGTGTATTCCAATTAGGAATACATTGAGAACTTTACAAACAAATCTTATTCACAAGGAATAAAGTTTGTTTTGTCAGCTTTCCAAATTGTTAAAGAGCAGATGTTGAATAAACATCATTCAAGAGTTCTTAATAAAAACGCTTTGATGATGACTTTCGTTTTAGACAAGGCAAATTGAGAGGACGTGTATAATCATACACGACGAATAATTTAACCCAGTATCAAGCGAAAGTGGTATCCCGTAGGGGAGTCGAACCCCTGTTACCGCCGTGAAAGGGCGGTGTCCTAGGCCTCTAGACGAACGGGACACAGCAAAGTGCTCCGCTTCAAAGAGCAGAGGCACGAATCTCTTCACTTTAATTAAACCGTATCAATCTGTGTGGACACTCATCGTAATAATCATTCGTATAAGGAGGTGATCCAGCGCCAGGTTCCCCTAGCGCTACCTTGTTACGACTTCACCCCAGTCATGAACCACAAAGTGGCAAGCGTCCTCCCGAAGGTTAAACTACCTGCTTCTTTTGCAGCCCACTCCCATGGTGTGACGGGCGGTGTGTACAAGGCCCGGGAACGTATTCACCGTGGCATTCTGATCCACGATTACTAGCGATTCCGACTTCATGGAGTCGAGTTGCAGACTCCAATCCGGACTACGACGCACTTTTTGGGATTCGCTCACTTTCGCAAGTTGGCCGCCCTCTGTATGCGCCATTGTAGCACGTGTGTAGCCCTACTCGTAAGGGCCATGATGACTTGACGTCGTCCCCACCTTCCTCCGGTTTATCACCGGCAGTCTCCCTGGAGTTCCCGACATTACTCGCTGGCAAACAAGGATAAGGGTTGCGCTCGTTGCGGGACTTAACCCAACATTTCACAACACGAGCTGACGACAGCCATGCAGCACCTGTCTCTCAGTTCCCGAAGGCACAAGACTGTCTCCAGTCTCTTCTGAGGATGTCAAGAGTAGGTAAGGTTCTTCGCGTTGCATCGAATTAAACCACATGCTCCACCGCTTGTGCGGGCCCCCGTCAATTCATTTGAGTTTTAATCTTGCGACCGTACTCCCCAGGCGGTCTACTTAACGCGTTAGCTCCGAAAGCCACGGCTCAAGGCCACAACCTCCAAGTAGACATCGTTGACGGCGTGGACTACCAGGGTATCTAATCCTGTTTGCTCCCCACGCTTTCGCATCTGAGTGTCAGTATCTGTCCAGGGGGCCGCCTTCGCCACCGGTATTCCTTCAGATCTCTACGCATTTCACCGCTACACCTGAAATTCTACCCCCCTCTACAGTACTCTAGCCTGCCAGTTTCAAATGCAATTCCGAGGTTGAGCCCCGGGCTTTCACATCTGACTTAACAAACCACCTGCATGCGCTTTACGCCCAGTAATTCCGATTAACGCTCGCACCCTCCGTATTACCGCGGCTGCTGGCACGGAGTTAGCCGGTGCTTCTTCTGCAGCTAACGTCAAACGAATGCGCTATTAACACACCCGCCTTCCTCACTGCTGAAAGTACTTTACAACCCGAAGGCCTTCTTCATACACGCGGCATGGCTGCATCAGGCTTGCGCCCATTGTGCAATATTCCCCACTGCTGCCTCCCGTAGGAGTCTGGACCGTGTCTCAGTTCCAGTGTGGCTGATCATCCTCTCAGACCAGCTAGGGATCGTCGCCTTGGTGAGCCCTTACCTCACCAACTAGCTAATCCCACCTGGGCATATCCTGACGCGAGAGGCCTAAAAGGTCCCCCTCTTTGAGCCGAAGCTATCATGCGGTATTAGCCATCGTTTCCAATGGTTATCCCCCACATCAGGGCAATTTCCCAGGCATTACTCACCCGTCCGCCGCTCGCCGCCCTTAACGTTCCCCGAAGGTTCAGTTAAGTCGCTGCCGCTCGACTTGCATGTGTTAGGCCTGCCGCCAGCGTTCAATCTGAGCCATGATCAAACTCTTCAATTTAAGATTTTGTCGGCTCAATGAATACTGACTTCAAATTACCTTAGTAATTCAAAGCTATTATCGTTGTTCCTTTATAAAAAAGGAGAACGATAATGAATTGACTGTGCTCGAATGATTGCTCATTCAAATTTGGTCACTCAGTTCATTGATACCTAAGTTGATTCTTTAGAATCATCTTTGATTATCATCAACGAGTGCCCACACAGATTGATAGGTTTATATTGTTAAAGAGCTTTGCTTTCAGTGCCTTGGCACTTGGGCAGGACGCGTATATTACGCTGTGCACCGTGAAAGTCAACATAAAACTTTAAGTTTTTTAAAAGCTTTATGGTGACTTGTCTGCTTAGTAGACAAGTGCGCCTTTTTGCTTTCAGATTTTCTAAAATCTGAAGACAAGAATAAGAGCCTGGCGATGTTCTACTCTCACATGGGGAAGCCCCACACTACCATCGACGCTGTTTCGTTTCACTTCTGAGTTCGGAATGGAATCAGGTGGGTCCAAAACGCTATGGTCGCCAAGCAAATTCTTTTTAACTACCGCCTTAAGCGATAATTACCTTTTATTTTCACTTTTTTAAAAAGTGAAAACAAAAGATTGGAAAGCTGTTTAAGTTCTCACACATTCATGTACTTGCATTGAGTCCATCAAAACCCCTTGGGTGTTGTATGGTTAAGCCTCACGGGCAATTAGTACAGGTTAGCTCAACGCCTCACAACGCTTACACACCCTGCCTATCAACGTTCTAGTCTCGAACAACCCTTTAGGATACTTAAAGTATCAGGGAAGACTCATCTCAGGGCTCGCTTCCCGCTTAGATGCTTTCAGCGGTTATCGATTCCGAACTTAGCTACCGGGCAATGCGTCTGGCGACACAACCCGAACACCAGAGGTTCGTCCACTCCGGTCCTCTCGTACTAGGAGCAGCCCCCTTCAATCTTCCAACGCCCACGGCAGATAGGGACCGAACTGTCTCACGACGTTCTAAACCCAGCTCGCGTACCACTTTAAATGGCGAACAGCCATACCCTTGGGACCGACTTCAGCCCCAGGATGTGATGAGCCGACATCGAGGTGCCAAACACCGCCGTCGATATGAACTCTTGGGCGGTATCAGCCTGTTATCCCCGGAGTACCTTTTATCCGTTGAGCGATGGCCCTTCCATTCAGAACCACCGGATCACTATGACCTGCTTTCGCACCTGCTCGAATTGTCATTCTCGCAGTCAAGCGGGCTTATGCCATTGCACTAACCTCACGATGTCCAACCGTGATTAGCCCACCTTCGTGCTCCTCCGTTACTCTTTGGGAGGAGACCGCCCCAGTCAAACTACCCACCAGGCACTGTCCTCGAACCGGATAACGGTCCAGAGTTAGAACATCAAACATACAAGGGTGGTATTTCAAGGACGGCTCCAACGCAACTGGCGTCACGTCTTCAAAGCCTCCCACCTATCCTACACATGTAGGTTCAATGTTCAGTGCCAAGCTGTAGTAAAGGTTCACGGGGTCTTTCCGTCTAGCCGCGGGTACACTGCATCTTCACAGCGATTTCAATTTCACTGAGTCTCGGGTGGAGACAGCGTGGCCATCATTACGCCATTCGTGCAGGTCGGAACTTACCCGACAAGGAATTTCGCTACCTTAGGACCGTTATAGTTACGGCCGCCGTTTACCGGGGCTTCGATCAAGAGCTTCGACCGAAGTCTAACCCCATCAATTAACCTTCCGGCACCGGGCAGGCGTCACACCGTATACGTCATCTTACGATTTTGCACAGTGCTGTGTTTTTAATAAACAGTTGCAGCCACCTGGTATCTGCGACTCTCAATAGCTCCATCCGCGAGGGACTTCACCGTCAAGAGCGTACCTTCTCCCGAAGTTACGGTACCATTTTGCCTAGTTCCTTCACCCGAGTTCTCTCAAGCGCCTTGGTATTCTCTACCCGACCACCTGTGTCGGTTTGGGGTACGATTCCTTACAATCTGAAGCTTAGAGGCTTTTCCTGGAAGCATGGCATCAATGACTTCACCGCCGTAGCGGCTCGACATCGTGTCTCAGCCTTAAAGAGAGCCGGATTTACCTAACTCTCAAGCCTACGCACTTGAACCTGGACAACCGTCGCCAGGCCCACCTAGCCTTCTCCGTCCCCCCATCGCAATTGTAAGAAGTACGGGAATATTAACCCGTTTCCCATCGACTACGCCTTTCGGCCTCGCCTTAGGGGTCGACTTACCCTGCCCCGATTAACGTTGGACAGGAACCCTTGGTCTTCCGGCGAGGAGGTTTTTCACCCCCTTTATCGTTACTCATGTCAGCATTCGCACTTCTGATACCTCCAGCAAACCTTACAGTTCACCTTCAACGGCTTACAGAACGCTCCCCTACCCAATACGATAAATCGCATTGCCGCAGCTTCGGTTTACAGCTTAGCCCCGTTACATCTTCCGCGCAGGCCGACTCGACTAGTGAGCTATTACGCTTTCTTTAAATGATGGCTGCTTCTAAGCCAACATCCTAGCTGTCTGAGCCTTCCCACATCGTTTCCCACTTAGCTGTAATTTGGGACCTTAGCTGGCGGTCTGGGTTGTTTCCCTCTCCACGACGGACGTTAGCACCCGCCGTGTGTCTCCCGGATAGTACTTACTGGTATTCGGAGTTTGCAAAGGGTTGGTAAGTCGGGATGACCCCCTAGCCTTAACAGTGCTCTACCCCCAGTAGTATTCGTCCGAGGCGCTACCTAAATAGCTTTCGGGGAGAACCAGCTATCTCCGAGTTTGATTGGCCTTTCACCCCTAGCCACAAGTCATCCGCTAATTTTTCAACATTAGTCGGTTCGGTCCTCCAATTGATGTTACTCAATCTTCAACCTGCCCATGGCTAGATCACCCGGTTTCGGGTCTATATCCAGAGACTGAACGCCCAGTTAAGACTCGGTTTCCCTACGGCTCCCCTAATTGGTTAACCTTGCCACTGAATATAAGTCGCTGACCCATTATACAAAAGGTACGCAGTCACACCACGAAGGTGCTCCTACTGCTTGTACGTACACGGTTTCAGGTTCTATTTCACTCCCCTCACAGGGGTTCTTTTCGCCTTTCCCTCACGGTACTGGTTCACTATCGGTCAGTCAGGAGTATTTAGCCTTGGAGGATGGTCCCCCCATATTCAGACAGGATAACACGTGTCCCGCCCTACTCGATTTCACTGAACATACGCTGTCGGTTACGGGGCTATCACCCTGTTTCGCGGTCCTTTCCAGAACCTTCACCTGACGCATATAAAGCTTAAGGGCTAATCCAATTTCGCTCGCCGCTACTTTCGGAATCTCAATTGATTTCTTTTCCTCGGGGTACTTAGATGTTTCAGTTCCCCCGGTTCGCTTCATTAACCTATGTATTCAGTTAATGATACATGCTTATGCATGTGGGTTTCCCCATTCGGAAATCCCAGACTCAAATGACTCTTACTGTCTCATCTGGGCTTATCGCAAGTTAGTACGTCCTTCATCGCCTCTGACTGCCAAGGCATCCACCGTGTACGCTTAGTCACTTAACCATACAACCCGAAGGAGTTTCGAGTTGATGAACAAGTCACCAAGTTTGTCTGCAATTATTTAAACATGATGCAGACTTGATTTTGCCGGACTCAATTTTGAAACTTGAAAACAAGTTTCTACCAAGCACACTTGAATGTGTTGTTGGTGTATTCCAATTAGGAATACATTGAGAACTTTACAAACAAATCTTATTCACAAGGAATAAAGTTTGTTTTGTCAGCTTTCCAAATTGTTAAAGAGCAATAACAGCTCGAAGCATTACGCTTCAAAACCATCAATCTGTGTGAACACTCATCGCAATAATCATTCGTATAAGGAGGTGATCCAGCGCCAGGTTCCCCTAGCGCTACCTTGTTACGACTTCACCCCAGTCATGAACCACAAAGTGGCAAGCGTCCTCCCGAAGGTTAAACTACCTGCTTCTTTTGCAGCCCACTCCCATGGTGTGACGGGCGGTGTGTACAAGGCCCGGGAACGTATTCACCGTGGCATTCTGATCCACGATTACTAGCGATTCCGACTTCATGGAGTCGAGTTGCAGACTCCAATCCGGACTACGACGCACTTTTTGGGATTCGCTCACTTTCGCAAGTTGGCCGCCCTCTGTATGCGCCATTGTAGCACGTGTGTAGCCCTACTCGTAAGGGCCATGATGACTTGACGTCGTCCCCACCTTCCTCCGGTTTATCACCGGCAGTCTCCCTGGAGTTCCCGACATTACTCGCTGGCAAACAAGGATAAGGGTTGCGCTCGTTGCGGGACTTAACCCA